>JBOIDW010000082.1:0-17753 GCA_050740655.1 Gammaproteobacteria bacterium | reverse complement strand
GTATCGAGACGATTTGGGTCTAGCTTCCCTGCATCATCATGAGGAACTCTTCGTTGGCCTTGCTCTTTCCCATCTTGTCGATGAGAAGCTCCATCGCTTCGACCGGGGACATCTGATTGAGGATCTTGCGCAGGATCCAGACCTTGTTGAGCTGCTCCTTGGACATCAGCAGCTCTTCCTTGCGCGTTCCGGAGGCGTCGATGTTGATCGCGGGGAAGACGCGCCGGTCGACGAGCTTCCGGTCGAGGTGGATCTCCATGTTGCCGGTGCCCTTGAACTCCTCGAAAATCACGTCGTCCATGCGCGAGCCGGTATCGATGAGGGCGGTGGCGATGATGGTCAGGCTACCGCCTTCCTCGAGGTTGCGCGCGGCACCGAAAAAACGCTTGGGTTTCTGCAAGGCGTTGGCGTCCACGCCGCCGGTCAATACCTTGCCGGAGGCCGGGACGACGGTGTTGTAGGCACGCGCCAAACGGGTGATGGAATCGAGCAGGATCACGACGTCGCGTTTGTGCTCGACCAGTCGCTTGGCCATGTCGATGACCATCTCGGCGACCTGCACGTGGCGCGTCGCCGGCTCGTCAAAGGTGCTGGATATGACCTCACCGCGCACCGAGCGCTCCATCTCGGTGACCTCCTCCGGGCGTTCGTCGATGAGCAAGACGATGAGATAACACTCGGGGTGATTGGCCGTGATGGAGTGGGCGATGCTTTGCAGCATCATGGTCTTACCGGCCTTGGGCGGCGATACCAATAGCCCGCGCTGGCCCTTGCCGATGGGCGCCACCAGATCGATGACGCGGGGCGTCAAATCCTCGGTGGTGCCGTTGCCCAGCTCGAGCTGCAGCCGCTCGTGCGCGAAGAGCGGCGTGAGGTTTTCGAACAACACCTTGTTCTTCGCGGCCTCGGGCGGCTCGTAATTGATCTCGTTGACCTTGAGCAACGCGAAATAGCGCTCACCGTCCTTGGGCGGGCGGATCTTGCCGGAGATGGTATCGCCGGTGCGCAGGTTGAATCGGCGGATCTGGCTGGGCGATACGTAGATATCGTCGGGTCCGGCGAGGTAGGAGCAGTCCGCCGAGCGCAGAAAGCCGAAACCATCTTGCAGGATCTCCAGCACGCCGTCCCCGGAGATGTCCTCGCCTTTCTTGGCGTGGGCCTTCAAGATCCCGAAGATCACCTCTTGTTTGCGCGAGCGGGCTACGCCCTCCAGCCCCATGCTTTCGGCCAGCTGGATCAGCTCGGATGCGGGTTGTTGCTTTAGCTCAGTTAGATTCATAGCGATGGAAGCTCATAGGGAGAAGCGCGGCGCACGCGCTAAGCCGCGATTGCCGGGAAGCTATTGCCTAAGCCAAAAAGGGGAAACGCCTGGGAGGAGCAACCGCGTTTTATCCTATATAGCACGCTGGCTTGAGGCAGTCCAGCCCTCGGCCCCTCAAGCCGCGCGTCGGTGCTGCCGCAAGGCCTTATCCAGGCCCACCTGCGTACGCGCGGTTACACGTGGCTGTCGATAAACGCGGCGAGCTGGGACTTGGACAGGGCGCCGACCTTGGTGGCCTCGACGTTGCCCTCCTTGAACAACATCAGCGTCGGGATCCCCTGCACCCGGTATCGTGCCGGGGTCCGCTGGTTCTCATCGACATTCAGCTTGGCGATTTTGAGGCGAGATTGGTATTCCTGAGAGATCTCCTCGAGGATCGGCGCGATCATGCGGCAGGGTCCGCACCATTGCGCCCAGTAGTCCACCAGGACCGGCAGCTCGGATCGCAATACCTGATCCTCGAAGTTATCATCGGTGACTTGGACGATATGAACGCTCATTAGGGTGTGCCATCCTCCGTTCGGATAGGATAATGATATATCATTTTGCTTGAAGACCCCGGCTCGCACAATCCAAGCGCAAGGCCTCCTGCAGCAATACACGATGGATGTTCACTACCTCACCGAGGTGCGGTTCTCCGAGCTCGATCTCGACCCGCGCCTGCTGGCGGGCCTGCAGGCGGCAGGCCTGGAGCGTTGCACGCCGATCCAGGCCAAGGCCCTGCCGCTGGCCCTGGCGGGCCGCGATGTCGCCGGCCAGGCCCAGACCGGCACCGGCAAGACCGCGGCCTTTTTGCTGACCGCCATGCAGCGCCTGCTGCGGCACGCGCCGCCACCCGGACGCCGGGCCACGCAGCCGCGCGCCGTGGTCCTGGCACCGACCCGCGAGCTGGCGGTGCAGATCCATAACGATGCCGCGCAGATCGGTCGGGACACGGGCCTCAGGCTGGGTCTGGTCTACGGGGGCGTAGATTACATCAAGCAACGGGATCAGTTCGCAGAGGGGGTCGACGTCCTGATCGGTACACCGGGCAGGCTCATCGATTACCTCCGGCAAAAGGTCCTGGACCTGCGCGCCATCGAGGTCGCGGTCATTGACGAGGCGGATCGCATGTTCGATCTCGGTTTCATTCGAGACCTACGCTTTCTGCTGCGGCGCATGCCGAAACCGGAACACCGGCAGACGATGCTGTTTTCGGCCACGCTCTCCTGGCGCGTGCACGAGCTGGCCTACGAGCATACCCGCGAGGTTTGCGAGGTCGAGATCGAGCCGGACAAGGTGACCGTCGATCAGGTGAGCCAGACCCTGTATCACGTCGAGCGGCGTAAAAAACTGAGCCTGCTCGTGGGTTTGCTAAGGGAAACCGAGGCACGCCGCGCGCTCATCTTCGTCAACACCAAACGCGCCGCCGATGTCATCTCCGAGCGCTTGAAATCCACGGGTTTCGAGGTCGCCGCCATCTCGGGCGACGTGCCGCAAAAGCAGCGGCAGCGGCTCATCACGCGCTTTGCGCTCGGCGAGTTGCCCCTGTTGGTCGCCACCGACGTGGCGGCGCGCGGCCTGCACATCCCGGACGTCAGTCACGTATTCAACTATGACCTCCCGCAGAATGCCGAGGACTACGTGCACCGCATCGGCCGTACCGCCCGCGCCGGGGCCAGCGGTGATGCCATCAGCCTGGCCTGCGAGGAATACGTGTTTTCACTGGCCGATATCGAGGATTTCATCGGCCATAAGATCCCGGTCGCCAAGGTCTCCGAGGACCTGCTCGCGACCCCCGTAGTTGCAGCACAACGCCGGCCCCGGCCGCGCCCCCAGCGGGACGCGGGCGGGAGGGTATTGCGGGTATCGCATCATGCGGGTGGCGGCCGTAAGCGGCCTTGAAGCAAGGGGCTTGCGGGACTCTGAAGAGGATTGCTCGATTGCGGCGCTACTACCATTTCGGCGCTACGCATTGGGTGTAGATCGAAAAGTACGAAGTGGTCTTGCTCAATATTTGAGACGGAAGAATCTATTGTTTAGAGATCTCTTGATGACATGCTGACGAGGACAATCCTGATGCTGCTTGCCCTGGCGCTGGCCTGCGCGTCCTGCGGCCAGAAGGGCGATCTGTATCGCCGCGATGAGACCGAGAAGCAGACCCTGAGCCGGCGTGGATGAGCCGCTATCGCGGCGGCATCTTGTGCGTCGATGGCGTCGCGCTGACTGAGATTGCCGCGCGCTACGGCACGCCCTGCTACGTATACTCGCGCGCCGGCATCGAACGCGCATACCGCGAATACGATCAGGCCTTGGCGCCGCACCCGCATCTCGTCTGTTACGCAGTCAAGGCCAATTCCAATCTCGCGGTGCTGGACGTCCTGGCGCGGCTGGGCGCCGGATTCGATATCGTGTCGGTCGGCGAGTTGGAGCGCGTATTGCGGGCCGGCGGCGTGCCAGGGCGCGTGATGTTCGCCGGCGTGGGTAAGCGCGCCGACGAGATGCAGCGCGCGCTCGAGGTCGGCATACGCTGCTTTAACGTCGAGTCTTGGGCCGAGATCGAGGGCTTGAACCGGATCGCCGGGGGCCTGGGTCTGCGGGCGCCGGTCTCGATCCGGGTCAACCCCGACGTGGAGGCCGGCACGCATCCATACGTCACGACCGGTGAGCGCAGCAACAAGTTCGGGATCGGCTATGCGGATGCCTTGGACGTGTGCCGGCGTGCGGCGGCGCTGGCGCACGTAAAACTGCTGGGCATCGGCTGCCACGTCGGCTCGCAGTTGACCGCCCTGGAGCCGATCCTGTCGGCCTTGCGGCGTGTGTTGGCCCTGGCCGACGCACTCGCCGCCGAGGGGCTGGGGATAACACAGGTCGATATCGGCGGCGGCCTGGGGATCCGTTATCACCGGGAGTCGCCTCCAAGTACCGCGGAATACGGCCGGGCCCTGGTGGAACGACTCGCCGGACGCGCTGAACAACTGATCATCGAGCCGGGGCGCTCGATCGCCGGTCCGCATGGCCTGCTGCTCACGCGGGTGGAGTATCTGAAGACGGCCGGGGAACGCCGCTACGCCGTCGTCGATGCGGCCATGAACGACCTTCTGCGGCCGGCCCTGTACGGGGCCTGGCAGGACATCGTGCCCGTCGATAGAGGACGGGACCGCGAGGCGGCGGTATACGACGTGGTGGGTCCGGTCTGCGAGTCGGCGGATTGCCTAGGCCAGGATCGGCCGCTGGCCATCGCGGCCGGAGACCTGTTAGCGGTGTGCGACGCGGGGGCCTACGGATTTTCCATGAGCTCCACGTATAATTCCCGCCCGCGCGCAGCGGAGGTCATGGTCTCGGATAACCAGGCCAGACTGGTGCGCCGCCGGGAAACGGTAGAGGAGCTGCTGGCCGGGGAGGCCATGCTGGGCTAGCGCCCGGTCGTGGTGCGGGTTCTGTGGTCTGCGCCTCATGATGGTGCGCCGCGCCCCGGCTCGGTCGGTCCGGACGGAGCGGTGGTATTGACGGCGCAATGAGCGGCCGGCGATTAGAGGCGCCCATGAAGCTATAAGTCCGTAAATCCAACGGCTGGAGGACGGCAGGTATGTCCGCTGATAACGTTGTGAAAATGATCAAGGAGCAGGAGGTCAAGTTTATCGACCTGCGTTTCACCGATACCCGCGGTAAGGAACAGCACGTATCGGTGCCTGCCAAGCTCATCGACTTGAAGTTTTTCGAAGACGGGAAGCTGTTCGATGGGTCCTCGATCGCCGGCTGGAAGGGGATCAACGACTCGGACATGATCCTCATGCCGGAGGCCGGGTCGGCGGTCATCGATCCGTTTTTCGACGAGACCACGCTGATCCTGCGCTGCGACGTCCTGGAGCCGTCCACCAACCAGGGTTATACGCGTTGCCCGCGCTCGCTCGCCAAGCGCGCCGAGGCTTACATGATATCCACCGGGATCGCCGACGCCGCCTATTTCGGCGCGGAGCCGGAGTTCTTCGTCTTCGATGACGTACGCTGGGGGGCGGATATCTCCGGGGCGTTCTACAAGATCGATTCCGAGGCGTCGTCGTGGAACGCGGAGAAGGTCTTCCATGCGGGCAACTTCGGCCACCGCCCGGGTTTCAAGGGCGGGTATTGCCCGGTGCCGCCGCTCGACTCCTTGCAGGACGTGCGCTCCGAGATGTGCCTGATGATGGAGCGCATGGGGCTCGCCCCCGAGGTCCATCATCATGAGGTCGCGACCGCCGGCCAATGCGAGATCGGCACGCGCTTCAATACCCTGGTGCGGGGCGCGGACGAGTTCCAGATCTTGAAGTACGTCGTGCACAGCGTGGCACACGGGTACGGCAAGACGGCGACCTTTATGCCCAAGCCGCTGGTCGGCGACAAGGGCAACGGTAATCACGTGCACCAATCGCTGGGCAAGGACGGCAAGAACCTGTTTTCGGGCGAAGGTTACGCGGGGCTGTCGGAGCTGGCGCTGTTCTACGTCGGCGGGCTCATCAAGCACGCGCGGGCGCTGAACGCCATCACCAATGCCTCGACCAACAGCTATAAGCGCCTGGTGCCGGGATCCGAGGCGCCGCTTAGGTTGGCCTATTCGGCGCGCAATCGCTCGGCTTCGATCCGTATCCCCTACGACGTCAACTCCAAGGGCCGCCGCCTCGAGGTGCGTTTCCCGGACTCCACCGGCAATCCGTATCTGGCCTTCACCGCCATGTTGATGGCCGGGCTCGACGGGATCGCGGACAGGATCCACCCCGGGGCGCCCATGGACAAGGACCTCTATGACGTCCCGCCGGAGGAGGAGGCCGAGATCCCCAAGGTCTGCCATGCCCTTAATCAGGCCCTGGAGGAGTTGGACAAGGACCGCGCCTTTCTCAAGGCCGGCGGGGTCTTCACCAACGACGTGATCGATGCCTATATCGAACTCAAGATGGAGGATGTGACGCGACTGCGCATGAGCACCCATCCGGTCGAGCTGGACATGTACTACGGCGTCTGAGCAGCAAGCCGCTCGCAGGGCCTCGCAAGCGGGGTTAATGTTATCCGCGCTTGCGGCTAGCGCCGGCCTCGCCTATTCTTGTGGCCATGTCCAAGCCCCTGCTCGCTTTGACGTTGTGTATCCTGTCGGCCTTTGCACAGGCCGCGGTTTACAAATGGGTCGATGCGAACGGCCAGACCCAGTACTCCGACGAGCCGCATCCCGGCGCCGAGGAGATCCGGGACCTCGAGGTCCAGACCTACGAGGCCCCCCCTCCGCTGCCCCGGGCGCCGGCTGAGAAACCGAAGAAAGTCAAGGATAAGTTCACCGGCTATCAGGCGGTCACGATAGTGAGCCCCTCGCCGGAAGAGACCATCTGGGAAAACCAGGGCAACGTGCCCGTCCGCATCTCCGTAGCCCCCGCGGTACGGGTTGATCTGGGTCACCGCCTGGTATTGCTCCTGGACGGTAAGGACACGGGGGGCGGCGGCGACGCGTTCACACTGGGCAACATCGAGCGCGGTGTCCACACGGTGCAGGCCAAGGTCGTCGATGCGGACGGCGGTGAGCTGGCCAGCTCGGACAGCGTGGTCTTCCATCTCAAGCGGCACACCGCGCTGTTACCGTAATAAAGCTTCTCAAGGATACGAAGCAATCCCCCTCCTGCCGGGCGCAGGTGCGGATGAGGGGATCGGAATCCATGCGTTGCTTCCCTCACCCTCTCGTACGACGATAGGGGTTTAGTAGAGGTCCATTCACGACTTCCCGGTGCTTGGTTCGATTCCTGCTGCGACCTGGGCAGCGCTTACGCGCCACTTGGTCCGGCACGCACCGATAACCCCGTAATACCAACGCCGTGGCAGCCACTACGCCAGCGAACTTCCCTTCGAAACCAGGCGGGTCGCGCCCAAATTTGGTGCATGTACCCCATGCCATGACCCTTTTGAATGCCACCGCGCTACGCCGTGTCTTCGATCATCTGTATACGGCAGTGCTGATCTTCGACCATGCACGGGTCGTGCGTGCCGCGAACTCCGCCGCCGAGGTCCTGTTGTCGAGCAGCGCGCGGCAGATGACCGGGCAATCGGCCGCTCAGCTATTCGGGGACAGCACCCTGGTCAAGGCGATAGAGCGCGCCTTGGAGCGGGGCGAGACCGTCAGCGAATGGTGCGTGGAGCTGGGTATGCCCGGCCACTTGCCGGTCGAGGTCGACTCCACCATCGTGCCCATCGCCGAGGGCCCGCGCCCGCTGCAGGTCATCGTCGAGTTGCATGCCAGCCAGCATACGCGGCGCGCCGTGCGCGATGACCTCTTCGCCGCTCGGCACAATCTAGTGCGGCAGATGGTCGGCGAGATGGCCCACGAAATCAAAAACCCCTTGGGCGGGATCCGTGGCGCCGCACAGCTCCTGGAGGCCGATCTGCCGAACGTCGCATTGCGCGAGTACACGCGGCTTATCGTCGGCGAGGTGGACCGCTTGCGTAAGCTCATCGATCGCATGGTGCAGCCGAGCAGCGCGCCCCGGCTCGTGAACGTAAACGTCCACGAGGTCACCGAGTACGTGCGCAACCTGATCGAGGTCGAGGCACCGCGCAGCGTGGCGCTGGAGCGCGACTATGACCCCAGCCTGCCGCCGTTGTGGGCGGATCGCGATCAGCTGGTGCAGGCGCTCTTCAACGTGGAAAGCAATGCCGTGCAGGCCGCCGGCCCTAAGGGCCGCGTCATCGTCCGCACCCGCTCTCTGCGCCAGTTCACGATACGCCAGCGGCGGCATCGCCTGGCGGTGCGCATCGACGTGGTGGATAACGGTCCGGGGGTCGCGCCGGAGATCGGCGACAGCATCTTCTACCCGATGATCACCACGCGCGCTAGCGGCACCGGGCTGGGATTGACCATCGCGCAAAACCTCATCCATGCCCATGGCGGCCTCATCGAGTTCGAATCGCAGCCGGGCATGACGGTGTTCTCCATCTGCCTGCCGGCACGGAGCAGCGCGTGAGCATGTCCGAACCGATCTGGGTCGTAGACGACGATCGCGCCATCCGCTGGGTGCTGGAAAAGGCCTTCACCAGGGCCGGATTCTCCACCACTACCTTTACCAGCGCCGACGAGGTGCTGCCACGACTGCAGGAGGGCCTGCCGGACGCGATCGTCTCCGATATCCGCATGCCGGGAACCGATGGTCTGAGCCTCCTCGATTACCTGCATCGCTCCTATCCGGAGATCCCCGTGATCATCATGACCGCGTACTCCGATCTGGAGCGGGCGGTGGCGGCGTTTCAAGGCGGCGCCTTCGAGTATCTGCCCAAGCCCTTCGACGTGGAGGAGGCGGTCCGCATCGTGCGGCGCGCGGTGCGCGAGCGGCCGCGCCAAGCCGTCGAGCACGGCGCCGAGTCCCTGCCCGAGACGCCGGAGATTATCGGCAGCGCCCCGGCCGTGCAGGACCTGTTTCGCGCCATCGGCCGCTTGTCGCGATCGACCATGACGGTACTGCTCACCGGCGAGTCCGGCACCGGCAAAGAGCTGGTCGCGCGAGCCCTGCACAGGCACAGCCCGCGCGCCAGCCGCCCGTTCATCGCCCTCAATACGGCGGCCATCCCCCGCGAGTTGCTCGAGTCCGAGCTGTTCGGCCACGAACGCGGCGCCTTCACCGGCGCTTCCGCGCAGCGCATAGGGCGATTCGAGCAGACCAACGGCGGCACCCTGTTCCTGGACGAGATCGGCGACATGCCGGCCGAGCTACAGACGCGCCTGTTGCGGGTACTGGCCGACGGCCAATTCTATCGGGTCGGCGGCCATGAGCCGGTTCAGACCGACGTGCGGGTGGTCGCCGCGACCCACCAGGACCTGGAGCGGCGCGTCAAGGAAGGGGGATTTCGTGAAGACCTGTTCCACCGCCTGAACGTCATCCGCATCCGCATCCCGCCGCTGCGCGAGCGCTTGAGTGATATTCCCATGCTCGCGCGCCATTTTCTGATCGCCGCGGCCCGCGAGCTCAAGGTCGAGCCCAAGGTCTTGCATCCCGATACCCTGACCTATCTGGGCGCGTATCCCTGGCCGGGCAACGTGCGGCAGTTGGAAAACGTCTGCCGTTGGCTCGCGGTCATGGCCCCGGCGCACGAGGCGCACATCGAAGATTTGCCGCCGGAACTGCGCGATCCGGTCTCGGCCTCCAGCGCAGATGAGTGGCAAACGCAGTTACGGCGGTGGGCCGAGCGGGAACTGGCCCAAGGCGAATGCGCCCTGCTCGATAAGGCCCTGCCGGCCTTCGAGCGGATCCTGATTGACACGGCCCTCGGGCGTACCGCCGGCCGCCGGCAGGACGCGGCGCGCTTGCTCGGATGGGGTCGCAATACCTTGACCCGCAAGATCCAGGAGCTGGGTATGGAGGAACGGGAGGGCACAGTCGAGCAAGAGCTGCAGGAATAGCGGTTCGGCACCGGTCGGCCCAAACCGCGGAGTTACGCCCGCCCGCTCGGTGGGTAGGCCTTATCGGCAAGTACCGTCCTGCGTGTCGGTCCTGTAGTAGATAACACGTCGATCCCCTCCGCCGCCAGCATCTCCACGAGCCGCATCAGGGGCAGGCCGACGAGGGCGGTCGGGTCGTCGCCTTCCAGCCTGTGGAAGAGCGCGATCCCGAGCCCCTCCGACTTGAAGCTCCCGGCGCAATCCAAGGGCTGTTCGCGCGCCACGTAGCCTTCGATCTGCGCGCGCGAGAGGGTGCGGAAATAGGCCCGAAAGCGGATGCAATCGACCTGCACGGCGCCGCTGCACGGATTGAACAAGGCGAGACCGGTCAGGAATTCCACGCGCTGACCGCTGACCTGCTCTAGCTGCGCGCGGGCGCGCTGCAGGTCTCCGGGCTTGCCCAGTACCTGGTCGTGGCAACAGGCCACCTGATCGGAGCCGATGACCAGGGCCTCTCCCGCCGCTACCGACCGGGCCTTGGCCTGGGCCAGGCGCCGTACCAGCCGTTCCGGCGTTTCATCCCCGCGCGGGGACTCGTCGACGGCCGGGACCATGACGGAGAAGGGCAGGCCGAGGCGGGCCAGCAAGGCGCTGCGATAGGGCGACGACGAGGCCAGCACCAGGCTCATGGGGCCGGAATCAGGCGTAGGGTAGACGACGTGCCACGGCATGTGTTCATCTCAAGGTCCTCAAGCCCCGACTACGAGGCCATCGGTCGCAACGTCTCTGGACTACGCACGGATGAACGCACGTTCTACAAGTGCCACCTCGCGGTGTACGCCTTGCAGATGCGGTCGAGCATCGTGCTGTACTCGGCGTCGACGTCGATACCGAGGGCGTTGTCGCGTGCTACGCGCGGCGGGTTCACGTTGTCGATATAGACAGGCACGAGAAGGACGTAGTCGTAGGCCGCGAGGTCGGTCCTTCCGGGCGGGCGGGTCGGCAGCTGGCGGAACTTCTTCACGGTGCGCTCTGGGTCCTGCGGTCGGTTGCGGCTCACGGCGGGCGGGAACTCGTCCCACAGTGTGTCGTCGCCGCTAGAAAGGCGCGGCAGGATGCGTGTGACGAATTCCTCGGGCGGCACGAAAGGCTTAACGCGATCAGGCACGTTGAGGACACTTTCGGCGACACCGACAAGGACGGTTGCGATCAGCACGGCGTCGGGCTTCTTCTGATGAAGCACGCCGACGACGTCACTGAGGTCGTCGTAGCGGTTCGTGCGGTTGCGGTGTGCAGTAACGACCGACTTGTTCTCGACGCACAGGCGCAGCCGGCCGAGGTTTGGCCCGGCTCCCTCAACGCTGGGCTCGGCCACGACGAGGTCGAGCTTGCGTGCGCGGCCGCCGGGCGACGGGAAGTCCTGCCAGTGGCGGATGCGGTCGGCGTGGAAGTCCTGCCGGAACGGCTCGCACATGGCGGACAGATCGCGTAATACGCCGCGGCTTACGGTGCCAGAGTGATCCTCGGTCCGGTGGTTGTGAAACCCTCGCACCCTGATTTCGCTGACGACATCGTCAAACGGCGTGCTCATCCTGGGCCTCGGTCTCAGGCGTGTAGCTCGAATGGTAGCTCGGACTGAAGGGGCCCGGCATCGGCACGCGCGACCAGACGCCCAGCCAGCCCCGCCCGCGCAATGTCGTCGGGTACGGGCAGCCGTTGTAGCACGCGGCTCTGGAGGCGTACGAACCCTTTGGCCGCGCGCTGGCAGTTCCGCGTCAACCACTCGTTCGCAGCTTGGGATCTCAGGTAGCCTGCGATCGTATCAAGCGCGGTGGGCTCGCGGGGCACGATATAGTAGACGGAATGCCTTGGTACGATATCCCCGCGCCGATCCACCCAGAACCGCGGGGTCTCGCCGATGTCCTTGCACAGGATCTTTGGGCGCAGGATGTCCCGGAGGCGAGGTGTCTCGTGAAATGCATACCAAGGTTTACGCTTGACGCAGGTTCGCGCGAGGAGCCGCCGGCGAACATCGTCACGCATTAGGTAGCACCCCAGGGCACCCAGCCGGTCCAGCGGCAGTAGCCTGCTATTCGCGTCGTAGGGGATCAGGATGACGAAGTGCGCCGGGAGATCGGTCGTCGCCATCGTGAGTTCCCGACCGGCTATCGTCGGGTACGCGAAGCGCCGTAGCGCCGGGTCGAGGTCGGTCGCCGCACGCACGAACACGCCGTCCGCGCCGGTCGCGACGCCGCAACTTAGCCGCAGACACAGGTCACCGAGCGTCACAGCCGCGCGTTGCGACCCACCACCCTCAACCGCCGGTAGCCACGACTCCCGACCGGGCGGGAGGCTCACGGTCACCATAGCGCCGTCGCGCCGCACGATGCGCGTTGCGCCGGGCGGAGCGTGGCCTAGCACCGTAATCGTCGGATAGGTCACGAGATCGCCGAACGTGTCCTCGCGCACGAGGCGGATCTCCTCCACGTGCCAGTACGCCAGCAGTTCGCGCAATGGGCCGGCGGTCTCAACGTACAGATACTTCTCCGGCGTGATGAAAACGAGACGACCGCGGGGCGCGAGCCGCCGGAATGCCTCCTCGAAGAAGAGCAGATAGAGATCGAAGCGGCCGCGCGCCGTGGCGTACCGCGCCCGATATCGCACCTTCTCGGTCTCCGACAGCGCCGTGATCGGGACGTAGGGTGGGTTGCCGATGATGTAGTCGTAGCCCGTGCTGCCATCTGCGAGGAAGTCAGCGTGCTCGATATGTACAGCGCGCTGCCGCTCGTACTTCGTCTGCAGCACTGGTAGGTGGCGCGGATCGGACTCGACGCCGGTGATGCGCGGAAGCGCAAGTCCTCGCTGCTGGCACCAGCGGATGACGCCGTCGATGAACTCGCCCGTCCCGCAGCCTGGATCAAGGACAGCATCGTCCGCCCTGGGCGACCGTCGCCGGAACAGCAACTCGACCATCGCATCAACGGTCTCGTGTGGTGTGAGTACAAAACCCTTCATCGTTGTCCTATCCTAACCAGACGAACCTGTTTGGCAAGGTCTGGATGGGATGCGTAGTGCTTCATGGCGCGAGCATCGCTCATAGCCTATCGTCCTCGCGTCGGATCCCGCTCCAGGGCGATTCCCGCGCTATCCCTAGTCCTCTTCCTGCCGTCCAGTGACTGGCTATGGCCTCGCCGGGTGATCCAATATAATGCCTTGCGATGGGCGTGACACGACTCTCGGATATGATAGAGCCTCTGCGACTCGCCGGTCACGGCATAGCGCTGAGCGGCTCGCTGCCGATCGCCAGGATGCGGCGGCTCGCCGGGCAGCTCTGCGACGACGCGGGCGAGGCCGGCGCCCGCCTCCGATTCGAGAGACGGGCGGACGGCAGCCGCACGCTTCAGGGCCAAGTCAGCGCGGGTTTACGCATACGCTGCCAACGCTGTCTCGAGCCCATGGAAATCAACATCGATACCCCAATCCGGCTACGGCTGGTTTCGGACCCATCGGGGCCGGCCGGCTCGCCCGATTTCGATGACCTTCCCGTCGGGACCGAGCCCCTGTCGCTGGTCACGCTCATCGAGGACGAGTTGCTGCTGGCCTTGCCGATCGCGCCGATGCACGAACCGCGTCACTGCGCCAAAATACCGGGCTTTTTCGACGCGCCGCCTGCGGCCACGCGAAATCCGTTTACGGCGCTGGCGAAACTGCGGCGCCCCACCTAAGGACTCATCTTCACACAGGAACCCAGATCATGGCTGTACAGCAAAATCGCAAGTCCCCGTCACGACGCGGCATGCATCGCTCGCACGATGGCCTGACGACTGCCACGCTATCGACCGAGCCGGTCACCGGCGAGGTGCATCGGCGGCATCAGATCAGCCCCACGGGTTTTTACCGCGGGCGGCGCGTGGTCGCCGAGAAACCGAAGAAAGACCGGGCGGATCAAGAATAACAATCGCCCGGCGCGGCTCGGACAGCGCCGGGGGCGGTCGGCCGGCGGCCGCGGCGGCACCGGCGGGCGTCCCTCAAAGGGTGGGTGGATATGCGTATTGCGCTTGACGCTATGGGCGGTGACCACGGGCCGGAGGTCGTGGTGCCGGCTGCCTTGGAAATGGGCGCCAAACGTCCCGGCCTGAGCCTCGTCCTGGTCGGGGAGCAAGGCGTGCTTGCCGAGCATCTGCGTCGCCACGGCGCAAGCAGCGGTGAGCGCGTGAGCATTCATCACGCCTCGCAATGCGTGGAGATGCACGAGGCGCCCTCTCAAGCGCTGCGCAATAAGAAGGACTCCTCCATGCGCGTCGCCATCGATCTGGTCAAACGCGGCGAGGCCGATGCCTGCGTGAGCGCCGGCAACACCGGGGCCTTGATGGCTACCGCGCGCTTCGTCCTGAAAATGCTGCCGGGGATCGATCGCCCGGCGATCTGCTCGGCAATGCCCGCGGTGCGTGGCCACACCCACCTCCTCGACCTCGGTGCCAACGTCGATTCCTCGCCCGAGCAGTTGCTGCAATTCGCGCTCATGGGCGTCGCCCTGACCAGCGCCGTCGAGAACAAGCCGGCGCCGAGCGTGGCCCTGCTCAATATCGGCGAAGAGGACATCAAGGGCGATGGCCGGGTGAAGCAGGCCGCGGCCCTGCTGACACAGAGCAATTTGAACTATGTCGGCTTCGTCGAGGGGGATGATATCTACAACGGTGACGTGGACGTCATCGTCTGCGACGGCTTCGTCGGCAACGTCGCCCTCAAGGCCAGCGAGGGCGTGGCTCGCATGCTCATGCATTTCGCGCGGCAGGAATTTACCCGCAATCTGGCGACGCGCCTAAGCGCGTTCATCGCCCGGCCCGTGTTGCGCGCCCTGATGGGGCGCATCGACCCGCGGCGTTACAACGGCGCGAGCCTGTTGGGCCTGCGCGGCATCGTCATCAAGAGCCACGGCGGCGCCGACCAGCTATCCTTTGCCCAGGCCATCGAGGAGGCGGTTCTGGAGGTGGAAAAACGCGTCCCGGAGCGCATCAGCACCCAGCTCGAGCGCCTCTTCGACCAGAGGCGCGCGAGTTGAGATACTCGCGCCTCGCCGGCACCGGCGGTTACCTGCCGGCCCGGGTGCTCACCAACGCCGATCTGGAGCGCATGGTGGACACCAGCGACGCCTGGATCGTCGAGCGCACCGGGGTGCGCGAGCGCCACATCGCGGCCCAGGACGAGACGAGCTGCGACATGGCCGAGCACGCCGCCCGCCGTGCCCTGGAGGCCGCCGGTCTGGACGGAAACGCGATCGACCTCATCGTGCTGGCGACCACCACGCCCGACAAGATCTTTCCCAGCACCGCCTGTCTTCTGCAAGAGCGACTGGGCGGCTACGGCCATGCCGCCTTCGACATCCAGGCCGTGTGCTCCGGTTTCATCTACGGGCTCGACATCGCCGACAAGTTTATCCGCGCCGGGTCCGCCGAACGGGCCTTGGTGGTCGGCGCCGACACCTTCTCGCGCATCGTCGATTGGAGCGATCGCTCGACCTGTGTCTTGTTCGGCGACGGCGCCGGGGCGGTGGTGCTGGAGGCCGGCAGAGAGGCCGGCATCCTGACCTCGCAACTGCACGCCGACGGACGCTTCCAGTCGTTCCTGCACGTGCCGACCGGCGTGTCGACGGGATTCAAGGCGCCCGCCCACGTCAAGATGCGGGGTAGCGAGGTGTTCAAGGCCGCCGTGAAGACACTCGATCGGATCGTCGATGAGGTGCTGAGCGCCAACTCGATCAAGAAGGGCGACATCGATTGGTTGATCCCCCACCAGGCCAATCGGCGCATCATCGAGGCCACGGCGAAGAAACTCGGTGTGCCTCTGGAACGGGTGGTCATCACGGTCGCCGAGCACGCCAACACCTCCGCGGCTTCCATACCGCTGGCCCTGGACACGGCCGTGCGCGACGGCCGCATCCGCCGCGGCGAGCTGCTCATGCTCGAGGCCTTTGGGGGCGGCTTTACCTGGGGATCGACCCTGCTCAGATATTAACCGAGCACCGCCGGGCCGGGCCTTGGATGCCCCCGCAACGCGCAGGGCAAGCGTCACCGCGCTCGGGTACAGGGGACCGCCGGCAGCGGAGCGCGCCCCTCAAGGGCTCGATCCCGCCGCGAGGTCCCTGCCTTCCGCACTGCGGCGCAGGGTCGCAGCACCGATAAATAAGACGCTGAGCAGCATCGTGATCACGCCCAGGACCTTGAGCGGCGGAAAGGCCTCGCCAAAGACGTAATAGCCGGCGAACAACGTGACCGGCCTCTGCGTCACCGTGATCAAGGGGACGCTGACCGAGACATCGCCGTGTGCATACGCGATCTGCATGCTGATGAAGCCGATCAGGCTGAACAAGGCGACCATCCAAACCGGCCAGACGCTGAGAAAGCCCGCGATGCTGTCCCACGACAATACCGAGAATCCTCCCTGATGGGCCACCACCATATTGGTCGTCGCTTTGAGGAAGGTCTCGACGTTTCCGAAGGCGATGCCGGCACCGGTGGCAAAATAGATCTCGTAATGTTGCTGCGGATCACGTAAGGCCCGTACCGTCAAGATCGCTATCGCAACCAGCGAGATGGCGGTCGTGGTCCAGAGATGGAAGAGATCGGTGGCGGCGCCGGAATTGGGATCGTCCACCAGCAGCAGGACGGCGCTACCGGCAACCGCTATCAGCACGCCCAACCATTGGGTGCGGGTCAATACCTCGTTCAGGAACAGATAGCCCAGGACCAGGGTGAATACGTAAGCGAAGTTGAGCAGGGGATAGACCAGCGAGATGTCCGCCAGGGCCTGGATCTGGACGATCAGGACGTTGGCGACGACCCCCAGCACCCAGCCCAGCAGCCAATAGCGATTGGTGAGGGCCAGACGCGCCCGCGTCAGCCAGCCCAGGCCGGGGGGCAGGTCGCGTTGCAGCGCGTACTTGGACAGCACGGCGCTGGCCCCGTAGAGCAGGCAGCTCAGTAAGACGATGAGGCCATAGATCGACATACGCTTCGGCATCCCGCGCGCGACAACCAGGAGGCTATGGTCGCCGCAAGGGCCGGCGGTATGCAAGTACGCTCGGCTGGAGCGCTGGATCGGGGCAGAGCGCCAGGTTGCCGATATACTGAAAGGGCACCTTTAAGAATATCGATACGACCCTGCGGAACAGGCTCCTAAGATGCGGCTCGCGGAAGTGACACTGCGACACGGCGGCTCGCTACGCGCCGTGCAGCTTGGGAAACGCATCGCCTTGCAGCTGGGGGCGGTGCTGAGCCTCGGCATCGTCTGTGGCGCGCTCTACGTCCTGTATCAGACGTTACAGACCATCCGTCTGCGCGACGTCCTGGACAGCTTTGCGGCCCTGCCGGGCTGGTCGATCGCGCTGGCCTTCGCGGTCACGCTGGCGAGCTATCTCGTCGTCACCGGCTATGACGTGATTGCGTTACGCCACATCGGACGCCCCCTGCCTTATTGGCGGGCCGGACTCGCCGGTTTTCTCGCCTCGGCCTTCGGCAACAACATCGGCTTCGCGTTGCTGACGGGGGGCTCGGTACGCTACCGGATCTACTCGCGCGCCGGGCTTTCCGGGCTGGAGATCGCCGGCATCACCACGCTGTGCTCGATCACCACGGCGGTCGGCATGAGCTTTGTTCTGGCGGTGTCCCTGCTCTTCGGCACCGGCACGGCGGCCGAATCCGTATTCCACGTACCGCTCGAGCTGCGCCGTACCCTGGGGGCATTGGTACTGGCGGCGATGTTGGTCTATCTCCTGGCCTCGGCGCGCCGTCGGCTCAGCATCCGCACCTCGACCTGGGCCTTGCAGCTCCCCACGGCCACGACCGCGCTCGCCCAGGGGGCGCTGGCGACTCTCGACCTGCTGCTGGTCGGCACCCTCATCTACCTGTTGCTGCCCGGCCATGGCGGTACCAGCTTCATCGACTTCCTCGGCGTATTTGCGCTGGCGATGATGGCCGGCGGTGCCAGCAACGTACCGGGCGGGCTCGGCGTCTTCGAGACGGTGCTGTTGCTGGGCCTGCCCGAGGTCGCGCCGGCCGCGTTGCTCGG
>JBOIDW010000081.1:0-7657 GCA_050740655.1 Gammaproteobacteria bacterium | reverse complement strand
TCCTTGCTCTTGCCGGAGGCGGCCTCTGAGATTTCACCGTTGTTCTTGGTGTGAATAACCAGGACTGCGCCCTGCAACTCGGGGCAGACCTTCTCAAGGTATGCGCCAACCTCGTCACAGTTCCGCGTGTCGTCCACCATCACGAAAAGCACCGCCTTCTTGCCCAACTGCTCGTGCTCGGCGTAGCTCTTGCGCCACTCCTCGATTCCGAGTTGCAGATAGTCGGCAAAGTGCTCGGTGAAGATCGCGCTCTTGTGCTCGTTGAGCCGAGCGCGACTGGTAGCGTCCGGCAGGACCGGGTGCTTGACGACGTTCTGGTGAATCGCCTCGACCAGAGGGTAGTCCGAGACGGTCTGCACGAATATCGCGCCGCTGTCGTGCCGTGGCGTAGCGGTCACGTCCACCTGCAACGCAAGGCGGCCATCCTATTGCAGCATCCGATGGTGAATGTCCTGAATGCTCTTGAACCAGGCCATCTTCGGATCGTGGATGTGATGGGCCTCGTCATTGAACACGGCCAACTCGCCGATGTCGCGGACGATCTCGCCGAGATCGGTCTTGCTGTCGGTGGTCTTGCCGACCGGCCTGGGGCCGAAAGGCGCGAGGAAATAATCGCGCAGATCGTCGTCTTCCAGTGAAGCTTCCCGCACATCGCCGAGATAGACTCGATGGATGTTGGTGAGAAAGAGATTGCCCGTGTCCCGCACGACACGCACATCATCCTGAATGTGCAATGAGAGCTGGAAGTCGTCGCGCCAGTTGCGGCCGGCAACGCCATTGTCCGGCAGGATGGGGTCGTTGAAGAAGATGCGCAGACCGTCGAAGTCCGCCCGCAGCCGGTCGAGGACGATGATGTTCGGCGCGATCAGCAAAAAGTTGTGGGCGAGCGCCGAAGCGGGTTCGTAGAGTCTGTGGAAGTAGCTCCAGCCGATGAGCAACGAAATCACCTTGGTCTTGCCTGCGCCGGTAGCCATCTTCACGACGTAGCGCGGCCAGTCCTCGTCGAACATCCCCGCCGAGACCGCGCCCGAGGCATCGAATCGGAGCAGGTCGAATTTCTCCCTCACCCCGCACGCATCATGGAGCCAGATCACGGTCTCCACCGCTTCGCGTTGCGCGAAATAATAACGGAACGGCGACAGTGTGCCGTCGGCCTCCTCGACCAAGTGCTCGGTCTCGAACCACCAGTTCAGCAGCGCGCGCGAGGTCTCCGAAGCGCCAGCGTATCCCGCACCCCGCCAGGCCGCGACCTCACCGCGGATCCGGGCGACCAGCGGCGGCAGCAGTTTTTCGTAGGCGGTGCTGCGCAGTTCTTCCGCAGCCGGGAACCAGCGCCGATCCGGCAGGAGCTCGGCGTACGGCGATCGCGGGAAGTCAGGAGGTAGCGCCATGGATCATGCTCTGATTCGATCTACACCAATACCCCAATCGCAGCGCCGAACATGTTCACGGAGCGGTCCGCAAGCTGGCTTCGTTGGTGTTATTCGCTCAGCTCGCGCGAGTCTCGCCCGACGGGGCGCATGCCCTCACTCCTGCGCCGGCGGCGTAACCCCCGTGCCGATCGCGGTGCAGTCGCGCGTGAGATCCGCCGGTATGAGTTCCCCGAGAAACCGCTGGCGCAATGCATACCACAATCGCAGCCTTTCCCATTGCGGCTCTTGGAGTCGTATTAGATCGGCGGACAGATAGGGGTTCGGGAGGAATACGGTCGTCATCTGTTCCGCGCCTCCGTTCCACAGGCGCAGGCCCCAACTGCGGCCTCCGCCGCACTGGCCGCCCCGCGTCTCGAAGAACGCGATGCGGGCGACGCGGCGCCGGCGCCGCAGCGCTTCGGAGGAGGTGCCTCGGTGATCACCGATGCAGAGGTGAAAGTGCCAATGACCCAGGTCCACCGTGAGGTAACCGTCGAGCAAGGAGACCTTGGGCGGCTCTTTGAAGCGGATCTCGAAGACCGCCCCGTCGATGCACGGCCCGACGGTGATGTCGGCCCAGTGCTCTTTAAATAGGATATCGACCAGCGAGGTCATGACGGCCTCGGTCGGCTCAAAATAGCTGAGCTCCGTGCTCGTGCCGTCGGAATTGTCGACGGTTTGCCGGCGCACGTGGCCGGGCAGCGCATCAATCGCCGGGTTCATGGTGTGCTCCCGTTGGTCCCGGCAGGATAGGGCCACGGTACGAGGGATGGGCGTACGCGCCGGGGTTCATAGCTCTATCCCTTGCTGGGCCTTGATGCCCGCCTGGAATGCATGCTTGACCGCCCGCATCTCGGTGACGGTGTCGGCGGCCTCGATCAGCTCGGGGCTTGCGCTGCGGCCGGTGACGATGACGTGCTGCATCGGCGGGCGGGTGTTCAGATCGCTCAGAACGTCTTCGATCTCGAGGTAGCCGTATTTCAGAACGAGATTCAGCTCATCCAGGACGACGAGCTTTACCTGCGGGTCTTGTAGGATCCTGCGGGCAGTCTCCCAGGCCTTCTGCGCGGCGCGGATGTCACGTTCCCGGTCTTGCGTCTCCCAGGTAAACCCCTCACCCATGACGTGGTACTCGACTTCCGGAAAGCGGCGGAAGAAGGCCTCTTCGCCGGTGCTGAACGTGCCTTTGATGAACTGCACGACACCGACCTGCATGCCATGGCCCAGGCCCCGCGCAACCATCCCGAAGGCCGAGCTGCTCTTGCCCTTGCCGTTGCCGGTGAGGACCAAGAGCAGGCCCTTGCGCAGCGTGGCGCCGGCGATACGGGCGTCCACTACCGCCTTTTTGCGCCGCATGCGGTCACGGTGGCGCTTGTCCGGCGCGGTATCGGACATTCGGCTCAATGCCCGTGGAGTACCCGCAGTGCGCTACGCTGACGGCTATCCGGGTACACCGTAGCCAACGACAGGTGGACGATGGACACGATGACGGTATAAAGCACCATAGAGGCCAGGGACATCGGAAAATAACGGACCAGACGGCTGCCGAGCTCCGCGAGGCTAGGCTCGAACCGCCCGGAGAACCAATAGAATCCCCCGCTCGAGAGGACCTCGCATACCACCGCGCCAACGATCACACTGCCGGCCAGCGGGACGAATGTGGAGAGGGCGTATCGGTGGCGGCCCGCGTACCAACGGCCGGCGAACCACAGTGCGCCGTAGGCCGGCAGCAAGAAACCGTAGGCGGGGCTCACGCAGAAATCGCTGACGCCGAACCAGGTGATGGCCACGTAATCACTCACCCCGGCCAAGGCGATTAGCGCGGGAAACATCCATACCGGACGCAGATAACACCCGGCCAGGAAGAACACCGCCCACGAGGCGTCGGGCAGGTGTAACGTCGCGGCGAAGTGATGGCTGCGGGTGGCGGCCATGAGCAGGGCGAGCGTGAGGCCGATGGCCAGCGCCGATCGAGGGTTCGCGGGAATCATGACGGTCTCCTCCTTTGGACTTCCGTTACTCGGTGAAATTATAGGGCATCCGGGCATCCCGGACGCAGGACGCCAACTACGTCCCTGTACCCTGGATCCCGGCAATCCTGCCGGCACGACGTGTAGATGGAGATTTGGCAACATGAATTTCAATTGTGTCGGGCTAGCCTTGAAGTCGCTTGAGGCGTTGCCAGGCGACTACGATCCCGGTGCAGCTCAGCGCCAACCCGCCCATGCAAAGTCCTATCACTACGAGGTCCCAGGCCGGACGGTGGTTGATAAGCAGGGGGTAGTCGAAGCTATGCAAGGCGTTGAAGAGCCAGCGGTAGGTGCGGCTGCGGCGGTCCAGTTTCTGTAGGATGGCGCCGGTGTGCGGGTCAAGGTAGTACTGGGTACGCCGCTCGTCGTTGAATTGAATGCGTAATACCGGCAGGCGCACTTCCTGGTGGTGGGCGTAGTAGTACAGGTCATAGTCCTCCAGCAGTGCCGCTTCGGAGATTTCATGTCGCGGGATCAGCTCGGCGCTCACTCGAGTGAGCTGGTCTTTGTCAAAACGGGCGAACACCGCAGGTGTCTCGCCGCGCGCGCTGACAACGATACTGCGATCCGGTGACTCGAAGAACAGGTAATACGGTTCTCCGGCGAATTGTACCAGTTCCGCTTCTCTTGGCGTGACGTGCCGGCTCGCGATTCGCCAGGCCTCAGCAACAGGCCGATCGAACGCGGCTAGCGAGTAGGGACCGCCGGCGATAATCTCCTTCTCGCGCGCGTCAGGTGCTGGATCGGGGAATAGGTTACCTGGATTCACCGATAGTAAGCCGCTGAAGGTCCAGGTGATGGCGAACGCGCCGAACACCAAACCCGTCAGGTGATGCCACTTGAGCACGCCGCGATACGGCGTTCCTCGTTCTCGATGACGGTAAGTCTTGCGAAAACGGTAGCGCGTCAAACCGACGCTCGCACCGGTTGCGGCCAGCACGGCACCGATCGAGGCCAGCCAGATAATCACCTGGCGCCATAGCTCACGGTGCTGGCGCAATTGCACCGGATAGATCCAATGCACTATGGCCCCAAGCCAACCCCACAGGCGCTCGCGTCTTGTGGTGTCGCGCACCACCTCGCCGGTCGCGTTAGAGACATACAGCTCGGTCCCGGCGTGGTCGCCCAGCGCCACGCGATGCAGCGGGCGAAACGGATCGAGTGCGGAGGATACACTCCACTGGTCCAGATCCAGGCGTTCCTCATACGAAACGGCTGGAGCCGGTGCGAATGCCTGGGCCGACGCCGTGATCGCCTCGGGACGGATGCCCTTAAGGCGCGACCCGTCGTCGGCAAAGACCGTGATCCACGGACCATCCGTCGGTAGAAAATGATACGCGGGCCGGTCCAGCACCATCGTCAGGCGCACGCGGAGCGGCGCGTTGGTAAGAGAGGCGCGCGCTGCCGCTTGAGCTGGCGAGGCGTTGCTATTATCCAGCTCTAGCGGTGCGAGTCCAGCGTAACGTTCGCGCGCCGTGAGCTCGGGATAACCCGCGTACATCATGACCATTCCGGATGCAAACCACAGCGCGAGTATGAGGCACAGGACGATACCGAGGCTGCGATGGATGAGAATGAGGCCACGCTTTATGCAGATCACAACCACCCGGTCGAGTGCGTCGTCTAGTATTCGAGCAGCAAGGCGACCTCGAAGGCGCGCGGGTCGGCTAGAATCACCTGCGTGCCGTCGTTGTACGGTGAAATGGCGTACTCCTCGTCCGCCAGATTACGACCTCGCAGCGTCACGGTGGCCCACCGGCGTGTCCATGCGGCAGAGACCTCGACCGTAGTATAGGCATCGAGCTCGACCGTATTGGCGTTATCGGCCTTGCGGGCACCGACGTAGCGGGCGCCTACGCCCAGGTCGATGCTGGGGATAGGGCTATAGTAGACCCAAAGGTTTGCGAGACTCTCCGGGACATTGGGCGGCAGGTTGCCCGCGCGGGACGCCGTTGCATCATCGATCGCCTCGGTGAACGCATCGAATTGCGCGCTCAGGATGGAGAAGTTCCCCTGACATAACCATTGGATCGCCGGGCGCAGGGCGAGCGAGAATTCGACGCCGTGCGAGGACTGCTGTCCTATCTGCTGCGTGAGCGCGGGGTCGCGGGGATTGGCGCTTAGCAGGTCCTCTTTCACGATGTCATAGTACGCCAACGTCCATTCGGCGCGCTGGTCCCAAAGGCTCTGTTTCAACCCGACCTCGTATTGGCGGCCGCTGGATAACCGGAAATCGCGGCGGCTCTCGGAGAGAGTGAGCAACGACGAGACAGGGTCTACGCCGGTGCTGCGTTGGGCGTAAAGCGATAGGTTCGGCAGCGGCTCATACACAAAACCGACCCGCCAAGTCACGGGGTTGAACTCTTGCTCGAAGGAAGTCCCCTCGATCAAATTTTGCGACTCGACAGCGATGTGCTCGGCTCGAAACCCCGCGACCAGCTTCAGGGTATCGAGAACGTCGAGCATGTCCTCCCCGAACAACGCTACTTGATCGGTCGTGCTCTCACGTCGCGGCACGGTGCCGGATAGATTCAGGAACCGGCCGAGGGCCGGTGCGAAGGGGTCCACGTCATCGCTGCCCGAAAAGTCGTTAGTGGGACGTTCAAAGTCGATGGTATTGACATCGAAGCCCAGCGCGAACCGATTGCCGCGTCCGAACAGCCTATGCTTGAACAGTGCCTCCAGCCGATCTCCCACCTGTACCTGATCATGCAGGATCTCCAGGAACCCCGTGCGGTGCACCCGCCCCGTCGCCGGAACAAAGGTGTAGTTCTCCAAATTGCGCCAGTGCCGGTCCGCCACATAGGCGTAGAGCTCATTGTTCAGGGTAAGCGTCTCCGCTACGGCCCAATCGACCTTGAGGCGCGCCCAGTAGTCCTCGTACAACCCCTTGCCGTCGAGGACGTTGTAGTTGAGCTTCCTGGTGCGCGGGTCGATGCCTCCGTTGATGAACGGCGTTCCGAAGTACGCAGCGTCGTCGTTCTTCCAATAATCAAAGGCCAGGGTCAGAGACAAACGCTCGCTGACGTCCCAGAGCAGGGAGCTCGCCAGCGTGTAACGCTCATAGTCGGCCCGATCGACAAACCCTTCGGCGCTTTGCCGGCTCACATCGATACGATGGTAGAGGTTGGTCGCGAGGGGCCCGCCGCTGCCGAGACCGAGACGGATCGCATCCCAGCTCCCGTAGGAGGCGAGCGCGTCGAGCTCCTGAGACTCCCGGCTCGGGCTTCGGGTCACTAGATTGATGGCGGCGCCGATAGCGCCCTCGCCGTACAGCACGGAGGCGGGCCCTTTGAGGACCTCGACGCGCTCCAGATGCCAGGTGTCCAAAGGCAGCGTAAAGGTGCCCGCCCCCACGTAGAAGCGCGTACCGTTGTACAGTTGCAAGACCGAGTTGTTCCCGGTGAAACCGCGGCTCGAGAAGGCCGCCGAGCCGTCGCCCGGAGTGGTAATATTGCTCATGCCCGTGGCCGCCTCCACCGCTTCCAGGATCGTGCGGTTCCCGCGCCGTTGGATGGTACCGCGATCAATGATCTCCACGCTGGCCGGTACGTCTTTCAGCGGTAAGTCGAGGCGGCTACCGACCTGCGACGGCTGATCCAGATGGAGCATACCGATGGCAGGCGGCGAATCGCCGGTTACAACGACCTCCTCCAAGGTCGGCGCGACCGCGGCCGGGTCCTCATCGGCCGTCTCGGCGGTCCCGCCCGTGGTCACGATGCCTTGACCTTGCCCGGCTAGACCATCTGCGGCGTATAGCGGACTACAACAAAGCGGCAGAATGATGGCCGCCATTCGGCGCAACAGCATGGTTTTCTCCTCCGCGCACACCCGCGCAAAAACGCACTACAGCGCATGGCGGGCGGAGGAATAGGCGGCAAGGCGGGAATAGGGATCTCGGTCTGCGCGCCGCAGCATCACCCTCCGCAATGCCAATGCAAGCCCTTCAGGCCGGTCTCCGGGCTCGCAAGTGGGTCTCTAGACCCTGGCGCAGCGCCTTCCCGTGCCGGGTGCACAGTGGCGTTGTGCTGTTCCTTTGACTTGCTTACCGTTGCGGGGGCAGCGCCGGGATAGCGCTCGGGCCGAGACTCGAGCGCGCACCGGCTTCCCGTTTCATCCCCTAGAACGATCGTCCTCGGGGACACCTGAAGCGCGAACAATATGGTCTATCGGATTCGATCCTGTCAATAGGGACGGGCAGAGTGGTATTTGTGC
>JBOIDW010000080.1:0-1746 GCA_050740655.1 Gammaproteobacteria bacterium | reverse complement strand
GAGTTCTTGCGCTGGCGAATGCAGAGTTTTAAGGCGCGCTCGGCCACATTGTTGTCGAGGGGTGCTCCCGCCACCGTCAAGAACCGCGTCAGTGTCTCCCAGTGCCCCAGCAGATAGGCGATCGCTTTGCCCAGACTGCTATTGGGTTCGACCCGCCGTTCGGCAGTTTGGTGCTCCAGCCATCCCTTGAGCGTCGTCATAATCGGCCCACTATAGGTTTGATGGTACGCCAAGCGCTCGTGGGCACTCAGCTGCTTGTCGCGCGCCGCCTCCTCATGCTCGTACACCACCTTGAGCGCCTCCGTCACCACCGTACTTTCGACCGGAAAGACGTCGTCCAACTCACTGAACTTCCGCCGCCCATGCGCCAGACAGTGACAGCGGATGAGGCGCTTCTCCTCGGCGCTGTTGCTGGCCAAGGCATCCGACATCACCAGCGGCTTGCTCCGCTGCGGCTCCCGCTTCGCTAAGAGCGCCTCCAGATTCTCCCCCGCGTGCTGCCGCCCCGTCTAATACAGACAAATCCGCCGCGCCCCCACTTGCACGATCAACGCCGTCGTATACATCCCCGTCCGGGACGAGGCGCCGCCATTGGCGTGGGCCTGAGCCGCTGCCTCGTGGTTCTCCTTGATCAATGCCAAGATGCGCCCCGGCGTGTCGTCTTGAAAAATCACGTCCCCCTGCGCGGCCATCCGCTCCAAGTACTTGAACACGGGATGGACACAGTCGCCGACGTGCTCCACCTGATCCCATTGCGTGGCATCAGGCACGGGGATCCCCACCAGCGCTTGGAAGCTTTCGAGCCGATACCACGGCACGCCCAGGTAATACCGCCCCAACGCTAACACCGCCCGTGCCCGCGCACTGTACTTCTCCGTGCCCGCTTCCACTGGCAACGACGCGCTGAACACTTGCCCGCAGGCCGAGCAGCGCAGCTTCTCGAGTTCATAGCGCCCCGCTGATACCAACGCGTGGCCATCAAGCCGCATCTCGATGCCTGGAGGTAACCGATACAACCGCCCCCGCCCACTCCTCATGCCGACACTCGATACGTTGCGCCTCACGATAGACCTCCGCGCCCTGCCGTCCATGCCCCGGCCGCCGCTCGTTGGACTCGGCCGGCTCTTGCTCGGGAGTAGAGCGCACGGCCTGTGACTCTCCCGTCTGCGCTCCCGTCCCGCCCGCACCACCACCGCCTGGAGCCCCACCCGCTGCCGGGGGCTCGCGCTTCTTCGGCTTCTCGCCGAACACCAGGGCCTTCAAGCGCTTCAGACTCAGCTTCGCCTCCCGTAACGCAAACAGCAGCCAAAAATAAAACGTGAGCACCTTCACCAGCACCCGTCGATCCTCGGTGCTCAACGCATCGCGTTCTAAGCGCGCAATCAAGGCTTCGCCTTCTTCACGACTCAGCGTCACGTCTTCGGGACGCTTCATCGGATACTCCACACCTCAGAGTACGTTAGACCTCTCACCGCCAGCAGTTCCAGCATCTGAGGCCGTAGCGCTTATAGCAGGCGACGTGTGGGTCCGTGAAGGAGGGGTGGAACGCTTGCTGCGTCTCATGCTCCGGACAACCCGTGGTGTCGGCACTCTGCATCGCTACGCAACGTCAAGCAGCCTCACCGGAAGGACACGAAGGGAAGGGTGTCGGGCACGCGCGGGGTCACGCGGAACTTCGCAAGTTGTTCAAGAGCTTCGAAGAGCGGATCAGCTTCTCCCAGCACAATGTCTTCAATCCGCGCATCG
>JBOIDW010000079.1:0-9124 GCA_050740655.1 Gammaproteobacteria bacterium | reverse complement strand
GGGGCGTCATGCGCCCCGCTAGCACACCACCGCGGGGGGTTACGGCTCCCCGCGGTAGATACATCCGGCCGTACAGGTCTCCCGGACCACGACCTGGGACAGGGACGGCAAACACGGCTTGAGGCGTGCCCAGATCCACCGGGCGAGGGCCTCGCTGCTCGGATTCTCCAGTCCCTCCACGTCGTTCAAGCAGCGGTGGTCTAGCTGTTCGAACAGCGCCTGGAATCGCCCGCCTATCTCGGCGAAATCCATGACCCACCCCGCCGGCACCTCCAGCGGCCCCGTAACGTGCAGGCTCACGCGGAACGAATGACCGTGCAGCCTACGGCATTTATGGCCTTCCGGGACATGCGGCAGAAAATGCGCCGCCTCGATGGTGAATTCCTTGAAAATCTCCAAGCGGCTACCCGCGGTGGTTGGCTACCCCGGCGTTCTCCACAAAGGCGCGTGACTTGAATGCCTGATAAAGCCTGGACGTGCGCTCCCACAGCGGGCCCGGCACCCCGCCACCTACGCTACGTCCATCGAGCTCCACCACCGGCAGCAGCTCGCGTACCGAGCTGCTCAACCAGATCTCTTCCGCCCGTTGCAACTCAAGGCGCGAGACCTCCGTCTCCCGGTAGGCAATGCCGGCCTCGCCGAGCAGCTCCAGGATAAGGTCGCGAGTGATCCCGGGCAGTAGCGCATGGCCCTTGGGCGGCGTTCTCACCACCCCGTCCAGGACCACGAAGACATTACTGGCCGCGCCCTCGGTCACCTTGCCGTCCCGGATCAGGATCGCCTCATAGGCGCCCGCATCGGCCGCCTCGATCCGCATCAACACGTTAGCTAACAAGCCGATGCTCTTGATGTCGCAGCGCTGCCAGCGGATGTCCTCGCGGACCACGGCCGAGACCGGGATAACGGCCCGTCCTGCCTCCACCCGCGTCGCCATGCCGAACACCGTCGGGGTGAGCGGCTCGCTCGGGACGTGGTCGCGCTTGGCGACCCCGCGCGTGACCTGTAAGTAAATGGACTGCTCGCCTCCGCCATTGCGCGTGACCAGGGTGCCCAGTAACGCAGCCCAGGCCGATTCACTCATCGGATTGCGGATCCGCACGGCCTGCAGGCTGGCGTTGAGTCGATGCAGGTGTTGCGTCAGTCTAAACAAGCGCCCGCCGAATACCGGGATGACCTCATAGACACCATCGCCGAATAGGAAGCCGCGATCCAGCACCGGCACGCGCGCCTGCTCCAAGGGCAAGAACTCACCGTTAAGGTAGCCGATAGCCACGCGGGTTCAACGGATCAGCAACCGGGCCTCGTCGGCCAGGCGCTGCAACAATCCCCCCGCGGCGACCGCGTCAAGCAACACCAGCGGACGCTTCAGGAGTTCCTCTTTACCCAGCATCACCTTGAGCGTGCCGCCACGCCGGCCTTTGGAAACCGGCGCCGTCAGGTCTTTATCGAGGTCTGCGGACGCCTTGAGATCCTGGTAGCGTTGCCGCGGTACGGTGATATAGAGGTCCTCGCTCAAGCCGAGCTGAGCCGTCTTCTCCGCACCCTTCCATACCCGCACCCGGGCCAAGGCTTGGCGGGCGGTAAATAAGCGGTGCGTCTCGAAAGCGCCAAATCCATAGTTGAGCAGGGCCTGAACACCCTCGAAGCGTTGCTTATCGCTGGGCGCACCCAGCACCACCGCAATCAAGCGCATATCCCGGCGCTGCGCGGAGGCGACCAAACAGTATCCGGCGCCCTCGGTATGACCGGTTTTCAGGCCGTCGACCGTGGGGTCCCGTGCCAGCAGCCGATTGCGGTTGCCCTGTTTGATCCCGTTATAGGTCAGCTCCCGAATCCTGAACCACGGGTAGATGTCGGGGAGATCGCGGATCACGGCCGCCGACAGCGTGGCCAGGTCGCGTGCCGAGCTGTAATGCCCCGCTTCGGCCAGGCCGGAGGTATCAAGGAAGCGAGAATTCGATAACCCGAGCCGTTGCGCATGCCGATTCATCCGATCGGCGAATGCCGGCTCGGAACCTGCGATGTGCTCGGCCAGCGCAACGCTCGCGTCGTTGCCGGACTGCACGATCACCCCCAGCAGAAGGTCGCGCAGCGGGACCTGCTTACCGACCTCGATGAACATCCGTGACCCGGTCATACGCCAGGCCTTTTCGCTGATCGTCACCGGGTCATCGAGGTGTACCCGCCCTTCCTCCAGCGCCCGGCCGACCACATAGGTGGTCATGATCTTGGTCAGACTGGCGGGCTCCAGGCGTGCGTCGGCCTGGTTCTCCGCCAGTACCTGTCCGGTATGGAAATCCATCAACAGGTAACTCTTGGCCTCCAGCTTGGGGAGCGCCGGGGTGCCTGCCGCAGCATGGACCGTCCCCACCGGGGCTATACAAAGCGCCATGATCCACAACCGGGTTTTCATCGTGATGGTCACCGGGGCAAACCGCGCACCGCTGCTGCGCACGTGGCAGTCGGCCTAGCGAGATTCGGGACGAGGTTAATTGGCAATCAAACGCGGGCGCTGCAGACCCAAGGGCGCCAAACGGACCGTCAACTGGTCGGCGCTGCCCGCATTCCTGAGGGGCCCGACCTGTACGCGATAGACCGGTTTGTCGGCATACATGCCGCGATGGATGCGCACCGTATGCCCCACGGTGACGAGCAAGCGCTCGCGCAAGGCCGCGGCCCTGGCTGCGTCCCTAAAGGCCGCGACTTGCAAGTAGAGCGCGGGCCGGGAGACCTCCGAGGGCGCACGCGTCTCTATCGGACCGGGCCGGGCTGTGCTCGGCGCCCACTGTGGGGGGACCGGCGATTGGGCCAGCGTACCCGCCGCACTCAACGGGGTCGCCTCCGCCGCGCGCCCCCGCCCAGTTTCGGGTACGGGTCCCGGGCTCGCCGGAGGCGCGGCGAGCGCCGCCTCGTGCCTAATCACCTTGCGCCGGCGTACCGGTGGCCGCAGGGCGCGCAGCTCGACCAGCGCGGTCCCGCGGGCATAGACGCCGAGTTTCTTGGCCGCGGTATAGGAGAGATCGATCACCCGATCGTCTTTGAAGGGTCCGCGATCATTCACTCGCACAACGGCCTTGCGCCCGTTCTCTACATTGGTCACCTCGACGTAGGTCGGCAAGGGCAGGATACGGTGCGCGGCCGTCATCTGGTACATGTCATAGGTCTCGCCGCTGGAGGTACGGCGCAGATGAAAATCGGGGCCGTACCAGGAGGCGAAACCGCGCTCGAAATAGCCCTCGCTGCTCTTGATGGGGAAATAGCGCTCGCCGAACACCTCATAGGACTCGGGGTTGCCGTAACGGCTGCGGGGCTCCGCGCGCGGCACCGCATTGGGGATGCGTGTGACATCGATATCCTTAATGGCGGCCTCGCGCACCGGCGCGACCGAGCAGCCGCCTAACAACACCAGGCCGCTCAAGACCGTCAGCCGGTGTTTACCGCGTGGGTAGCGCTCAAGGGCCCTTCGCAACACGGGAAACCACGTTGGTCTTATATGCATTCCGAACCGCCTCCCCTAGCTGGTACACGGCCATCGCATAGCTCGCGCTGCGGTTATAGCGCGTGAGCACGTAGAAATTGTTTAGGACCACCCAGTACTCGTCACGACCGCCCCGACCTTGGAGTGCCACCAGCAAGGCCGGCGGATCTCCCGGCAGGCGGCGCTCAGTGACGACACCGGCGCGCAATAATTCGTCCAGTCCCGACTTTGGCTGGTTCCCCTGGAACAGAAACTCGCGATAGCGCTTGCCGATGCCGCGGGCGCGCACAGCGATTGCCGCCCCCGACTGCCAGCCATGCGCCGCGAGATAGCTCGCGACACTCGCGATCGCGTCCCCGGGATTGCCCCAGATATTGATACGGCCGTCGCCCTCGAAGTCCGCCGCGTAACGGCGGAAGCTGCTCGGCATGAACTGCGGGATCCCCATCGCACCGGCATAGGACCCGCGTAGCGTGCGCGGGTCGATCCCGCGCTCGCGGGTCAGCAGCAGCATCTGCTCGAGCTCGGCGCGAAAAAACGCCGCCCGCGGCGGGTACTCGAAGGCCAGGGTCGAAAGCGCCTGCAACACCGAGTAATCGCCGGTACGCCGGCCATAAAAGGTCTCGACGCCGATGATGCCGGCGACGATCTCCGGTGGCACGCCGTAACGCCGTTCGACCTCGGCCAGGGTCTTGCGATGCCGCGACCAGAGATCCACTCCGCCATCGATCCGATCACGGGTCAGGAACAACTCGCGGTATTGATACCAGGGTTTGGTCTCGGCCGGTTTGGAGATCGCGGCCAGCACCGTGCTGGACGGTTGAACGGCGCGGAATAGACGATCGAGCCGGGTGCGATCGAAGCCGTGCCGCTCGACCATCTCCGCAATGAACGCGTCCACGCCCGCGGGATTCAGCCCGCGCGCGGAAGATAACCCGGCCGCGATCACGCCGATAACTAAGACCGCAATGAGGGTTCGCACGTAACCTCTTAGTTTGAAAGCAATCTTCTATGGGTTTGAAACGACATCAGGATACCGAAACTTGCCAGGAGTGTCACCAGCGAGGTGCCGCCATAGCTCACAAACGGCAGCGGCACCCCCACTACCGGGAGCTGGCCGATGACCATACCCATGTTGACGAACACGTAGATGAACAAGGTAACGGTCAGACTGCCGGCCATGAGCCGGGAGAATCGTCCTTGCGCCTCCAAGGTGACGCGCACGCAACGCGCTATCACGAATCCATAAAACGCCAGTAACAGCAACACACCAAGCAGCCCGAACTCCTCGCAGAACACTGCAAAGATGAAATCCGTGGAGCGTTCCGGTAGAAACTCGAGGTGCGATTGCGTGCCGTTCAGCCAGCCTTTCCCGTACAGCCCGCCCGAGCCCACCGCGATCATCGATTGAATAATATGGTAGCCGCTGCCCACCGGGTCCTGCTCCGGGTCGAAGAGCGTTAGCAGGCGTTGGCGCTGGTATGCGTGCATGGCATACCAGAGTACCGGCGCTGAGACCAGGGCCAGGCACCCGGCGGCGGCGATATAGCGCCATCCGATCCCGGCCAGGAACAGCACGGACAGGCCGGCAACGATTACGAGGGTCGCGGTGCCGAGATCGGGCTGACGCGCAATAAGAACGGCCGGGACCAGCACCACGGCCAGCGTCGTGAGCACCGTGCCGAGACCCGGCGGTGTGTCCTTGTCTTGCAAATACCAGCAGGTCATGAGCGGCACGAAGACCTTCATGAGCTCCGAGGGCTGAAAGCGCACGATGCCGAGGTCGATCCAGCGCTGCGCGCCCTTGGCCCCGGAGCCGAACGCGGTGACGGCAACGAGCAGGGCCAACCCGCCCGCATACAGCCACGGCGCCCAGCGCGAGAAGATCTCCGGCGGTAGCTGCGCCACGACGGCCATGGCCAGCAGGCCGGTGAGGACCTTTCCACCTTGCTTAAACACCGTATCGCCGTCCTGCCCGCTGGCGCTATACAGCACCACGAGCCCGAACATGCACAGGAGCAAGGCCCCGGTGAGCAGCACCGGATCGAGGTGCACGCGGTACCCGATCCCGCGCGGGTTATCCATGGGCCGCCTCGGGCGGACGCTCCGGGCGGGGCGCCAGGACATAGTCGAGGACTTGGCGGGCGATGGGGGCCGCGGCACCGCTGCCGCTCCCGCCGTGCTCGACCATCACCGCGAGCACGATCCGCGGCGCCTCCACGGGTGCAAAGGCAATGAACAGCGCGTGGTCGCGCAGATGCTCGGGGCGCTTGCTGTTGTCGCCGCGCTGCCCCTGTTTGATACTGGCCACTTGCGCGGTGCCGGTCTTACCGGCAAACCGGTAGGGCGCGTCCTTGCCGACCGCCTTGGCGGTCCCGCGCGCCCCGTGCACCACTTCAACCATACCCTCGATGACGCGCGCCAGATGCTCAGGGCTCGGCGCGCGGCGCGCCACGCCGCCAATGCCGGAGATCGGTGTCGTACGCCGGGTGATCCGGTCCTGCCGGTGATGGACGATGCGCGGCGGGTAGGTGAGGCCCGGGTTGACCAAAAAGGCGGTGGCCCTGGCCAACTGTAACGGATTGACTAGTACGTAGCCCTGGCCGATGCCGGCGATGAGGGTTTCGCCCGGGTACCAGGCCGCGCCGCGGGCACGGCGCTTCCATTGCGGAGAGGGCAGCAGGCCCGGCGATTCACCGGGCAGATCGATCCCGCTGGCCCGGCCAAAGCCGTAGCCGCTGAGATACTCATGCAGGCGTTCTATCCCCAGGTCGTTGCTTAGACGATAGAAATAGACATCGCAGGACTCCGCCAGCGCGCGCACGAGCTCCACCGTCCCATGGCCGGCGCGGTTCCAGCAACGATAGCGGTGCTTGCTGCGGCCCAGGCTGTACCAACCCGAGCACGCGGTCCTTTGGGAGGGCCGGCGCAGGCCGTAGGCCAGGCCGGCCAGTCCCACAAACGGCTTGATCGTCGAGCCCGGCGGATAGACCGCCTGCAGGGCGCGATTGAAGAGCGGCCGCAGCGGTGACTCGCTGAGTTCGCGGTATTGGGCCACGCTGATCCCATTGACGAATAGATTGGGGTCGTAGGCAGGCATGCTGACCAAGGCCAGTACCGCCCCGTCGCGCGGGTCCATGGCGACTACCGCCCCGCTGTGTTCCCCCAGGGCGCGCGCAGCGGTCCGCTGCAGGCCCACGTCAATATTGAGATAAAGGTCCTGGCCGGGCTGCGGGGCGGTACGCTTCAGCACCCGCAGCACCCGCCCCTCGGCGTTGACCTCGACCTCCTGGTGGCCGACGCGCCCATGCAACACCGACTCGTAGGTCCGTTCCAGCCCATTCTTCCCGATGTGGCTGGTGGCCTTGTAATTGGAGTTATCGATACGCGCCAGATCGGCCTTATCGATGCGGCCGACATAGCCGACGACATGCGCCAGGTCCGCCCCGAGCGGATAGTGGCGGGTGAGCCGCGCCGCAATATCGACGCCCGGGAAGCGGTAACGCTCTACGGCCAGGCGCGCCACCTCCTCCTCGGAGAGATTGAGCCGCAGGGACACGCCGGCGAAACGCCGGTCCGGCTGCAGGGCGGCGTCGAACAGGCGGATATCCTCGGCGGAGATGGCGATGATCTCCTGGAGCTCGGCTATGGTCCGCTTGAGGTTCGGGACCCGCTCGGGGACCACCTCGAGACTGAAGGACGGCCGGTTGTCGGCCACCAGTACCCCGTCGCGGCTGTAAATGAGTCCGCGGGTCGGCCGTACCGGCACCACCTTGAGCCGATTGCCTTGGGAACGGGTCGTGTAGTAGTCGTGCTCGATGAGCTGCAGCTTTACCAGGCGCGCCAACACCAGAAGCATCAGCAAGGCCATCCCCAGGCAGGCGATGAGGACACGGTCGCGAAATACCCGCGCCTCGCGTTCCACGTCCTTCAGGACCAGCACGCCGGACACGGCTAGCTGCCCCGCTGCGGGCTAAAAACCGTCGCGAACACCGGGAGGCCGCGTTCCGACGGCACGCCGGCATACCTGGGCCATGCACCAGGATTACGCGCATCCCCGGAACGCGAAATCCCAGGCACAGCAGGTACCTTCATGGCCCTTACTGCGCGCCGCAGCGGCGGCGTAGGTCGTGCAACAACAGGAATGCCCACGGGCACAGCAGGATGCTGCTGAGTACCGGCAGCCAGACCGCGCCTTGCTGGCTATCGAGGCCGGAAATACCCCGTACCCAGGTCGCGATCAAGGCATCGATCGCCACCATCAAGCCGACGAAGAGTGACTGCTGAAACAAGGGGAATACCCGCAACCGGCGATTATAGGCCACGGTGAGATAAGCGGCGATCGCAAGCGCCGCGGCGTGCTGGCCGAGTAGAGTCCCCTTCAAGGCATCGAGCACCAGCCCCAGCGCCCAGGCGCTCAGGATCCCGACGCGCTCGGGCAGGACCATGCACCAGAATACGACGGCCAGGGCGACCCAAGCCGGCTGCCAGGCCGAGGCCCAGGGTGGGAACGGTAAGGCGCTCAACAGGAAAGCCAGCAGAAGGCTCGCCGCGATGATGCGCCCTTCCCCGCGGTCCGCCCGGATCACCGCGTGGCGACGCGCCTCGGCGAGGTGGTGTGTTTCGTGAGGGTCTCTTGTTGCGGCCAGACCAGAAGGACCTCTCTGGCCTCTCCGAGCTTGGCGCTGGCCACCGCCTTGATCTTGGCGAACGGCTCGCCCGGATCCAGGGCGATATTCGCCACCTTACCGACGGGATAACCCGCTGGGAAGCGGCCATCCAGCCCCGAGGAGACTATGAGGTCTCCCGGTTTGATGTCGGCATTGATCGGTACGTGCAGGAGCTCCAGATCATTGCCCGCGCCCCGCCCCGCCGCGATCGCCCGCAGGCCGCTGCGATTGAGCTGCACCGCCAGGGCATGGCTGCTGTCGGTGATGAGCAGCGCCGAGCACGAGACCGGATTGACGTGTATGACTTGGCCCATGATGCCCTCGGCATCGATCACCGGTTGACCACGATAGACCCCTTCCTGGCTACCCTTGTCCAGGACTACCCGGCTCATGGGCGCCTCCAAGTCCACTCGCACCACGTCGGCGACCGCGACCCGGTCCCCGACCCGCATCGAGGACTCCAGCAGCTCCCGCAGGCGCATATTCTCGGCCTCCAGGGCCGCGAATCGCTGCGAGTGGCTCTTCAACATCAGGTTCTGCTCGCGCAGGTCCTGGTTGTCTTCAATGAGCGCCTCGTGCGTCAGCACGGTTTCCCTGATGGAGACCACCACCCTCTCCGGGATATTGACCAGGTATTGCAAAGGATAAACGAGGAACGACAAGGCGCTGCGCAGCGGCTCGACGCGCTTATAGCGGTGGTCGGCCGTCATCAATGCGAGCGATACCGTGATCAGCCCGATAAGCCCGACCGCCGAGGCCGGGCCTCTTATGAACAGGGTCTTCATGGCTTAATCCCTCCCATGCCACGCCACTACTAGGATAACCCAGATCGATATCGAATAGGCAATACCAGCCTCTTCCAATGCAAAATGAGCCTGAAGGGGGGGCTTATTTCTAACACAAGATGAGCCTGAACTAGGCGCGGCCACTGTTCATGATGGGAGGATGAAGACCATCATGAATAGCAGCAAATTAG
>JBOIDW010000078.1:0-6501 GCA_050740655.1 Gammaproteobacteria bacterium | reverse complement strand
TTCATGACTACACCCGCGAAGCCGGCGTGCGCAACCTCGAGCGGCAGATTGGCACGGCTTTTCGCAGTGCCGCTATGCGCATCGCAGAGTGTGCGACGGCGCGCGTAAACATTGAGGCCGCAGACTTGCACTCCGTTCTCGGTGCGAAACAATTTGAAAGCGAAATCGCGATGCGGACGAGCACTCCGGGAGTTGCGACCGGTTTGGCGTGGACGCCGGTGGGCGGGGACATCTTGTTTGTGGAAGCGACTCGCGTTCCGGGCAGCGGAAAACTGATTCTTACCGGTCAGCTTGGCGATGTGATGAAAGAGTCCGCGCAGGCGGCCTTGAGTCTCGTCAAATCGCGCGCCGCCGAGATCAATGTGGCAGACGATGCTTTTGACCAGAAAGATATTCACGTCCATGTCCCGGCGGGGGCGATACCGAAAGACGGTCCGAGCGCTGGAGTCGCCATGTTCATCGCGCTCGCTTCACTCTTGATCGGCAAAGCGGTTCGGAGCGACACCGCGATGACCGGTGAAATCAGCCTGCGCGGTCTCGTGCTCCCCGTGGGCGGGATCAAGGAAAAAGTGTTGGCGGCGGCGTGCCGGAATCAACACAGTGCTCCTGCCTTCGCGTAACCAAAAGGATCTGGAAGACATTCCAGAGGCCGCGCGCAATCAATTGAACTTTGTCTGGATCGAACGGGTCGAGGACGCGCTGCTGGCTGCGCTTTCGACTTGAGCGCGGCCTTTCTCGCACGAATCGCGGTAGGCGCGCTTGCCTTGACGATCTTCAGTAGGCGCCCTTACCTGCCAATACTGTCTTAGCCGTCATGAACAGGATGGCGACGTCGTACCACAGCGTCCAGTTCTTGATATACCAGGTATCCAAGGCCACGCGTTCGGCATAGTCCATGTCGCTGCGTCCGCTGATCTGCCAAAGACCGCTGATACCGGGTCTGACCAGCAGATAATATCTCTTCTGATCGGCGTAGCGTTCCAGCTCGGCCTCGATCACCGGACGGGGACCGACCAGGCTCATGTTTCCGACCAGTACGTTCCAAAGCTGGGGGAGCTCATCGAGGCTGGTCCGACGCAAGAAGGCGCCGATGGGCGAGATGCGCGGGTCGTTCTTGAGCTTGAAGCTGCGCTCCCATTCTGCGCGTGCCTCTGAGTCCTTGTTCAGCAGCTCCTGCAAGACCTGCTCGGCGTTGGAAACCATGGAGCGGAACTTGTAGCAATAGAAGGGCTTGCCCTTAAGGCCGACGCGTTGATGCCCGAAGAACACGCTGCCGCCGGTCTGGTGGATCCGCCAGCCGATGTAGGCGAAGAGCGGCGACAACGTCATCAGCCCTATGGCGGAGACTAGCAGATCAAAGGCGCGCTTGAGCATGCGAGGTCCCCATTGCGCCAGATTGTTGCGCACCTTGAGGAGCAAGACCTCGTGGCGAAAGAAATGTGAGGTCTCCATCCCCACCAGGGGCAGGCCGCGGATGGCCGGGACTATGTTGATGTCGGTATAGCGTATGTGCAGGCGCTCCAACAGCGGCTGATAAAGATGCAGTCCGCCGCTTTCCAGGGCCACCACGACCTGCGGGTGATGCAGCGACTTGAGCGTTACGGCGGGCTCCTTACCCAAGGACAGTAGCGGCAGGCTGCGCCCCTGCAGCGTCTGTATCGTGGCTTCGGCTTGCGACTCGGCCTGGGGGTCGAGAAAGGCGATGATCTCGTGACCCATCAAGGGGTCACTGTCCAATGCGGCGGCGGCCTCGAGGGCGTTCTGGCCGACCCCGATGATGACGGTACGGATCTGCCACCGCCCTAGGCGAAGCAAGGCCTTTTTCACCTGCACGCGCACCGTGGGTACCAAGATGAGTGCCAAGGTCCAGGTGCTCAATAGCCAGGCCCGCGAAAACGTCCACTTGGCGAGGAAGATCACGGTGGTGTGGATCAGGGCCGCCCCGAGCAGCGTCCAGAGCGTCTGGTGCAGCTCATCCCAGAACGGTCTGCGGCGCGAATAGTGCCCCAGGCTAAAGAACCGGCTCAATGCAATTGCGGCCAAGCCCACGTAGAAGATGATCGGCTCACTGTCCGGCAGGTGTCCCCACTCCGCGAAGAAGATATTGGACGGCAGGTCGAGCGACCACCAGCGGACCCCCCAGCCGAGAAACAGGGCGAGGAGCAAGGCCAGGGCATCGCCCAGAAAGACCGCGAAGCCCCCGCCATGGACTTTGAGGGCGCGCCTGTTTGCCAAGGTCGGCAGGGCCAGCCCCGTGTCAACACTGTTCATATACCGGACCCTCAGATGGCTCGTAAAAGTCCTTGCTTCGTCGCATGGCCACTCGCATCGCGCAGCCACCGTCCGATAGCCTCTCGCATGCGTGCCTTGAACCTGTCCTTGGCGAATCCCCGCGCGTGTTGCACGATCGCGGCGCTTGAAAACCTGCATTCCGTAGCCTCATAGCGTTCCACCGCCTCGATCAACGACTCTGGCGTCTGCTGGTCGAAGAACAGGCCGGTCACACCCTCGACGACCGTCTCCAGGGCGCCGCCTCTCCTATAGGCAATGACCGGACGGCCCGAGGCCATGGCCTCCACCGGCACGATGCCGAAGTCCTCTTCGCCCGGGAAGATGAGCGCCTTGCAGCGTGCATAGTGATCGCGGATCACAGCGAAGGGCTGGCGGCCCAAGAGGGTCACCCTGGGGGCGGCCGTCCTTTTCAAGGCCGGGAGTTGCTCGCCATCGCCGATCACGATCAGCCGTTTGTGCATGCGCCTGAAGGCCTCGACGGCGATATCGGCGCGTTTGTAGCGCACCAACTGGCCGACCATCAGATAGAAGTCTCCGCACTCGGCGGCCGGGGCAAAGGCCTCAGTATCCACCGGGGGGTGTATGACCTCGGCCTCCCGGTGGTAGTGCTTTCTAACGCGCCGTGCTACATAGGCGGAATTGGTGATGAAGTGATCGACCCGCGCCGCCGTAGCCAGATCCCACAGACGCAGGTAATGGATGAGCGGCCGCATGATGAAGCGTGCTAGAGGGCCCGTCCCCGCCAGATAATCGTGGTACATGTCCCAGACATAGCGCATGGGGGTATGGCAGTAACACACGTGGAGGGTCTCGGGCGCGACGATGATGCCCTTAGCCGGGCCGGACTCACTGCTGATCACCAGGTCGTAACCGCGCAGGTCCAGCTGTTCGAGGGCCAAGGGCATGAGCGGGAGGTAGCTCTGATAGCGGCGGGTGGCGAAGGGCAGCCTTTGGATAAACGTGGTCTTGATGGTGTGCCGCTTCAGAGCCTCGGAGATGGCCGATGGGTCATAGACATGGGTGTAGATGTCGGCTTCGGGAAACAGCTCGCCCAAGGCTTCGACGACCTTCTCCCCGCCGCGCATATTGACGAGCCAGTAGTGGACGATGGCGACCTTCATACGGCCCTCACGATCTTGAGCATCTTCTCGGTGCGGGCCGCGTAGGTATGCTGGCGCGCGACCGCGAGACAGTCCTCGAGCGACGGCCGTTGTCCGGCCAATACCGCCTCGATGGCGTGGAGGAACGCCTGAGGCGAGGCAGTGATCGAGGCCACCTGCCGGTAGTCCCTAAGGGCCGGAAGGTCGACGCTCACCACCGGCCTGCCGGCCGCAAGGTATTCGAAGAATTTCATCGGAAACATATGGTCGGTGTAGTCGTTCAGGGTGTTGGGCAACAGGGCGACGTCCAGGCCCTTGAGGTAGCGCGGCAGCTCGGCGTAGGGGCGTGGACCGAGCAGGTGGACGTTGGACAACCCGCCGAGCAGCGAGGCATCGGTCCAAGGCTCGCCTTCGCCGACCTTGCCGATCAGCACCAGCGACCAGTCCGGTCGTGTCTCGGCCACCAACCGCAACAGGCGAAAGTCGACCTTGTAGCCGCTGATCGCCCCGATGAAGCCGAGGCGCGGCCCAGGGATGGGAATGAGGTCATCAGGTAGGCTCGTCTCAGGGTCCAAGGCCTTCTGGAAGTGATCGAAGTCCGCCACGTTGGGGAAGTAGTGGGTCTGCGGGTTCCACTGCCGGCGGCTCTCGAACAGCTTGGGGGCGGTCACGAACACCCGATCGGCCCGTTCCACCAGTTCGCGCTCGCCGCGCTCGAGCTGCGCGCTGGGCATTCCCGGTTGGGCTTTGATCTCGTCCACGCAGTGATAGACCACTTTGGTGTAGGTATCGAGGTCGAGGAGCTGCGTGGACAGTGGGTTGTAGGTCCAGAGGACATCGGGGCGGAGCCCTAGGCGCCGCAGTTGAGACCCGAGCCAGCGCCCAAGCAGAGCGGCGTTGAGGCCGAGGATCGTTCGCGAGGATCGCATGGGTAACAACACCGGGGACCACACCCACAACCGGTCCCGAACCTGTCGCGGTCGGCGCAAGGCCTTGCGCAGGCGGCGGGCGATGCGACCGAGGTCCTGTCTGCTGGCACTCGGTCGTCTGATCCCGAGGGAGTTGATGTAGAACACCCGGTGGCCGCGTTCGGCGAGTTGCACCGCCACGTGCTGCTTGTTGGTCCAGAAGGGGTTGTCCCAGTCGGCGGTGGAGAGCAGGACGATGTCTTCGAGGCTCACGCGGTCCTCCTTTGCAGATGGGTCACGAGCGGCACCAGATAAGCCCTGAGCACCGGCACCAGCGGGATATAGAGCAACCAAAAGAGCGCGCATACCGCCGCGCCCGAGAGCAGGCCGACCCAGCCCTCCCGTGCCAGCCCCAGCCCAAGGGGGACGTAGAGCAGTGTGCCCAGGCCTAGCCAGGCCAGTGACGGCAGCAGCGTCGCGCCGATCCCTATGGCGCGCACCGATAGGACAAAAAGGGTAAGGCCATAGAGGCTCGAGCTCAGACCCAACGCCATCGGGCCCAGGGCTTGATACAGTGAGAGGTTCACCGCCATGTTGAGCCCCAAGGCCAGAACCATGAAGCGCAGCACCTCGCCGTTGCGTAGCTGGGCGTTCAAGGCCTTCATCAAGACATAGCCAGCGACCTGGGCCCAGAAGCCCAGGGCCAGGCCGAACAGGATCCCCTGGGTCAAGGCCGACGAGCCGGCGCCGAAGGCCCCGCGCTGGTAGAGCACCTCGATCAACTGCTGGCTGTGGAGGGCCAGGAAGGCCGATACCGGCACTGTGGCGATCAAGATGGGCGGCACCACCCGTTGCAGGCGCCGCTGCGCCTCTGAGCGCGAGAGGCCACTCAGGGTAGACAGGCCGGCCAGCCCCAGGGGGACCGCCAACAGCACCATGCCGGTCTCACTGATGAACCGGGCATAGTCCAGGGCGGAGATCACCCCCACGCCCATCAGGGAGGCCACGGCCCGCTCCACCGCGTTACTGCCCTGCAGTACCACGGGCAACGGCAGGAGCGGGCGAAAGATCCGCCAGATGTCCTGCGTTACCACCAGGACCTCGGAGGGCCGCCAAGTCCCCGGTCGCGCGAACAGGCCCCGCCGGGCCAAGAGCAGCGCACCCCAGAGCGCGAACGCGGCATAAGCGAGGGTGAATCCCCAGGCCAGGAACGCTGGCGTCGCCGTCCAGTAAGCGGCACAAGTCCCGGCGATCAGCCCGAGGCTCTGAAGGCTCGCGCGCAAGGAGGCCAGGGTGTAACCGCCTTCGGCCATCTCCAGGTAGGAGAACAATGCGCCCATGACGTAAAACGGTACGCCTGCCGCCAAGACTTGCATGAATTCCACCGCCATCCCGGCGCTATCGCGGTCGAGCCCCGGTGCCAGGATGCCCACCCATCCCTCTGCGCCCCAGAAAAGGAGGCCCGCGACCAGTCCCGAGACCAGCGCGAAGACGCCTTGCAGCACCCAGGTGAGGGTGCGGGTGCGGTCGGGGTCGCGCCGGGTGTAACGGCTATAGAGCGGGATCACCCCGGCAGTCAGGATGTCGGCCGTAAAGAAATTGATGGGGATGAGGACGGCGGTCTGGGCGATGCGATAGGCCCCTACCGCCACACCGGTACCGAACTGGGCCGCGAGCAACAGCTCGCGGACTACGCCAAGCAGCTTTCCCAGCAGGCTTCCGGTGAAGAGGAGGCGGGCCGCCTTAAACATGGTCCCCGGCTCCCAGCACCCGGCGATATTGCCGCGTGCAATGGTCCAGTGTGTAAGGTTCCGGCAGCAGGCCTCCGGGCTGAGGCCCCATGGCCAGGGCGCGACGCAAGGCCTCGACGACGACGACCGTGTCGCTGGGGTTCACCCCCTGCACCGCCGGGCTGATCTCGATCACACCGTGAAGATGGTCCGAGACCACCGCCGGTAGCCCCACGGCGAGGGCCTCGAGGGCATTGAGCGGCAGGCCCTCGGTGCAGGTGGTGGTAAACAGGAAGGCATCGCCGGCTTGGAGCCACTGCGGCAGTTGCTCCCTCGCGATCCCCCCGGCGAAGGTCACCCGGTTGGCGATCCCGAACGCCCGGCTCAGGGCCTCGAGTCCGCCGCGCTCCGGGCCATCACCGACGATCAAATAGCGCACTGCCGGGTCCTCACCCGCCAGTCTCGCGAAGG
>JBOIDW010000077.1:0-6096 GCA_050740655.1 Gammaproteobacteria bacterium | reverse complement strand
AGTCTGTTCTCGGGCGTTATCGCCAATGCTGCGCTGCTCGTCCACATGCCGCGCAACATAACACACGCAAATCGAATTGTAAAGCTTTGCGTGAGACACTACACTAGTGTCTTAGCCGGCAAATCTCCTGCGGAAATTATCGCCTTCTTTTCCAGAGCTCACCCCGGGACTCCCACCAAGGCGCTCCACCGGGCGCGCCAAAAAGCGGCGCGCCGTGAGCGTGCTCGTTATGGTGCGCCTATTGCAAACTAGGGTGGGTTAGGAATAGGCACCCGAACGGGCCGGCGGCCGCGCGAAATACGCTCGCGCCGCCGCAAGGTCTATCTCGGTATCTACGCCCTTTTCCACCGGGCCTTCCGCGATCGCCACTTGGATGCGATGGCCATGATACAAGGCGCGCAGTTGCTCGAGGCACTCGAGCTGCTCGATCGCACAGCTCGGCAACTGCGAGAAATGCCGCAAGAATCCGGCACGATAGGCGTACACACCCACATGCCGCAGAAACGGCCCGCCCTGGACAGGCAGCGCGGCCGCATCGCGACGGAACGGGATCGGTGCGCGGCTGAAGTACAGCGCCTCGCCGCGGGCGCCGACCACGACCTTGGCCACGTTCGGATCGAGCAGCTCGTGGGCATCGGTGATCGGTACGCTGAGCGTCGCCATGTGACAGTGTGCGTCCGCCGCGAGCAGGGCCGCGACCCGCGCGATCCAGCGGCCGGGCATGCTGGGCTCGTCGCCCTGCAGATTGACCACGATGCGCTCCGGCGGCTCGCCCATGCTGGCCACCGCCTCGGCAAGGCGATCGGTGCCCGAGCCGTGCTCGCTGGACGTCATGCACACGGTCGCGCCAAACGCCGCGGCACAGGCGCGGATGCGCTCGTCGTCCGTGGCGATCACCACACTCTCGGCGCCACTCTCCAGGGCGCGTTCCCAGACGTGCCGGATAAGCGGTTTGCCGGCGATATCCAGCAGCGGTTTTCCCGGCAGCCGCGTCGAGGCGTGGCGCGCCGGGATGTACACGCAAAAGCTCATAGCGCCTCGTCGGCCGGGACCCGTCGCGCCTCGTCCTCCAGCATGACCGGGATCTCGTCGCGTATGGGATAGGCGAGCCGGCAGGCCTTACAGACCAGCTCGGCTTCCGGCTTTTTATACAGCAATGGCCCCTTGCAAACCGGGCACACCAGGATCTCAAGCAACCGCTTGTCCATAGTCACCGTGCTCCAATACTGTTAATAATTGGTCTTCGAAGGCTTTAGGCAGCTCGGCCTCGATGGGAATATACCAGGCGTTTTGAGGAGTGTAGCGTGCGCACTTCACCGCGTCTTTCTCGGTCATGACGACCGGGTGCCCGCCTTTGAACCGCAGGTCCTTCGCGGTAAACGCGTGATGGTCGGGGAACGGGTGCGGTATCACTCTGAGCCCATAGCTACGCAACGTCGAGAAGAATCGCTCGGGATGGCCGATCCCGGCCAACGCGTGGACCTCGCGCCCGCGCAGCTCGTGCAGCGTGGGACTCGGCCGCTGCGCCCCGACCGGGCGGGGGTCGAGCACCCGGTAACGCATCGCAACCTCACGGCCCAAGGCCGCGCCGTTGGCCACGACGAAATCCACCCGCTCGAGCCGCCGCAGGGGCTCGCGCAAAGGCCCGGCGGGCAACAGGCGTCGGTTGCCGTAGCGGCGCTGGCCATCGACTACGGCGATCTCCACGTCGCGCCCCAAGCGTAGATGCTGTAGCCCATCGTCGCTGACGATGATGGTACAACCGTGATGTCGAAGCAGGCCGGTCGCGGCGGCGAGGCGATCGGGCCCCGCCGCTACCGGGCAGCGGCTGTGGCGGGCGATGACCACCGGCTCGTCGCCCACCACGTTGGGATCGCTGTCCGGACGCACTTGCTGCGGCCAGAACCGCGCCCGGCCGCCGTAGCCGGAGGCGAGCACGCCGGGCCGATAACCGTGCCGCGCCAGCCAACGCGCGAGCCAGATGACGAGCGGCGTCTTGCCGGTCCCGCCCACCGTGATGTTCCCGACTACGACGACTGGCACCGGTAAATGCCGGGTCTCGCGCAGACCGGTGCGATAGGCGGCCTTGCGCAGCGAGGTCACACCCCAGTAACACGCGGCGAGGGGCAGGAGCGGTACGGACCAGAGGCGGTTACCGTACCAAAGGCCTTGGATTAATCGCTCTAGGGGCATGCGCGACACTTTAGAACAAGCGGGGAGAGACGGTAAAGCAACGCCGCGATCGGGCCGCTCCAGCCTGCGCTATACTGGCACGCATGAACTCACCGGTGCGCGCCGCGCCCGGCGATACGCTGGAGGTATTTGCGAACCCGCAACCGGACCGCGACTATCTGATCCGCATGCGCATGCCGGAATTCACCTGTCTCTGCCCCCGGACCGGCCAACCCGACTTCGCCACCCTGGACCTGCGTTACGTCCCGGACCAATATTGTATAGAGCTGAAGTCACTGAAGCTCTACATCTGGTCGTTCCGCGATCAGGGGGCATTTCACGAGGACGTGACCAACCGCATCCTGGACCACATCGTGGCGGCCTGCCGGCCGCGCTATGCGCGGCTCCGGGCGCGCTTCAATGTACGCGGGGGGATTTATACCAGCGTCATCGCCCACCACCAGTGCCCCGATTGGGAACCCTCCAGGGGACTGGTACTGGGGTAATGGGCACAAACATTGGCGGATCCGGCGCCGCTTACCGTTCAGTACCACTCGTTTGGCCACCAATCAGTTGCAACAGCGCATGCTCCAGATTGCGCGTAAAGCGGGCGACGTCGAAGAGCGTCGCGCGTTCGAGTCCTTGAATAAGCCGGTGCCTGTGCCGCGCGAGCGCGGCGCGATCATGGCCTAGTCGGATCGCCTCGGCGGTATAGGCGGCGAGGTCCGCGACGACCAGCTCCAGCAGACCGGCAGCGGTCACGACGCTGGCCGCAACCCGTTGGGCGAAGCGCGGACCGGGAACGGTCAGCACCGGCAAGCCGGCCCATAAGGCGTCGCTGGCCGTGGTGTGGGCGTTGCAATGCGGGGTATCGAGAAACAGGTCCGCCAGGCGATGTCTCGCCAGGTGCCGCGGCTTGGGCCAGATCGGCGCGAAGACCAGCCGTGTCGGGTCGAGTCCCGCGGCGCGTGCCGCATTGCGCCAGCTCTGTTCGTCCTCCGGATGTTCCTTGAGCAGCCATAAGACACTGCCCGATACCTGTTCCAGGATAGCCACCCAGGCGGTGAATATCTGCCGCTCGATCTTCCAGGCGTAATTGAAGCAGGCATAGACCATGACGCCGTCCGGCAGGCCGCACTGGGCGCGCGTCACGGGCGCGGCGTCCAAGGGCTCGCCGCCGTAGACCTGGTAGCTGTCCGGCAGGTACACCAGCGGCTCGGTAAAATGCCGCTCGCCGCCCGGCGGGCTGACGATGGCATCGGTGACGAAGTAATCGATCCAGGGCGCCCCGGTGCTCACACAATACCCCAGCCAGGAGACCTGGATAGGTGCCGGGCGCCGTGCCAGGATCCCCATGCGGTGGTTGCCGGCAAAGCCCATCAGATCGATCAGGATATCGATGCCGTCTCTCAACACACGCTCAGCGGCCGCGGTATCGTCGATACCGGCCAGCTCGATGAAGTGCTCCGCATCCCGCTCGATGGCACGGCGATAACGGCTGCCATCGTCGGGACCGAAGGAATAGGCAAAGACCTCGAAGCGTTCCCGCTCGTGATGGGCAAACAGGGTCTGCATCAGATGACCGGTGGCATGGTTGCGAAAGTCGCCGCTGAGATAGCCGATCCGCGGCCGGCGCGTGCGGATATCACTACACAAGGGGCGCGCGGGAGGCGCTTGCAGACCTTGTTGCAAGAGCCAGTCTTGCGCCTGCCGGACGGCGGCTTCGCGTTGCTCCCCGGGTGTCAGATAAAAGCCCAGCGGCCCGAAGGGCGTGATGAGATTGCTGAGACCCAGGCGTCTTCTAGCGCGGTGCGCGGCCAGGAGCCGCGCGCCATGCGCCTCGTAGAGAGACCAGTCCCCATGCGAGCAGGCCCGCTCGATGTCCGCGCCGAGCCCCAACAGACTGGCGACCAGTCCCCGCTCGGCCCGTGCGTCGGACGGGGCCAGCGCCAGGGCCTTGCTGAAACTGCGCTCCGCCTCCTGATGGGCTTTGGCCTCCAGATAGGTCGCGGCCAGGCTGCGCCAGGCGACGAGCGATCGCGGCGCTAACGCGACCGCCCGCTGCAGGAACTCCAGCGCCTTACCGGTGGCCTTGAGCGCCCGCCAGGTGCGTCCAAGCTCAATCAGCGTCTGCGGGCGCTCGGGATCCAACGCCAGGGCCTGCTCGAAGCTCGCGAGCGCCCGTTGCAACTGGCCCCGGGCACGCTGGACGCGGCCTTGCTGCAACAGGCCTGGGATGTCGCGGGCCTCGGTCTCGGCTGCCATGTTAGAGTCTATGCAGCGACTCGCTGCGCTCGCCCCCGTCCGCGGTTACATCTGATCCGCTTCCATGGCGTGCTTGCACCCCACGCCAAGTTGCGCGCCGAGATCATCCCGAGCGCGCCGGTCAACGCCAATGACAACCACTGTGACGCACGCCCTCCCCCTACGCCAGCCCACATCCGTTGGGTCCAGTTGCTCAAGCGGGTGTTCGATATACACACTGCCTCCACTGTGGCGGCACCTTAAAGATCATCGCCGCCATCCTCAACCCCGCCGCGATCGCGCGCGCGGTCATTCGGTCGATTCCCAATGGCCTGATCCCAGCCCGCGACCCCCTCTCACCCGGTTCCACTTCCCGAGCCGACAGCCTCCTTTGGCCAGCACTCGCCCGAGAGCCCAAAACGCCCCCGGATCCGGGCGCCTCGGGTCCATGAAAGCCAGGCACAGGGATGTTGCCTGCTTGGCGCGCCGAGGATGCAACGGCCCGAAAAGTCCCCCATCCTGGACATCCAGGACCGACGGCTCGCGTCATTGACAACCCACAGGTCCATCCGTACTCTTCCGCTTGCCGAAAAAGGGCGTCTGAAATTCTTATACTCCAGAACGATCGAGCGTGCCAGGAGAAGTGTTGCCAAGAAGATGCAGCAGTGCCTCGCGAAGTCGAGTATGTCGGGTATGGGGATGTCCAATAGCTCCCCGGATACGAAAAAGAAGATCAACACCAAGTGCGTCGATGACAAGCGCGCTTTTGAGCGCGCCTGCAAGTAGCAGTCGACAGGGGCACCGCTGCTGCGACGAACCGCCCGCGCACGAATGGGGATATGGCGAACCGTGCGGGAGACTGGTTTCGACAGGCCGAACGCGACCTGGAACAGGCCGTGGCCTCGGCCCGAGACGGGCGGCACGAGTGGGCGTGCTTCGCGGCCCAGCAAGCGGCCGAGAAGGCCGTCAAGGCGCTGCACCTGGCCAAGGGTCAGGAGGCATGGGGACACGTGGTGGCACGCTTGCTCGCCCAATTGCCCCTCGCCGTGCCGCCCGATCTGATCGAAAAAGCACGCGTACTGGACAACTATTACGTCGCGACCCGCTATGCCAACGGCCACCCCGAAGGCGCGCCTTTCCAGCATTACGGCGCCTTGCAAAGCGGCGGGGCCATCGATTATGCCCGTGAGATCCTTGACTTCGTCCGTCCTCAGATGGCCTGACCGGCGGTGCGTGGAGGAGGCGCTGCAAGTCTGGCTCACGTGCGAAGTGGGGCGCCGTCCCGAGCTCCTGCGCCTCGGGTTTTTCGGCTCCTATGCCCGTGGCGATTGGGGCGTGGGCAGCGATCTCGACCTCATCGCCCTGGTGCGCGAGGCGGACGAGCCGTTCGAGCGCCGCGCCCTTTCCTGGGACTTGAACCCCCTGCCCGTCGCGGCCGAGTTACTCGTCTACACCGAGACGGAGTGGCGCCGGCTCCTCGATACACGCTCGCGCTTCGCCGAGACCGTCATGCGCGAAGCGGTATGGGTCTATCCCCAGCCTGCATGATTGCCGCACCTAGTGTAGTGTCTCACGCAAAGCTTTACAATTCGATTTGCGTGTGTTATGTTGCGCGGCATGTGGACGAGCAGCGCAGCATTGGCGATAACGCCCGAGAACAGACTGGAACTTGAACGGATT
>JBOIDW010000076.1:0-2063 GCA_050740655.1 Gammaproteobacteria bacterium | reverse complement strand
TACTGTTCGATTCCGAAACGACGAATGCGGGCTACCGTATGGCGTTAGATGACCATCATTGCGCGCTTTCACCCCGAAAGTTCTATGATTTCGCTGCCCAATTTCGCTAAGTCCGACAGGCTGCTAGGGTTGTTTCCGGCGGCCCGCACGCCGGACGACTTCCCCGTACACAGCTTCCGGACCTTGATTGCCGAGCTCGCCACGAGGGCAAGCGACTTCCGCTTTCGGGGCGCGCGCTAAGAGGTCCTGAACGGCCTCACCGGGGCTGCATGCGCCGTCCAGCACCCGCACTACCTGGGACACGATCGGCATCTCGACCGCGTGCCGCTCGGCGAGGTAGGCAATCTCCCGGGCCGCCGGCAGCCCTTCAATCACCTGACCGATCTCGGCCAGTGCGGCGCCAACCTCCCGGCCACCGCCGATGGCCAGGCCCAGGCGCCGGTTGCGGGACTGATTATCCGTGCAGGTCAAGACCAGATCGCCGAGGCCGGCGAGACCGGTAAAGGTCGGCGCGCGCCCGCCCAGGGCGACGCCGAAGCGGGTCAGCTCGGCGAGCCCGCGGGTGACGAGCGCGGCCCGTGCATTGGCACCGCAGCCGAGCCCATCGGAGATGCCGGCCGCGATGGCAAGCACGTTCTTGACCGCGCCGCAGACCTCGACGCCGATCACGTCATCGCCGCGATAGGCACGGAACGCCCCGTGGTGCAGCCTCGCGACCAGCCGGGCGGCGAGGTGCGCGTCATGCGCCGCGACGGTCACGGCCGTAGGCAGTCCCCGCGCGGCCTCTTGCGCGAAGCTCGGCCCGGAGATCACGGCGAGCGGATAGCTTTGGTGAAACACGGCCTCCACGATCTCATGCGGGAGCTTGCGGCTGCCGGTCTCGACGCCTTTGCAGGCCAGGGCGAGCGGCATGGGTCGCGGCAGGGCATGCGCCAAGCGCTCCAGGCTCGGACGCAACGCCGCCAGGGGCACGGCCAGCACGATATCCTCCGCCGCGGCGAGGCCGGATCCCAGATCCGAGAGCGGCTCGAGGAGCGCCGGAAACGGGACCCCGGGCAGATAGCGACGGTTGGAGCGCTCGCCTTGCAGGTCTGCGACGTGGGCCGGATCGCGACCCCAGAGTAATGAGCGCTGGCCATTGCGGGCCAGCACGATGGCCAGGGCCGTGCCCCACGAGCCCGCCCCCAGCACCAGCACGGCCGTACGCGGTGCGCCGTAGGCGCTATCGGTCACGGCGCCGTATCAATGGGTCTGCTCGGGCCGGGCCGCCCGCTCGCGCTGGCGTTTCAGCTCCTCGCCATACAGGGCCTCGAAATTGACCGGTGCGAGCAGCAGCGGCGGGAAACCACCTTTGCTCACGAGATCGGAGACCGCCTCGCGAGCGTAGGGGAACAGGATGTTGGGGCAGGCGGTCGCCAGCACGCCATTGAGGTGCTGAGCCGGCACGCCGGAGATGGAAAAGACTCCGGCCTGCTCGACCTCGATCAGATACATGACCACGTCCTTGGACTTGACGGTGGCGGTCACCGTCAACACCACCTCATGCACCTCCTTGTCGAGGGCGTTGCTGCGGGTGTTGAGCTGCAGCTCTACGCTCGGCTGCCATTGCTCCAGGAAGGCCTGGGGCGACTGCGGCGCCTCGAAGGACACGTCCTTGAGGTAAATCTTCTGGATCGCAAGCTGGGCCTGGATCGTCACCTCGCTGTATTGTTGCGGCCGGTCGCCGTCATCGCCTGCGGGGGGGGTGTTGCTAGCCATTACGCCTCCGGTATGCTCAGGGGGACCTCTAGGAATTGCAGTCTGCCGATCGCGGCGTCGCGCCTCTTGCCGCGATGCTCATCAACGGTTTTGCGTTTACTGCGCTGCTCGCGAGTGTCGCACCTCGTATGCGCGCAAGCATCCTGATTTTCAGTGGCCTCTTCGGGTTGATTATATTCTTACGCGTCAAATGTAAAACAAAACCACTACAGCAAATTCACAAGTCCCTTCTCTCTCCGGGAGAAGTCAGGATGAGGGGATCAAACGAAACGCTTGCATCGATCTACATCCCCTCACCCTAACCC
>JBOIDW010000075.1:0-7953 GCA_050740655.1 Gammaproteobacteria bacterium | reverse complement strand
GCGTTGTACTGTATCCGGCTAACGCAACTCTGAACAAGTCCTCATTTTTCCACGTGCGTCATTCCCGCGAAAGCGGGATTCCAGGTTTTTTCAAGCACTTTCTGGATGCCCGCTTTCGCGGGCATGACGAGCGAGGGACTATCCCCAGCCCTTCCCTAACGCCTCACATGCCCTGCGCTGCGCGTCAATGCCTGAGATGATGATCGATAACGTTTCACGCCGTCCGGGTCAAAACGTAAGATTCACACCCACCGCAAATCCCCGCGTCACGTCGGAGCGGTCCTGGACCGGCTCGTCGAACTCGGTGCTGATATGCTGGTATCGATAGCCGGCATACGCCGTGGCGGCCGATAGCGGCATGTGCGGTAACAGGGCCTTCGTCCCATAGGTATAGGAGATGCCCCCTTCTGCGACATCATACGTCGCATCCGTGTCCCGAGCGCGGAAGTCCCGATTCACACGCAGCTGAGCCGCGAGTGCCGCCCCTAAGGACTCGTTGACGTCCCGGAGTTCCGCATCCATAAAGCCGTGTGCATAGCTGGCATAAATCCCGAAGCCCGATTGGATAGGTACCGACGCAGCGATACCGATCGTAGGCCCCTCCACGTCTACGTCGCTGAATAGGTTGGCGGTTTGCCTAGAATTAATCCCGTTCACGTTAAGGTCAATCGCAACAGCGGAATCGACCCCTTGGCGAACTTTCTTGTAACCGCCTAAAATCGCCACGTACGGGTGCACGTAGATCCCGCCCGCCGCATCCCACTCATAACGCTCGCCTGTAATCTGAAACAATGCGTCAGCGCGGACCCTGGCCGTTGGCGATGCCGCCTCAATCGACGACCGAAGGTCATCAAACTCGAAATCGGTCTTCGAGTAATAACTACCGGTCGCGAACAACCATTTGTACCGGACGCTGAGTTGCGGTATCGGTACGGCTTCCTGGTCGGATTCCAGCGAGTCGGGTGCCGAATCGATCGCCAGCGCGCTCAGCGTTGGCGTCGTAAAACCACTACTCAAGAATCGGTCTAAAGACCAGTCGTTAAGCCATACCTTGGTCCCCGCCGTCACAGAGAAGTCTTTGCTCCAGTCGGGACTCAGGAAACCGGAAAAACCGTCCAAGACGGAACTGCCCACCACCTCATGCGCATAGGCAATGGGCTGGGCTAGAAGGGAAGCCGCTAAAAAGCTGATAGATATTCTCTTGTACACAGTACACTCCTCCCGATATAGGGGTTCTAGTTCGTGGTCCCCGTCCTATAGAAGACGATAGGGACCCCTTTTGGCCATCGTTTCTTGAACCTGGCACGGGAACGGAGCGCTGCTCCCGTTTTTTTTCAGTAAAGTAGGAAAGTAAGGCCGCAAGGTGACGTATTTTATCCGCAACAAGCGGCAATTCGCAAGTCGCTTTCGTGCGACAGGACACTTCGGAAGGGGGAGTAAGATGGATACTGGCGGTTGGCTACCCGCGCGGGCTCGACTACCCGCTCTGATTCCGCCGGCTGAGGGGGACTTGGAAAACGGGCAGTTCCAGGCCGCCACCGGAGTAGCGAATATTTGATTCGGCCCCCGCCGCCGCGGCTCGCTACGCCAAGGCCACCAGGCCGGAGGCCGATCGCCCAGTTTAGTTTACCGCAAGAGCGCTGAGGCTCCGCGAAACAGTTTTCCGGCGCTGCCGCCCGTGGCCCTGTCGGTCCCCGATTCCCCGACTGGTTTGTCGGAACCGGCCCTGCCGTGCATGTCGTCGCGTTCCCCCCGCCGAATACGCGATCCTTTCCGTCACCTCCGATCAGTTTGTCGTTACCGTTCACGCTGGACCGCCGTCAAGCGCATCGTCGCCCCGATCGCCACAATGGATCGCAGAGATGGACAGGTTTTGGCAGCGCATGGAGAAGCGCAGGCGCACGCCGTGGGCCGATAGCGTGGACATGCCGTAGGGGAGAAACGCAACCAGGATCGATCAATTACGCGACACTGGTACGCGAATAATGTGAGCCTGGCCCTCACCCCCAATTGCACGAGCCCGCCCTGCAAGCGGCACGCGTGGGCGCCGTGTCATAGTAGGACGACAACTTCCGGCATGACCACGCCTCGATGTGGGTACCGACAGAGCGGAGCGCCCTTGGGAGGTTTGTGGACTGTACGGCGTTTGTTCTTTGGTGCTAATCTTGCCTGACAGTATCCCCTTCAATTATTTTCTGATAGGAGTGCCAACGTGATAAGACGAAATCTACTGATTGCGTGGTCGTTAGCGGTTGCGAGCCCTGCGGCATTCGCCGGCCTGACTACCCAGGATCTCAACACCCTTACCCCTGGTGACCTTGCCACCATCCTTGCAGGAACGGGGGTCGTCGTTTCCAATGTGACTCACACAGGCGCTCCAGTTTCTGCAGGAACGTTTGCGGGCGGCGCCAACAGCGCGGGGGGCACCGCCGGGATCGGCATTGCAAGCGGCGTGATCCTAAGCTCCGGTAATATCGCCAACGTCGTGGGTCCGAACACACTTAGTGGCGTTTCCACTCCTCTTGGGCTTCCTGGAGACCCGGATCTCACTGTGCTGGCCGGCCGCCAGACTTTTGATGCCACCGTACTCGAGTTCGATTTCATACCCAACGCCGATCAGGTGTTTTTTCAGTATATCTTTGCCTCTGACGAATATAATGAGTTCGTCAATTCCAACTTCAATGATGTCTTTGCATTTTTCGTGAATGGTGTCAACTGCGCCATGGTAGGCAACCCTGCAGTACCCGTATCCGTTAATACCATCAACAATGGTCCCTTCGGAAGCGGTGGCCCCAACGCGCTGTTGTACAAGAACAATGACTTGGCTTCCGGAGCGAAGATCAATACCGAAATGGACGGTTTGACGGTGGTCCTCCCCTGTCAGGCAGCGGTGACTCCAAACGTAATAAACCATATGAAGCTGGCGATCGCCGACGCCCAGGATAGCGTATTGGACTCTAATGCGTTGGTGAAAGGCGGAAGCATCACCACACTGCCTCCCGTCGAGGCCGCGCTCGCCAAGACGCAGTTCCGCTGCAAAGTCACCAATTGCACGCCCAGCATCACCTGCAACTTCGCAGGCCCCTTGGGGAGCTCGTGCAAAAACAGAATCAGGCTGCTCGTACGCCGCAACGTTCTCCGGTCGGGCGCTGAGACGCAGGCCACCACGGCACGGACCCTGTTCGCTGCCGGGCTCACGAACATACCGCCTGGCCGGACCAGGAACGTGCGGCTCAAGCTCACGAACAGGGCCAAGCGGTTCGTCAAGACGACCACGCAGAGGACGATTCGGGCCGTGATGGAAATCAGGAACGTAGCCGGGACTGCTGTCCTACGGATACCTGGGGTTAGGATCCGGCTCGGGTGACGATTCCGGACGCTCGGGCGGGCCGTGCTTTTTCAGGGGGGCGATGAGGTGGTGGGCGCATGCGCGAGGGCTTGATCGGGTTTGCGTCAGCCCCCCTCTCCGGGATGCGAGGGTCCCTCGGTGAGGTCCCCCTGCGCTTGGTTGCGCGATGGTCGGACGCGCGCGGGCCGACGAGGCGAGCGAGAGCGCGGGGCGGGCGCTGCGCCGTCTCAGTAGCCTTGCTCGCCAGACGGGGGGGATACCTTCGCTGTCCCGTGCGATGGAGACTAAAAGGCCGGTGGAATGAATGCGGCCGGATAGACTATCCTGACCCTCACCTCTCCCTCCGTGGCTGAGCGGCTCGCTACGCGATCGCGCTCCACCTCCGCTACCAGGACGCGCTGATCGAGCGCTGCAAGCCCAGTCAACGGGACCTGATAACGTGCGGCGATGTCCTTCGCGATATCGCAATAACGCCGTGCCTCGGCCGGATCGCCGCGCTGCAAGGCGCTCTCGCTCTTGCCGGCATAGCCGGCGATCAACTCATCCAGCAGGCGCTGGGCGGCCGGATGTCTCTTAGCGCCCTCTACGCCCGCATTCAATGCGGTCTCGTCGAGCGCACCTATCCGAGCGGAGAGGCCGCGCAGCGGGGCATCCGGGATATTAAAACGCTGCACCACGTCCTGGCCGCGCCGCTGGTAGGTTCGCGCACGCGCGACCTCCCGCGCACGCAAGGCCTCGGCGCGATCCAGTGCCGTGTCCGCGATCAGGCCATAGCGTTGCACGACCTCCTCCAATACCCGTAATGCGTCGGGGTGGCCTGGGGCCAGATCCAATATCTGCTGGGCGTAGCGGACGGCGTTGTCCCCGGACGGCAGCGTGAGCCGATCCTGGGCCAGCGCGCGCCGTGCCTGGGACAATAGCGTTGGTATGCGTTGCGCGCGATACGCAGCGTCTAGCGGTTCCGCCACGGCCGGTCCTGGTTGGATGGCCAGCGCGGCTAAAACCAGCGCTAAACACGCTGTGAACAACTTCCTTCCCAAACTTTCCTTGATCATCTGCGTTTCCTCGCAATATTCACTAAAACGATGGCGGTACGAATACTTGTCCCGGCGGCGGCCCGCTCGCGGGCGGGGCGGCCGGCACCGGCTTGCGGTCCGCTTCCTTCTTGAGTCGCTCCAACTCGGCACGCATGCGCTCCATCTCGACGTTGTCTGCCGGCGGCGCCGGTGGCGCGGGAGCCGCTTTCACTACCGGCGGTGCCGGCGCGGGCGCCGGGTTGGGCCTAGACACGGCGGGCGGCCTAGTCACAGGCGCTCGGGTCACCACAGGAGGTTTGGACACCGCGGGCGCCGCCGATATCCTTCGCTCCAGTCCACGCAACTCGGCGTCCGGTAAACCGTAGCGCCTCACGAGCTTTCTTCCGGCCTCATAGTACCGGCGCCCACCGTTCCGGTCGCCGCGGCCGACTGCGAGCTCGCCCAGGGCGACGTAGCGGCCGACGACCTGTTGCAAGACCTGCCGAGCCTCGCCTTTGCCGCCGGCCATGCCGAGCATCTTGCCGGCCTGGGCGGCCGCGACCGAGAGGTCCCCCGCCGCGAGGGCCGCCGCCGCCTGCCCGCGCACATGCTCCAAGCGCTCGGCTTGGTCCTGCGCACGCTGTTGCGCAGCCAATTCTACTTCTTTCTTACGTTCTTCGTCCTGCTGGCGTGCTTGTTCCTGGCGCTCAGCCTCCCGCTTGGCCGCTGCTTCATCGCGGCTACGCTGCTCCTCTAATTCGCGTGGTTGCTGCACTGCCGCGGTCGCGGCCGCGTCTAATTCGGTTTGTACCGCCGCGATACGTTCCTTCAAACCCTTGTCCGATATACGAAACTCGTATGCAATCTGGATTGCGCTCATGCGATGGGTCTCCGCTTGCCTCGGGGCGCGGCGTTTGAGCGCATCCTCGGCAAGCCTGACGAAACGCGCCGCAACGGCGGCCGCAATCCGCGTCGCGTCCGTGTTCTGGGCGTCGAGGCGGGTCAACTGCCGCAGGTACGCGACGGCATTGTCGCTCGCCGGCGAGGCCAGGCGATTCGCGGCCAGTGCGCGCTCCGCCTTTTCCGCCAAGCGTCTGACCTCTGCCTCCCGCGCGGCCAGCGCTTCCGCGGCCTTCCTCCGGTCTTCCTCGGCCGCGATCTCCGTGGACAGCGCTTCCAGCTTCGGAAAATTCACCTTGAAGGTCTTGGCGAATTGCTGTACCGCCTGCACGGCCTTGGTAGCGGCCTTGGGATCGCCGGCCTTAAGCGCGGTCTCGGCAGACCTAGCGCCCGCTTCGAATACGCCGTTCAAGAGCTGCGCGGGATCGGTCCCCGGCGGCGCCAGTGCTAGTGCCTGCCGTGCGTATTCGACGGCATTGTTGCCGCGCGGGGCCGTCCAGCGGCCTTCAGCGCCGGCCTGCGTCGCTTTGTCGGTAATCTCGCTCACACGCTGGGCCTTTGCGGCCTGTTCCGCTTGCTGCTGCTCTTGCTCGGCGATTCGCCGGAGGCGGTCTTCCTCGGCCGCAATCTCGGCGGACAGCGCTTCCAGTTTCGACAACTTCACCTTGAAGGCCGTGGCGAACTCTTGTACCGACTCCACGGCCTTGACGGCGGCCTTGGGATCGCCGACCTTCAGCGCCGTCTCGGCACGGTTGATACCCGCCTCGAACACGCCACTCAAGAGCTGCGCCGGATCGGTCCCCGGCGGCGCCAACGCCAGTGCCTCCCGCGCGTATTCGACGGCATTGTCGCCGCGCGGCGCCGTCCAGCGATTCTGAGCGGCGGCCTGTATCGCCTGATCGGTAAGCTTGGCCACACTCTGGGCCTTTGCGGCCAATTCCGCTTTCTGTTTCTCCTGCTCCGCGATCTGCCGGCGGCGGTCTTCCTCGGCCGTGATCTCGGTGGAGATCCGGTCCAATCCCGGCAGGTTGACCTTGAAGACCGAGGCAACTTTCCGCAACGACTCGACAAGCTCGGTCGCAGCCTTGAGATCGCCGGCTTTGAGCGCCGTCTCGGCACGGCCGACGCCCGCTTCGAGTACGCCGCTCAAGAGTTGCGTGGGCGTGGTATCGGGCGGCGCCAGCGCCAATGCTTGCTGCGCGTATTCGGCCACGTTGTCGCCCTGTGGCTCCGTCCAGCGGTCCAGGCTGGCCGCCCGCAGGGCCTGCTCGACGAGGGCGTCCATGCGTTTCGCGTTGGCGGCCTGCTCGGCTAGCGCCTTCTCCTGCGCCGCGATACTCGCGCTCAGGTCGGACACCGCCTGATCCGCTAACTCATGATTCTTGGTCAGCCCCCGCGCCTCTTGTTCGCCGCGCTTGGCGTTCTCAAGCTCACCGCGGGTCAGCGCCTCTTCGGCCCGTTGGATCACCGCTGCGAGCACGTCATTGAGGATCCGCCGCGCCTCGGTGTGCCCGGCCTCCAGGCTCAAGACCTGCTGCGCCGGCCCGGCGGCCTCGCTATAGCGGCCGGCCTCCAGGGCCGAGCGGGCCTGCACCAACAGTTCCTCGATCCGACGCGCACGCACCACCTTCTCCGCATCCTTGCGCGCGAGATCGGCAAGGCGTGCCTGTTCCGTATCGACGGCCGCGCGGAGTTGCGCAACGCTACTGGCATCGATGGCATATTCCCGGACCAAGCGCTGCGCCTCATCGAGCGCTGCCCGGGCCTTTCCGATCTCGCCCTGCTCCAGGGATTTTTTGCCGGAGGCGAGCTGTCGATCGACGAGGGTCGAGAGCAACGCCCGGGCGGCCGGATCGGCGGGCGCCGCATCCAATGCCTCCTCGATATAGGCTACGGCGGTATCGGGCCCCGGACCACTGAGCCGGCCCGCCTCCATGGCCTGCCTACCGCTCTCGACCAAGGCCCGGATCGCCTCCGGGCTCAGGGGCTGTAACCACAGCACCCAGGCCGCGACGGCCGCTAGCAATATGAAGAGTACCCCTAGCGCCCTGAGGACACCGCGCGTGGTGATTCGACCAGGTTTTTTAAGCGATTCCGGTACACGCGCCGCGGACCCCTCGACGACCACGGTCTGGCGGGACGCCTGGGCACCCGGCAATTTTGCGATCGGGAATGCCTCCGCGGAATCCGCCGTCTTTGGGTCCAGTGCCGCCGATCCACGGGTCGGAAACCGGATGGGTTTGCCCTCGCCCGTCGCGGGCGGCGCTGCCTTACCGGGCAGTGTCTCGTCCTCGGCCCGCGGCCGCTCACCTTGCATCGCGGAAAACGGCAGGACGTTGGTTTGCGCGGGTGCCGGCGGCGGGACAGGCAGCCCCGGGTCTTCATCATGGCGGGTGAGCAGCGCCCCGTCGGATGCGATGTCGCTTATGGCACCGCTGGAGTCCGGGCCGGACCTGCCGGGTGATTGGGGGATAGTACTGCCGCCGGTATGCGGCCGGCGCGGACCGTAGGGCCGCGTCTCGCTCGTGTCCGATACGACCGGCGCCAAGGCATCGATGAAATCGGCGGCACTCTGGAAACGGTCTTCCGGCGCCTTCTCCATGGCCCGGAACACGGCCCGCTCGAGGACCTCCGGTATACCCGCCACGAAATCGCCGATCGGGGCCGGCGTGTCCTCGACCTGGGCGC
>JBOIDW010000074.1:0-3985 GCA_050740655.1 Gammaproteobacteria bacterium | reverse complement strand
TGGACGCACCGGAGTAGCGGATTGTGGTGCCGAACAGCTCCGAGAAGAACGCGGCCTGCGGACCATACATCGCGCCGTGCAGCACCAAGCCGACGGTCGTGGCGAGCAAGATCGGGCCGAACGACTTGGTGTCCAGCAGCTGGAAGAAGACGAAGATCCATGCGGCGATGCCGACCGCGCAGGTGCTCCAGCGCGCAGGCCCCGTCGGTCATGCCCTCATGCTGACACCCGAACCTAGTCGGTGTCAGATCGGTCCAGCGACACGCCTCTGGTCTCCCGCGCGGCCAGCACCGCGATGACGGTCAGCACGCAGGCTCCCAGCACGTAGAACGCAACAGGCACCGTGCTGCCGTACGCCGTGAGCAGCGCCGTGGCGATCAGCGGGGCTAGCCCGCCAGCGAAGATTGACGCGAGCTGGTAGCCGATGGACGCACCGGAGTAGCGGATTGTGGTGCCGAACAGCTCCGAGAAGAACGCGGCCTGCGGACCATACATCGCGCCGTGCAGCACCAAGCCGACGGTCGTGGCGGCCGAACGACTTGGTGTCCAGCAGCGGGAAGAAGACGAAGATCCATGCGGCGATGCCGACCGCGCCGAGCAGGTACACCGTGCGGCGGCCGATCCGATCGGACAGCGCGCCCCACAACGGGATCGTCACGAAGTGCACCGCCGAGGCGATCAGCACGGCGTTCAGCCCTATCTCCTTCCGCAGGCCGAGCGGTCCGGTGATGTACACCAGGATGAACGCGGTGATCACGTAGTACGACACGTTCTCCGCCATCCGGGCGCCCATCGCGATCAGCACCTCGCGCCAGTGGTCGCGCAGCACCACGATGATCGGAGCCTTCGCCGGCGCCGACTTCTCCAGCTCGGCCTTGCGCTGCGCCTCGAGGAACACCGGCGACTCCGCGATGGACAACCGGATCCACAGTCCGATCAGGACCAGCGCTCCGGACAGGAGGAACGGGATCCGCCAACCCCAGGCGAGGAACGCCTCGTCGGACTGGACGCTGGCCAGGATTGAGGACCGCGGTAGCCAGCAGGTTGCCTCCGGGCGCGCCGCACTGCGGCCAGGAGGCCCAGAAGCCGCGCCGTTTCGCGTCCCCGTGCTCGGAGACGATCAGCACCGCGCCGCCCCACTCACCGCCGAGCGCGAACCCCTGCATCAGGCGCAGCCACGTCAGCAGCAGCGGTGCCCAGATACCGATCGTCGCATACGTCGGCAGCAGGCCCATCGCGAACGTGGCGCCGCCCATCAGCAGCAGGCTGAGCACTAGCAGCTTCTTGCGGCCGACCTTGTCCCCGAAATGGCCGAAGACCAGACCGCCCACGGCCTGGCCATGAAGCCGATCGCGAAGCTGGTAAACGCGAGCATCGTTCCGGTGAGCGGGTCCGCAGTGGGGAAGAAGAGCTTGTTGAAGACCAGCGCGGCAGCGGAGCCGTAGAGGAAGAAGTCGTACCACTCGATCGTCGTGCCGATCAGGCTAGCGCTGACGATCTTCGTGATCGATTTCCGTGGCGGGGTGGCGGGGTCGATCATTGCGGTCACCTCTTTTCCGGTCGGCGGGACACGGCTACTGGGCGGTCCAACCGCCGTTCGATCGTGAGTTGGCATTGAGCGCGAATCCGAAGCGATGGACAAGGCCAGAATCAGGAAGTAGCGAGCGATCTCATACGCCTCGGCGCTCTTGATCGTGTACCTGGTGACGTAGTCGGCGATATCGACCAATGCCTGATCCGGTTTCGGCCGCACATTGCTGATGTGTCCAACCATTGTGTTTTCCTCTCCTTATTTGCGCTTGTCGATCGGTACGAACTTCAGGTTTTCCGGCCCCACGTAGTTCGCGCTCGGCCGGATGATCTTGTTGTCGATGCGCTGCTCTATGACGTGGGCACTCCAGCCGCTGGTGCGCGAGATCACAAAGAGCGGCGTCAACATCGCCGTGGGCACGCCCATCATGTGGTAGCTGACCGCACTGAACCAGTCCAGGTTGGGGAACATCTTCTTGATGTCCCGCATCGTCTTCTCAAGGCGCTCGGCGATGTCGAACATGTTCATGCTGCCCGCGCTCTTCGACAGCCGGCGCGCGACTTCCTTGATGACCTTGTTGCGCGGATCGGCAATCGTGTAAACGGGATGGCCGAACCCGATGACGACCTCCTTGTTTTCGACCTGGCGACGGATATCGGACTCGGCTTCGTCCGGCGAGTCGTAACGTTCTTGAATCGCGCACGCGGCTTCGTTGGCACCACCGTGCTTGGGTCCGCGCAACGCGCCGATCGCACCGGCGAGCGCGGAATAGAAATCCGAGCCTGTGCCGGCGATCACGCGCGGCAAAAGTCGAGGCATTGAACTCGTGCTCCGCGTACAAAATGAGTGAGGTGTGCATCGCACGCACCCACAGCTCGCCCGGCGGCTTGCCGTGCAGTAAATGCAGGAAGTGACCGCCAATCGAGTCGTCGTCGGTCTCGACCTCGACGCGCCGGCCGTTGTTGCTGTAGTGGTACCAGTAGAGCAGGGCGGAGCCGAGAGAGGCCACCTCGTGCGCGAGCTTTAGTTTACCGGCGAGTAGCTTCGTGTCGGTGGTTATACCGAAGATCTCCTCCTCCAGGCGTTCGCGCGGGATCCCCGCCACGTTCAAGGGGACGAAATGTTTCCCTTTGCGATAAGACTCGAGATGAATAGCGTGGGCGAACAGTTCTTTGCCAGTCCCCGTTTCGCCCGTGATCAGGATCGCGCAGTCTCTATCCGCTGCCCGTTTACCCAGGTACTTAGCTTTTTGCAGCGCCGCGCTGCTCCCTTTGATGTCCTCGAAGCCGTATTTGGCACACCACCTACTCGCTTCTTGGTTCCGCCGCTTCGCGATGTCATCGAGGAAAGATTGCCACTGCGTTATGTCTTCGTAGGCCACGATTCCAACGGCGCCGATGACCGTGTTCGCCTCTTCGTCGTGCAGCGGGATGCTGGAAGCGATACAGTGCTTATTACCGTCATAGATAAGGTGGTAGAGATAGTCCGGTTCACCCGACCTCACCACGTTAGGCAAGTGGGTACCGGCAACGATTTCGTGCATCGGCTTGTCAGCGATGGCGTCAAAATCCTTTTCTATCAAGGCGAGGTAGTCATCGTTCGCACCGACGATGCGGGCCTGCGCATCGACCACGACTGAAGCGTATAAGAACGCATTCAACGCGGGAAGCAGCTTTTCTGCCTGTGCTTTAAGCGTCGGGTTACAGTGCTGGGTGAAATGCAGGTTATCGTTCATGGCGCGCGGTCTCCTCGGCGAAGATTCGGTCTTGTCATGGATCGGGCCCCTCATCGCGTGTATAAGCCTTGCCGACTCAGGGCGGCAGCGCTCACCGCAGAAGCCGGTGAGCCGCTCATCCGCGCACTCTACACTACCGGAGCACGGTCGAGTAACGAACGCGCGGCGCCTAGAATCAATCGGTTAGCGAAGGATAAAAAGGACTGAAGGAGCAGGCCGCCGGGGCAGAGCGACACCGCCGCGTACCGGGTGATGTCGGCCGCGGCCTCGCAGAGCGGCGAGTCCAGGATGAACTGGCGGGCCTCGAGGCGCTCGGTACGCGAGTCCAAGTGCTACCCTACTCATTATACTTATACGACCAACCAATAGATCGATGCGCACTCGTCTCCGAGTCACATGGTAACGGCACCTTTCTCGCCGACCGATCGCCCACGGGGTCATGAAATCCAAATTCGTTGCGGGCAGGCGATGACCAGTCTTGGACGGTTCCAGGGGTTTGCAATCTTTAGATACTATTCGGACATTGACAGTCCGCATATCGGACATATAATTAGATCCTCCAGAACAGTCATGAGACACACTATGGAAACGGATACATCACCTTACGTCCAACCGAGCTTGACCTATCCAGCGGACGCCGTCGCAGCATGTCTGCACGATGAGCTGCTAAAGGCCGTACGCGCCCAGGCGCACGGGACGGGGCAGGTGCTTCCGGATAA
>JBOIDW010000073.1:0-5071 GCA_050740655.1 Gammaproteobacteria bacterium | reverse complement strand
CGATACTACCGCAGGGTTATTCAGAATTCAATGACTTCTCGCATTATTTGGTAAAATGAGCACCCCAATACTCCGAGTAATTACACCTCCAACGGGGAATACCCCTCCGGCGCCAAAACTGCTCGATCGGGTGCGCGATAAGATCCGCTTGAAGCACTACAGCATCCGCACTGAGCAGGCTTATGTGGATTGGGTCAAGCGCTTCGTCCTGTTTCATGGTAAACGGCATCCCTCCGGGATGGGTGCCGTGGAAGTGGAAGCCTTCCTGACCCATTTGGCGGTGGCCGGAAAGGTGGCGGCATCGACGCAGAATCAGGCGAAGTCGGCGCTCCTGTTCTTGTATCGCGAGGTGCTGGGGCAATCTTTGCCGTGGTTGGATGAGGTCGAGCAGGCCAAACCGTCCCAGCGTTTGCCGGTGGTTTTGACCGCCTCGGAGGTGGCGGCCGTGCTGAATCGGTTGTCCGGCGTATATGGGCTGGTCGGTCGTCTACTGTACGGCACGGGCATGCGCTTGATGGAGTGCATGCGCTTGCGCGTGAAAGACGTGGAGTTCGAGCGGCGCGAGATCACCATCCGCGATGGCAAGGGGTCCAAGGATCGGGTAACGATGTTGCCCGGCCGTTTGATCGAGCCGCTGAAAACGCATCTGATCGGCGTCAAGGCCTTGCACGAGGCCGATCTGCGGGAGGGCTACGGAGCGGTGTATCTGCCGTATGCCTTGGAACGCAAATATCCCAATGCCAATCGGGAGTGGACGTGGCAGTATGTCTTTCCAGCCTCCAAGCGCTCGGTCGATCCGCGGTCGGGCGAGATGCGGCGCCATCATATCGACGAGAAAGGTATACAGCGCGCGATTAAACAGGCGGTGCGGGATTTGGATCTCGGCAAACCGGCGACACCGCATACGCTGCGGCATTCCTTCGCGACGCATTTGCTGCAGGGCGGTTACGACATCCGCACGGTGCAGGAACTGCTGGGTCACCAGGACGTGAGTACGACAATGATCTACACGCACGTCTTGAACCGGGGCGGGCGTGGGGTCGTAAGCCCGCTGGATCGCCTTGCCTGACCCGCCTTGCGTTCGCGGTGCTTGCGTAGCACCGGGCGGTGCAGCAAGTACGGTGTATCCGTGCTCACCGCCCAGGGACGCGCCGGGATCGCACCCGGCCGTTTAGCGTTCTCGCACCGGCCGTTCGGCTATCGGATGTCTTGCCATCGGCACCGGGGCGATCTCGACCCGCCGGTTGAGCGCGCGCTGCGCCGCGGAATCGTTGGCGACTACCGGATTGTTCTCGCCGAACCCGGCGGCGAATACCTGATCGCGCGGGAAACCCGCGTCGATGAGCGCGCGCATGACGGTCAAGGCACGTTCGGTGGACAGCTCCCAGTTGTCGCGGAACAGGCCGCCTTCCCCGCGCACGGGCTTGTTATCGGTAAAGCCGCTGACCATGACGTTGGTGACGGAGTGTCGCACGTACTCGCGCAAGGGCTGGGCGACGTTGGCGATGAGCTGCAGGCCCTCGGCCGACAGCTCCGCCGAGCCCAACTTGAACAAGACGCTGCCCTGCATGCCGATGCGCCCCTCGACTAGGGTGATGCGTCCTTCGGCGAGTGGTTTGGCGAGGGCCTGTTCGAGGATCCGCAAGCGCTTGGCCTCGGCCTGGCGCGCCTCTTTTTCCTGGCGTAGTGCGGCCTCCAACTCGATCTGCAAGACCAGCGACCAGACGAACAACAAGACGAAGATGCCGAGCAGGCATACCATGATGTCGGCGACGGCGGGCCAGATGGACCACGCGGGAGTGGGTCCGTCCGGGGGGTCCGCCGCGGCGCTGGGCTCGACGTGCATGGGGCTAGGCCTCGGTCTTCTCCCCGCTCTCGCGCAGGGTCAGCACCAGACGCCGAAACTCGTCGCCGCGGTGCTGGTCGGCCTCGGAGATCACCTGGACGATCTCCTTGAATTCCTTGATGCGCGCCCGCTCGCCGTAATGCAAGGCCTGGGCGGTCTCGGCCAGCGCACCGATGAGCTTCGAGAACTGCGCGTCCCAGCCCACGGCCTTGTCGGCGACGCCCAGCTCGATGCGTTTGACCAGCTGCTGCGCCCAGGCGTTGAGGCTGGTGATCTGCTCGGTATCGCTGCGGCGCCGGTCCTCCAAGTCCTCCCGCATCTGTTGCAGCATGGAGTCGAATTGCCGCTGCTGCCGGCCTTGTTCGACGCCCCAGGCCTTGCGTAGCTGCGCGCGGTCGTCCTCGTGGCGATCGACCGTCTCGGTGTACTTGTGGGATAGGGCGGCGATGACCTCGGAGGCCTGATCGGTCAGAGCGGTGGCCTGTTGGCTGAATTGCTGGACCAGGTCCTGATAGTGTTTGCTGATCTGCTGCAATAGCTCCCGATGCCGCTGCGAAAGCAGCTCGGATTGTTCGATAAACGAGGAGCGCAGGCTGGCGAGCTGGGCCTCCAAGGCCTGGCGCTGGACCTCGGATTCCTGGCGGCGGCTCTCGTTGTCCTGTTTCCAGGTCTTATCGAAGTTGGCGACATGGCCTTCCAAGCGCTCGAGATAACGTTCATAGTGCCGGCCGATGGTATCGACTTGCGACTGAAAGGACTCGGCGAGGCCCCTGGCGTGGGCCGCGAGACCCTCGAAGTGTTTGACCTCCTCGGCGCTGCGGACCTGCCGTTCCGCCTCGATTAATTTCAAGACCTCGCCGCGCTGCTCGCGGTCCTGTTCCATAGTCGTCTCGAAGCGATCCTGAACCCTGGAGACGAGATTACGTCCGGCGTCGTTCAAGACGCCCGCGGTATGGCTCAAGATGCTCTTGACGGCCGGCTCGATCTCATCGCTAAAACGCTGGAGGGTCCTATTGAGGTCGTCGCGTATCGCGGCGCTGCGTTCGCTGATCGCATTGGCAACCTGTACGGCCAGGGTGTCATGGCCATGACGCAGGTCCTCTTGCATACGGATCAGGACGCTGACGGCCTCCTGGAAGCGCTGCACCACCTCGGACACCGTGGATCCTTGCTCGACCAGACGCTCCAGTGCGACGGTCTGCCGCTCGCTCGGCATGAGCGACCTGCAGCGTGTCGCGGCGAGGCCGGCGATGCGCTGATCGAGATGACTATCGTCGCGGCGGGTGAGGGTGGCGGCGAGGCCTAGCATCACCGAGGTCGCGACCCCCGAGACGGATGCACCGAAGGCCCGTGCCAGTCCGGCGATCGGCGCGAGCAGCGAGCTGCGTAAGGCATCGAGATCGGCCGTGGTACGCAGGGCGGCACGGGTGCCGCTCAAGGTCTCGACCAGGCCGATGAAGGTGCCGATGAGCCCGAGCAATATCAGTGCGCCGATGAGGTAAGGCGTGTAACTCACCTGCCCGCGGCGGGCTTGAGCGGCGCCGGAAAGGCGTAGTTGGACCAATTCACGCAGCGCGGGGCTCAACCGTCCTAGTACGGACTCGCCCTCGAACTCCACCGGCGGCACCGCCGCCAGATCCCTACCCAATAGTGCGATGTCGCGGGCCTCGCGCCACAGCTCATAGATCCCGAAGCCAAACCCCATCATTATCAGCACGATAATGAGTATGGCGCGAATATCCTCATCTGCCGTGTAGCCGGCGATGACCCACAGGGGGATGACGAGACCCAGGATACCGCACAATAGGACCCGGTTCGGTGTGCTGAAAAGATCGCTGGAAAAGGCCATGCTGACTCATACCCATCGACGTTGTGCGGCTATTGTCGCAGCGATCGGGCTACGATCCCAGTTGCCGGCACGGCCGCCAAGGTCTAGCCAATCGTATTTGAAATTGTCGGCCCAAAGTAGGGTGGGTTGCGGCATGCTGTTTATGCCGCAACCCACCGACTCGGCCCGCGAATAGCGGGCCTCCTTTCCACGCCGCTTCAAGAGGAGTCGGCTTGGGGCCGACGGGTTGGTGGGTTACGCCGCAAACGGCGCGGCTAACCCACCCTACATTTAAGTCGATTGGAGTCGTCCTGTTCACAACATTCAAGGCGTAAGAATCTAGCCTGAGAACGGCGTCGCCGCCGCGCTCAGCACGCCGTAATAGTCCGGCCGCCGGTCCCGCAACAGGTCATTGGAATGCGTTATGTGCTTATCGCGCGCCTCGGCCGGGTCGATCGTTGCGACGTGCAAGGCCTCGCGTTGGGTGGCGGCACGATGAATCAGCCGCCCGCCGGGTGCGACGATCTGGCTGCACCCGGTAAACCGCAGTGTGCCGTGCGGGCGTTTATCGGCACCATAACGGTTGGCGGTGACGGCATAGACCTTGTTCTCCAGACAGCGGGTGAGCATCGCCTGCTGGCAGTAGCCCAGCACCAGATTCGAGGGATGGCATAGGACCTCGGCGCCGAGCAGGGTCAAGACCCGGGCGACCTCCGGAAAGGCCCAATCGAAACACACCATGAGGCCGATCCTGGCGCCCCGCACCGTCTGTACGGCCAGGGGCACGTCGCCCGCATCGAAGCAGCGCGTCTCGTCACCGAACAGGTGCAGCTTGCGGTAGACGTGTTCCAGGCCGCGAGGCCCGATGAGCAGCGCACTGTTGTAGATCCGCTCCGCGCTGCGCTCGCAGAAGCCGGTCACCAGATACAGGTCTTGCCGCCGGCACAGCGCGGTCAAGGCGGCCACCGTCTCCGAATCCCGGGGGTCCTCGGCCAGCGCCGCGGCCTCGGCCCGATCCCTGAAATGATATCCGGTGAAGGCGAGTTCCGGCAGGACGATGAGGTCTGCGCCTACCCCGTCCAAGACCGACAAGACCTTTTTGAGGTTGGCCGCGACCTTGCCGAATCGCGGGCGAAACTGGAGATAACCGACGTCCAGCATGCTCAGTGATCTTTTCGGGGCCGCTGCCAGCCCGGAACGCTCGTCTGGCGCGCGCGACCGAGGGTCAGCGTACCGGCCGGCGCGTCTTCGGTGACGGTGGTGCCGGCACCGATGGTCGCGCCGTCGCCGATGCGGACCGGTGCCACGAGCTGGGTGTCCGAGCCGATGAACACGTCATTACCGACGATGGTCTTGTGCTTGTTGGCGCCGTCGTAGTTGCAGGTAATGGTGCCGGC
>JBOIDW010000072.1:0-25094 GCA_050740655.1 Gammaproteobacteria bacterium | reverse complement strand
GCCATCTCCGTGTGGTCCAGTGCCTCGCGGGTCTCGAGCGTGGCCATGACCTTGAACCCGGTGTCGAGGAGCGGGCTGAAATAGCTATCCATATTGTATCGGGTCAGCTTCGGCACCACGAACCCGTCCACGCGCTCGATACCATCCAGTTGCAGCAAATGTCCCAGCACCTCCGGGTTGCGTGCCCGAATGAAGCGCAGGATGGCCGTATCCGAGAACCGCGGCAGGCAACGGCTCAGGTTGGCCAGCGCCAGCGGCAGCTCGCGCTGGGCCAACGCATCCTCGGTGCAGAAGATCACCGAGCGCAGGCGCGGGTACTTGACGCCATTGGCGATATCGACCAGATCGCGCCGGATGGCCGGCACGTACAGGGATGCGCCCAGCTTGAAGGCCTCACTCATGGGCAAGCCCCCGGATCAGGGCGGCGGCGCGGTACGGGAGTCCCGGCGCGTGCTCTACCGGCACTCGCCGCTCGCGTGCCAGGAGCAATAGATGCCGCACACTCGGTTCGCGCGGGTCGCGCACGAGGAGCCGATCCGGGACCCGGCGCAACAACACGCGTGTGGCCTCGCCCAGACCCGGTTTCACGCGATTCGGATCACCGACCCCGAAGTGTAGCGCCGCCCATTGGAGGAAAGACCGGGAGGCCTCTTGTAACAGCGGCCGCTCGGGCGCTCGCCAGGGTGGCAGAGGCCTATCCATCACGCTATCGATAGACGTGAGCAGGGCCTCGACGAACCAGCGCGACAGGTCGTCAGCCGCGTATTCCGCGTAGTACCGGCAGCCGTGGAAGTCGTCCGGACCGATGTAATCGCGGTTCAGGATCGAGCGGCTGATGAGCCCGGAGATGGTGGCGTTGAGGATGCTGGAGGGAATCAGATAGTCCTCGACGGATGCGGCCACGGCGGCGCTGCCTGAGAGGTCCGCCAGGACATGCAGATCCGCGGAAACCTCGGTGCCATGGACGCGGTTGAACGTGGCGATGGCCTCTGCGAGCTCGCCCGCGATCACCCCCTTCCCGGTCCAGCCGTCCACGAATACGAGGCTGGTATCCCGGTGCCCTCGATCCAGGATGTAGCGCAGGGCGTTGGCATCCAGCCCGCGGTCGCGGATGATGGAGACCGAGTAATGGCTGGCCCGGCGCTGGAAATGGCGCTCCAGGGTGTGTCTGATCAGAACCCCGACCGGGGTGCCGGCGCGGGCGAGTGACACCAGCGTGATCGCACCGGCATGGCGATCCGCGATGAGCCCGGCCAGGCGCGCCACGTCGGTTGCCATACGCTGCCGGTTTTGCGCCATCGCCTGGTGAAACACCTGGAGATAACGTCCCGATGGCAACCGCTCAAAGCTGATCAACTCGCTGTAATGCCGGCGGCCCGATTGGATCAGGGCCTCTTTTTCCATCACCGGCGTATCGATGATGTCTATCGGCTTCAGCAGGATCTGCACATCCGTATGGGGGTAGCTACCCGTAAACATCATGACCTCCCGAGGGTGCTCGCATGCAATTGCGTCCCCTTCGGCACCAGCGCATAGTCGCATAGGAGGACAAACTCGCGATCGCTCATGCTGTCTCCCATCCCGATGGTCAGGATGTCGCCGTAGCGCTCGGTCAACCGCTCGATCACGTACGCAACCGCATGCGACTTGTCGAGAAACGCGGGGAGTATCGCCAGGTTATTGCCGTTCAAGTGGGTCTTGAAGGCGGTGCCGGCCCGCGCAATCCACGGGCCTACACAGCCGTCGAGCATCGCTTGCAGGGCTGTCGTGTCACTCTTGGCGTGCTTGACCAGGACATAGAGATCCAGCCCGCAGTCGCCGATGACCCGGGTGCCGATCTCGATGCCCCGGTGGTTTCCATAAATCCTGATCCGGGCCGCCAGCTCATGCAGCAGCCCGATGGTCGGACTCATCAACTGCCGCATCCGTTCCAGCCAGGGCCGGTCCGGCTCGCGCCCGGCATCGATAATGATTCCACCATGATCCAGGATGCTCATCTCGGAGAACGGCAGGGCCACGCGCTTGAATGCATCGAGATTGCGCGCCGTCGTGGGGATGATGCGGAGCTCGCGTACGAACATCTCGAGGAATGCCCTCTGCCGGGACGTGCAATAGGAGATCGGTGAACCGTCCTTGAGGTAGGCCGCGGCCGTCGGATCGGGATCAGGGCCACATTTGGCGCGGGTCTGGAACACCGTATCGTCGAGGTCAAGAAATAGAAATCTTTCCATCGTGCAGGTCCAACCGGGGCGCTTTCAATCGAGCGGCCAGATCGATCAGACCGGGCCCCCGGGGCGTTTCGTGGCAGACCAGCACGTGCTCGTACTGCTCGGGTACGACGTTATAGAGGAAGTTCGGGATGCCGTCCCCGTAGTTGTCCTCGAATGACAGGACCGATCCGACATCCTGGCCGAGTAGGATCGGGGATCGGGTGGTCGATTGCACTGCCGCGGAGAACCCGCGATGCTCCAGAAATAGTCCGATGCGGAAAGCCGGGTGCATGAACTCGCCGGTCCCCAACACCAGGACCGTCGAGCCCTGGCGCCACGTGCTCACCAGGGTCTCCAGCGGCGATAGATCGAGACGCAGCGGTCCGCCGAGGCCCAGGCGGCCAAAGCCGGCGGACAGATATTGGCGCTTGCAGGCACCATTGCCGGCCACGGGGATCGGTGTGGTGAAACGGTAGTCGACGTCGGGCATAAACCGGAACGTGCCGTCGATGATCGATACGAAATGGATCGGCAGTCCGACCCGGGCCGTCAGGGCCTGCCGGCGCTCCGTGCTGCTCAAGTTGAGGATCGAAGCGATCACCACCCCTGCGAGCAGGGGATTGTGTTTGTCGTAGGCCTGGAGCAGATTTGCCGAGGTCTCGCCGGTGCTGATCTCATCGTCCACCAGTACCAGGGTTTCCGCGGTGAGAAACGCCTTCCTCAAACCAGGGTCCGCGGGTAGGTAGAGATAGAGGTCGCTCGCATGGCTATGGGATTCCTGGAACTCGATCCGGTCTGCTCCGGAAAGCCGATAACGGGTGGATTGGATAAACATGGAGGTTTGCGGGCCGGGCAGTGCGCTGTAGGCCTCATGCACCCCCTGTCCCAAGCCGGTGGCCGTTTCTGCCATACCCACGAATACCGAGGATCGACGACACCAGGGCATCAGCGCCCGTGCCAACGCGCGATGTATAGCCTGCATCGCGGCGGGGCGCGACGGATAGTGCTTGCCGAGCACCTTGCTCACGAACAGGAAACCGCGCCGCGGGTTGTTGCGGGCCGCGAAGCCCACCAAGTCATCGAACCCGAAACCCGTATCGGAGGCGCGTACGTGCAACAAGCCGGTCGCGAGCCTGGCCCGGTGTTCGGTGACGCGAAGGCCGGGCTTGGATTGGGGTGAATCAGTCATCATGGCGCACGCCCGGACCTCAAGCGATCCCGGCTCACGGATCGATATCATTCTCGATAGGCGAGACTCGGAGCAGCGTGTCGTGACTACGATGCGCCGGTCCTACCGGGCCCGGCCGGGTTCAGTACGCCACGGCCCTGCGCACCGAAGGCGAAGAAGGCCAGCAAGTCATCGCTCATATTTCGGTCAGGGCACACGGGGGTGAGCCAACGCATGGGGACCTCTCCGGAGACGTATTCGCGCACATCATAGCTCAGCTTGGCCGGATCTGCGGATGCTTGGCCCACGAGGCGGCGTCGGGCTCAGCGCGGGATACCCGAAACCGCGCAGATCTGGTATAGAGGGCTATCGGTGGTATAGAGATTTGACCAGCCCGCGGTGGATCACCGGCCCGCGAGGGGATCAGGCCCGGAGGCACTATGCTCACTCGTCGCACCCTGTTGAGAACGGCGGCCGTCGGCGCCATCGTCGGTGGCGGCGGTTACGGCCTCGCATGTCGGCTCGCCGCTGGCCCGGCACACATCGATCCGGTCTCCTACGCAGACCGCTTCTACGCCTTACCCGGCAAGCGCCCGCTCATCAAGCGTAGCCTGCGCCCGCCCAACCTCGAGACCCCGGTTTCCGTTTTCAACGAGTTGCTCACCCCCAACGACGCCTTTTACGTGCGCTATCACCTGGCCGATATCCCGGTCCTGAGCGTGGCGGACTGGCGCTTGCGGATCGCCGGCCCGTCCGTCGAGCGGCCCATGGCACTCGGTTGGGAGGCGCTACAACGCGATTTCGAGCACGTAGAGGTGGTCGCCGTCAACCAATGCTCGGGCAACCGCCGCGGCCTCTTCGAGCCGCGCGTGCCCGGCCTGCAGTGGGAGTCGGGGGCCATGGGCAATGCCCGCTGGCGCGGTGTGAGGTTACGCGATGTGCTGCTCCGCGCCGGCCTGAAACCGGACGCCGTAGAGCTCACCTTCGATGGGGCCGATCGGCCGGTGCTCGACAGGACGCCGGATTTCGTGAAGAGCCTGCCGCTTGCGAAGGCAATGGACCAGGACACCCTTATCGCCTTCGAGATGAACGGCGTGCCGCTCCCGCACTGGCATGGCTATCCGGCCCGGCTGGTGGTACCCGGCTGGACGGCGACTTATTGGGTCAAGCACTTGGTCTCCATCGAGGCCGTCAATCAAGGCTTTCAGGGCTTTTGGATGAAGACCGCCTACCGCGTCCCGCGCGGCGCGTTTCCGCTCGTGCAGGGATCCGCCCCGGCCGAGCCTTCGGAGACCGTGCCCATCACCGGGATGGTGATCAATTCCCTCATCACGAACGTCAAGAACGGCGATGAATTTGGGGTGGGCAAGCCGATCGAGGTCAAGGGCGTGGCCTGGGATAGCGGACATGGGATCCGCCAGGTGGAGGTCTCGACCGACGGGGGCGACTCATGGCGCCTGGCCGAGTTGGGTGCAGACCTGGGCCGCTACGCCTGGCGGCCCTGGCTATACCGCTACACCCCGACCGGCAAGGGCCGGTCCGCGCTGCTGGCCAAGGCTAGCAACCGCAACGGTGAAACCCAGGGTTTCGCGTCCGTCGCCAACCCGGCCGGCTATCATCACAACAGCGTACAGAGAGTCGAGATCCATGTCGTCTAGCTCGCGGGCGGCCGGGTGGGCGCTATGCGTGCTGTGCGGCAGCGCGGCGGCCGATGAATCCCGCATCGTGCTGCGCGCAGGCGAAGGCCAAGCCCTCGTCACCGCCCACTGCGTCACCTGCCACAGCCTCGACTACGTCGAGATGAGCGCCCCGGTCATGGACCGAGCGGGCTGGGAAAAGAGCGTCAAGAAGATGATTGAGGTGATGGGCGCACCGGTGAGCCCCGAGGACGCCCCGCGCATCGTCGATTATCTCGCCACCCATTACGCAAAATAGCGGACGGACCGTGCGTTCATCTAGCGCGGCTACGGTCCGGACGATACCGGCCTGTCCAGCGGAAACGCTGAAGTGACGTGCGCCTTATTAAGGTTGCGGGCGCTAAATTTCTAGCCAATGGTATTTTAAAATTCTTATCTCCATATCTCCATCTACCCGTCGTTCCGGCAGGGATTGCCGGAACCTAGGGTACAGGGACGTTTACGGCGTCCTGCGCACCGGATGCCGGCAATCCCTGCCGGCATGACGGCGTGACAAGTGAGATGAACGGTCGACTGTTTACTCTTGTTGGCGGCGAATCAGGCCCTTGGCGCGTGGTCAGCATGCGGTCCGTCGTAGGCGATCCCCTAGCCAAGGTGCAGAGATTGAATATTGTTTCCGGTGCGGTCTTCACCGAGGCACCAGTCGCCCAATGGCTACTTCGTGGAATCACCAGCAATGAGCGCTACGTGAACGGGGACGAACGGCGCTTGCCGTGATCCTCGGAGGCCTCATTACCTCCACCTTGCTGAACCTCGTCCTGATGCCGGCGCTGTATGCAAAATTTGGCCGCGCGCAAGTGGCGTCAAAGTAGTCCGCGAAACTCTTTCTGCCCGTTCTCAACATGAACTTCCTCGAGATCGAGGAATACGAATTTTAAACGCCTTTTTTTCCGAAAGGGAAAGTACTGCTGAAGCTGCGGCGTGTCGATCACGCGAGAGGCGGGTGAGTCCCGCGCCGCGTAACCTACTCACTCGACACGCATCCGGCGCACCCCTCCACCCCCTCTGCAAGCGCCTCCAGCGGATGCTACACTACACGCTGTCGATACGATGAACCCGCGATGAGCGTCGTCAACCCGAACATCCGCTTCACCTACGAGGATTACAAGTCCTTGCCCGAATCCATGGAGAAACGCTATGAGCTATTGGATGGAGACTTATTGATGGTTCCTGCCCCCACCACCCGCCATCAATTCGTGTCACGCAATCTTGAATTCATCCTGCATAGCTTCGTCCGGACCCACGGCCTCGGCAGCGTTTTGTATTCACCCATCGATGTCGTCTTCGGCACGAGCGAGAACCGTGAGGTGGTTCAACCCGACGTCCTGTTTATCAGCCGGGCCCGCGCGTCGATCATCGCTGCGCCGGAGATCCGAGGGGCACCGGACCTGATCGTGGAGGTGTTGTCACCCGGCACCGAGGAGCGCGACCGCGGTTACAAGCGGCATCTGTATGGCCGTTACGGCGTGCTGGAGTACTGGATAGTCGATACCGATGCCGAATCGGTAGAGGTCATCCGCGCTGCCGGCACCCGATTCGACCTGGCGATGATGCTAGGCGTGAACGACAAGCTCACGTCACCTCTGTTTCCGGGGCTCGAAGTAGACCTGCACGAGGTGTTTCGCGCGTGCTGATACGCATCGGGGTCAGCCCGCGTCATGGGCACCGTGCTCTATCTCCAGGACCATGACCATCCGAACGCCTATTCCAGGATTGCTCTTTCCAGGCGTAGACGAGGCGCAGCTCGTCGACTACGAACTGGGCTCATCACATAATCGGTGAGATCAGGCGGTCTGTATTCGTACGCTGCCGCACCAACCCGCGCTGCGCACGCTCACCGCTCGACGGGCGGGGGGTCTCGCCTACATTGGCACAGAGGACCGTCGCTATCGGACCCCGGCACCGCGGTACGCCGCCATGGAATCCTCAAGGATCCGTTTTAGTCGCCTCAAGGACTCGGCCAAATCGGCCTGCAGCCGGTTGCGCAGCGACAAAAACCCCCCTTGTTCGTCGAACAGGGCGCGGATATTGTAGAGCAGCTCACGCTTGAAGCGCGTTCCGTTGGGCTCTGCCGTCAGGGTGTAGGTCATCGTCGCCGTGCCTCCGTCTTCGGTCTTGCCGACGATGACCCACAACCGCGGTGGTTGGCTCTCTCGAACCGTCCATTCGATGCATACGTGCCGGCCCGCCACCGACAAGTCCTCAATCACCCGTTCTCCCGGCTGAAGTGGATGGTCAGTGACCATCTTCCACGAGGAATGGCACCACTTGGGGGAGTTCGATGGCGTGGTAACGAACTCGAATACCCGATCCATGGATAAACCGATCGAGATCGCGGTACGAATGACCGGCATCGCTAACGCCTCTGCATACTCGCCGGGGTCAAGCTTACACCGTGCTCACGAGGGACGCTGTGATCCACCACACAAGCACCATATAGACCAAAGCCAAGGAGAATCCCGCCGTAAGACCGCTAGACAAGGCCTCGCGCAGGATACGGGCGTTCAGCACGAGGTTCCATACTATGAGCGGGGCGGCTAAGGCATGGCCGACGCCCAAGTGCAACAGCGGCACCGGCGCCATGACCAGGACCGAGAATCCCGCAATATGCAACAGGGTCACTACGCTGCCGACGGCCGAGCAGGCCGTGAGCGTTTGCAGGATGCGGTGAGAAAAATGCCGTACCCGTAGCGCGATCACGATGGTCAGGATGAGCAGGGCGCTGTCGATAAACCCGGCCAGCGCAGCCACGTCGGCCGGCATTGTAAACCACCCCACGACCATGCGCGCGAGGGTGTAGCTGGCGAGCGTGATTGCGAGCAGGACCGCAGATGGCGGCAGGGCCTGCGGCGGCTGCTCGAAGCGGCAGATGTCGAAGACAGTCCGGATTACAGCCGGAACACGCGAGTACAGCAGCGACGCGTAGGTCGTCATCGGCGTAACCCCCCTCAGCGCGACACCAGCGCCTTGAACCGTTCCAACCAGCCGCCGAACAGAAACGTTTGTTCCTCCGCGACGAGGAACACCGGGGCGCCACCGCTGGAGATCTCGACCGCATGGGCCAGGGTCGACTTGCCGCCCTCGGACTGCGCACAGGCCTGTAACGCCTCCGGGGACGGAAAATGCACCTCGGCGATGCGATAGTACGGTGGCGGCGTCCCGTCCGGCGTGGCCAGGACCTTGGTTGCCACCAAGCGGGTCTTACCCACCAACCTCTCTACCGCCATCGGCACGTGCTCTTCTTGATAACGCCTCTCGAACGCCTCGACGTCCGTGGGGCGGGGGTAGATGACGATGAGCTTTACGTTTGCCATACTTTCCTCCTGTGTTTGTTGTGCCTGCATTCAATGGGCGTGACCTTGCCCGCGGGAGCGACGCATCCGGTCCCGGATACGCGGGACAAGAAAGAATCCGGCGGCGCATCCCGGCGCCGCCGCCCACTGTTGACGCCCCAAGCGACAGCGAGCCGGCACGGTAGATCTCGTGCCGCGGAAACATTGCACCGAACCCGATCCCAGCTTTGCCATAGGGCCCCTAAACTAATCGAGACCGATAGAATCTATAACGTGGCCGAAATATCAATCCAGCGCGTGCAGCGTCACCTTAACTACATCCTCCAGGACCATCCGATCACCGCGGATCTTACCGATCACCAACAGCCCTTGCAGGCTGCTGGTCAGATAGCGCGCCAGGGCCCGCGGGTCACGCTGCGGATCGATCTCCCCGGCGCTTTGGGCGCGCACCAGAGTCTTATGGAATCCGTCCTCCAACTGCGTCAGACACGCGGCTACCTTCTTCGCCGTTTGCGGATCGTTCAGGCCGCGCTCGACGGCCGAGTTCGTGACCAGGCAGCCGCGCAGCGACCCGCCGCTGATCACGTGCTCCACGACGTTAGCGAAGAATTGGCGGATAGCCGCCTTGCCCGAGGCATGACTATCGAGGATATCCAGGAGCTTGCGGACTACGACCTTGCGGTAGCGATCGAGCACGGCGAGAAACAGGCGCTGTTTGTCCCCGAAGGCCGCGTATAAACTGCCGCGGTGGATACCCATGCCGTCCACTAGGTCTTGGATCGAAGTCGCCTCGTAACCCTTGGACCAGAATGTCTCCACGGCCTTATCCAGCACCTCCTCCAGGTTGAACTCCCTCGGTCTCCCCACGGATCTGCGTTCACGAACACGTTCCATAGGGGCGACCAGCCTAGCTTTTAATGAATGATTAGTCAACAACCGGGTATGCCTAGCCATCCCTCGCGCCAGGCATGGCCGGTACGTCGCGCAGGCTGATGATCGGCCAGCGTCGCTCGCGGGCCGTCGCGGTGAGGACGGGATCGGGGTCGACGGCGACGGGATGGCCCACGCGGTCGAGCAGCGGTAGGTCGTTGTGGGAGTCGCTATAAAACCAGCTTCGCGCCAGCTCCAGGCCGCGGCCTTCGAGCCAGGCATCGAGGCGCGTTACCTTGCCGCTCGCAAATGACGGGGTGCCCTGCACGCGGCCGGTGTAGCGATCGCCCGCGATCTCAGGCTCGGTTGCGATAAGGTGCTCGATGCCGAACAGCGAGGCGATGGGCTCGGTGATGAAACGGTTGGTCGCCGTTACGATCAGCAGGGTACAGCCCTGCTCCCGATGTGCCGCCACCAGCGCCCGGGCCTTCGGCAGGACGATGGGGCGGATCTTCTCCTCGATGAGCCCGTCCCGCCACGCGCGCAGCGTTTGCATATCGTGCGCTGCCAAGACCTCGAGCTGGAACGCCAGAAACTCAAAGATATCCAGTTTTCCGGCCAGATAATCCGCGTAATAGCGATCATGCCGGCGCCGGTGGTCGACGGGATCGACGTGCCCGCGCTCGGCTAGATAATCGCCCCACAGCACGTCACTGTCGCCGGCAATGAGTGTGTTGTCGAGATCGAAGATCGCCAGACGGCTGCTCACGTTGCTTTACGATTTCAGGACAGCGTGCCAGTATAGCCGCTGACGCTAGGTCGCACGCACCGTGGGCCCGTTGCGACGGCGAAACCGCTGAGAGAGGGGGGCAGGGGCATGATAGACGCCCAAGGATTCAGATTGAATGTAGGCATCATATTGAGCAACCGGCAGTCCCAGGTTTTCTGGGCGCGGCGCGCCGGCATGGATGCCTGGCAATTTCCGCAGGGGGGTATCAAGTCCCAGGAAACCCCGGAGATGGCCATGTTTCGCGAGCTCAAGGAGGAGGTGGGTTTGGCGCCCGAGCATGTCGCAATCGCCGGCTGCACTCGCGCCTGGCTACGCTACTGGTTACCGAAGCGCTACATCCGCCATGACCGCCAGCCCCTGTGCATCGGCCAGAAGCAGATGTGGTTCATGTTGCGCATGATCGGAGAGGACACGGCGGTGCGCCTGGACGCGGCGGAACGGCCGGAATTCGACCAATGGCAATGGGTTAGCTACTGGCACCCCATGCAAGAGGTCGTCTCCTTCAAGCGCCGGGTCTACCATAAGGCCCTTACCGAGTTCGCCCCGTTGGTCTTACCGGAACTCGTGGCCCGAGTGGAATAACCGCGAGGTCGAGCGACAGCGGGCGCCAATCAAAATCGTATTGATTAACAATGAATAAGGTGATCTTTATATAATTTTGTGTATAGAGTAGTATTCAAGTTATTAATAATATAATATTATTTCTCAATACGGTCCTTGGCCTACGCGCCCCGGCTAACGCGCGGGGTACCCGCTAGGATGAGCAAACGATAGTTACCGGCAACCATGCCAATTTCTACCAGGATCCCGCAGGGGCCGGGGGCGAACGCATTGATGACCAAGTCCATTTTGCCCTATGCGGTGCTGCTCGGCTGTGCGCTCGCCGGATGCACCGCATTGGTCCCGGCACCACCCGCCCCCTCACCCGTGCATCTAGACGCCGGTGACCCCCGCCACGCCGAGGAGATCCCCGAGGTGGTCGAGCAAGCACCCTATCTGCCCGCGCCCGAGCCCCTACCGGAGACGGAGCGTTACACGGTGGTGGTCAATGAGGTGCCGGTCAAGGAATTACTCTTCGCCGTCGCCCGCGACGCCAAGGTCAATGTCGATGTCGACCCCGGGATCGAGGGGCTGGTCACGCTGAACGCCATCGATCAGACCCTGCCCCAAATCCTCGACCGCATCGCCCGCCAGGTCGATGTCCGCTATGAGATTAGAAACGGCAATGTCATCGTCTCTCCCGACCGCCCGTACTTCCGCACCTACCAGGTAGACTATGTCAATCTCTCCCGTGACAGCACCGGCACCATCAACGTCGCCACGCAGATCGCCACCACCGGCGCGGCCGTTATCGGCGAGGGCGGGGGCGGATCCTCCGGTGGCGGCGGCAACAACAATTCCACCACCGCCATCACCAACACCGCCAACAACCGCTTTTGGCTGACCCTGACCCAGAACATCCTGGCCATTCTCGGCGAACCGGTCGCCGGCGGCGGCGCTGGAGGCGAGCTGCCGGTCAACGAATCGGTGATCCCGAATCCCGAGACCGGATTGATCAACGTGCGTGCCACCGCCAAGCAGCATGAGGCGATCCAGGGCTTCATCGACAAGGTGATGACGAGTGCCCAGCGCCAGGTCCTCATCGAGGCGACGGTCGTCGAGGTGTCGCTGAACGATAACTACCAGCAGGGCATCGACTGGAACGTCCTGCACGAGGGCTCCGGGATCGATATCGGACAGTTCCTCGGCGGCCCGGGTCTAGGTGCGGCCGCGGCGAACGCGGCGCTCCCGGCCACCGCCGCCGGAACCGTCACCTCCTTCGTGATGGAGTATTTCAATAAGGGCTCGGGCGGTCCTAGCATCGACGTCGCATTGCGCCTGCTGCGCGAGTTCGGCGACCTCAAGGTGCTCTCCAGCCCGCGCATCATGACCCTGAACAACCAGACCGCAGTGTTGAAAGTCGTCGAGAACTTCGTCTACTTCGAGGTCGACGTCGAGCCAGGTCCGACCAATCCACTCACCCTTGCGACCTCGGTCGCGGTCGACACGACGGCCAAGACGGTGCCGGTCGGCTTCGTCATGAGTGTGACGCCGCAGGTCAACGAGAATGATTCCATCAATCTGACGGTTAGGCCCACCATCTCGCGCGTGACGGACCAGAAACAGGACCCCAATCCGGAACTTCAACGCGGCAGCGTCCAATTGGTGAATCTGGTGCCGCAGATCTCGGTTCGGGAAATGGAATCGGTGCTGCGCTTGAACGACCGGCAGATCGGCGTCCTGGGCGGGCTGATACAGGACAGCACGGACCAGCAAACCGACAGCGTGCCGCTGCTCTCGGACATCCCGCTCATCGGTGATTCGCTATTCCGCAGCCGCACCAACAATTATGGGAAGACCGAGCTGGTGATCTTTCTGCGCCCGGTGATCGTGCGCAGTCCAAGCATCGATACCGACCTCGAAAGCTATCGCTCGTATCTGGGTGAGCGCAAGGACCCGAGCCGTACCTACTGACCCACGGGAACCCTCGCCTTAACGCGATCACCCGTGCGCCGCGCGAGTAGCGGGGAAGGGGGCTGGTAGCGTCCGCCCCGTAGTGTTCCTAGAATGCGTACCTTCCGGTTGGATGTGAGGGCTGCTTTATGAGTCTCTTGATGGATGCCTTGAAAAAGGCCGAGGACGACAAGAAAAAGGCCGCCGAGGAGATGAAGGCCAGTCTTGAGGGCGTCGCACAGGAAGCGGCATCGCCACCAGACGCGGCGGGCGTCTCTACGGAACCCGCGGCCAGTAGTATGACGTTGAGCACCGGTAGCCTGAGCCTGGAACCGCTGACCGGCGACTTCGATGCCTCGGCCGCGTCGGGCCGGAACGGCCTGTCGCAAAGCGTCTCGCTGGAGCGCGAGCGTAGCGAGCCGAGCCTGGACACCGCCGGCCGTGAGCTGCGCGACGACAACAGCCCGTCCGCGACACGCGCCGCAGGCCGGGGCGAGCAGCCCCTGCCCTCCTACGATCGTGAGGTCACCCTGCCCTCGCAAAGGGCCATACAGTCCTCCCTGAAGGACTATTTCGAGTCCTCGCAGTCGGTGGAACAATTCCGCCCGGCGGCGCCCTCCGGGGAGGTGAGCGGCAGCCGCTCGACGCGCACCGGCGAGGTGGTCACGCGGGTATCGGCCAATACCGTGTTTACAGCGACGCGCCGGGTGTCCTTGTCACGTACGGTGAATCTGGGGCTTGCGGTGGTCTTGGTGCTTGCGGTGTCGCTAGGTGCCTTATGGATCTGGTCGGAGACCAGCCTCTTGGCGCCCGCCGGGACACCCTTGGCACAAGTTGCGCCGACGCCGCCAGCCCCGGCTGTACCCCCCACGCCGGCCGCGGCCCCTGGCCCGTCCGCACCGGCGGCTGCGGAGGACACCGGTGCGGCGAGTAACGCACCCATTAACCGGGAGGCGCCTGCCGAGACGACGCCGCCGAGCGCTATCGAGACTGCGGAGACCGAGGCAGCCCCGGCCGCTCCGCTGCCGATCCCGCCGCCGGCCGAACCCGAACTGCCGGCGTTCGACGTGTCCAAGCTGCCTACCGGGCCCTTGGTGACCCGCGCTTGGGTCGATACCAGCAGTATACGCATCACCAAGACGCGCAATCCGGCCGGTATCGATCCGCGCGTGCGCCAGGGCTATAGTGCCTACGCGAGAGGCGACTACCGGGGGGCCGAGGCGGCCTACCGGGCGACCTTGGCGCAGCAACCGGATCATCGCGATGCCCTGCTCGGCGTAGCAGCGGTGGCCTCGCAAACGGGGCGCCGCGCCGAGGCCCAGGGCTATTACGAGCGCGTCGTACGCCTGTATCCTCGCGATGCGGTGGCGCTGGCGGCGCTGGCCAATTTGAAAGGCCGTGGCGCCGCCCCGGATAGCGAGTCGCGCTTGAAGCTGCTCCTCGATCAAACCCCGGACGCCTCGCCGCTGCATTTCAGTCTCGGGAGCCTGTATGCCAAGCAAGGCCGCTGGGCCGAGGCCCAGGAGGCCTATTTCAAGGCCTACGCCAAGGACGAGCGTAATCCCGATTACGTCTTCAATCTTGCCGTGAGCCTGGACCGCATGGGCCAGTCGCGCACTGCGCTCGCGTACTACCGCCAGGCCCTACAGCTCGCCGACCGGCATGCGGCCGGATTCAATACTGCGCAGGTCCTTACGCGCATACGCAGCCTGTCACAACTTGCCAGCCGTTAGTCTCAGGCCCACACCCGTGAGCGCCGGCAAGGGACAGTTGAGGGTCGGAGACCTGCTGGTCCAGAAAGGCGTGGTGACCGCCGACCAGGTTCGCATCGCCCTGATCGAGCAGCGCCGGCGCAAGGAGCAACTGGGTAAGATCCTGGTGCGCCTCGGCTTCGCCACCGAGGCCGTGGTCCGCGACGTCATCGGCGGGGCGCTGGGCCAGGACAGCGCCGATCTCTCTAACGTGGTGGTCGATAGCGAGGCCATCAAGCTCATCCCCAAGGACATGGCGCGGCGCTACCGCGTCCTGCCGCTCACCTACGATGCCAATCGCAGCCGGCTCACGGTAGCCATGGCCGATACCTTCAATGTCGTGGCTTTGGACCAGATCAATGCCCTGCTGGGCGGGGACATCGACATCGTGCCGCTGCTCGCCGCCGAGAGCGAGGTGGAGAAGGCCATCGATCAATTCTACGGCTTCGAGCTGTCGGTCGACGGGATCTTGCAGGAGCTGGAGACCGGCGAGATCGACTATGCCAGCCTCGACCCGGAAAACGAGGCCTATAGCCAACCGGTGGTGCGCCTGGTCAATGCCATGCTGGCGGATGCCGTCAAACGCGGCGCCTCCGATATTCATTGCGAGCCGGAACAGGGCTTTCTGCGGTTTCGCTACCGCATCGACGGCGTGCTGCGCCAGGTGCGCAGCCTGCATCGCAACTACTGGTCCGCAATCGCGGTGCGCATCAAGGTCATGGCCGGCCTGGATATCGCCGAGACCCGTGCCCCCCAGGACGGGCGGGTCTCGCTGACGCTCTCCGGCCGGCCCATCGACTTTCGCGTCTCGGCCCTGCCGACGGTGCACGGCGAGAACATCGTGCTGCGCATCCTCGATCGCCAGAAGGGACTGGTACCGCTCGAGGAGCTGGGGCTCGACCCCCAGGTGTTGGGTCTCTTGCGGGTGATGGTAGCGCGCCCCTCGGGGGTCCTGCTGGTGACCGGACCGACCGGTAGCGGCAAGACCACCACGCTGTATTCCGTGCTCAACCATCTCAACACCGAATCGGTCAACATCATGACCCTGGAAGACCCCGTGGAATATCCCATGGTGGCGATCCGCCAGAGCTCGGTGAACGAGACCGTGCGCCTGGATTTCGCGAGCGGGGTACGGTCCATACTGCGCCAGGACCCGGACATCGTCCTGGTCGGCGAGATCCGCGACGAGGACACCGCCTCCATGACCTTTCGCGCGGCCATGACCGGCCATCAGGTCTATTCCACGCTGCATACCAACTCCGCCGTCGGGGCTGTACCGCGGCTGCTCGATCTGGGCGTGCGTCCGGATATCATGGCCGGCAACATCATCGGCATCATGGCCCAGCGCCTGGTACGGCGGCTGTGTCCCAAATGTAAGGAGCCCTATGAGCCCAACGAGGTGGAGAGACGCCTGCTGGGTCTCGTGGCCAGCGGCCGCCCCCCGGCCATCTATCGCGCCAACGGCTGTGGCCACTGCGAGCAGCAAGGTTACAAGGGTCGCACGGCGGTCATGGAGGTGTTGAAGTTCGATGCCGACATCGACGAGTTGGTGGCACGCGGCGCCACCATGCGCGAGATCGCGCGGCTGGCCCTCGAGCGTGGCTTCAAGCCGCTCGCGGAGGCCGGCGTCGATCGGGTCCTGGACGGGACCACTAGCCTCGACGAGGTATCACGGGTCGTCGATCTGACCGAGCGAATAAAATAAATGGAGGTCTACCGCTACAAGGCCATGGATACCACCGGGCAACTCCTGCGCGGCCAGGTCGATGCCTTGAACCCGGTCGATCTGGAGGCGCGCCTCGGCCGTATCGGTCTCGATCTGCTGAGCTACAAGAAGGTCAGCCCCGGTGCCTACGCCATGCGCCGCCACGGTATCACGCGCAAAGACCTGATCACCTTCGGCGTACACCTGGAGCAACTCCTGAGCGCCGGTGTCCCCATGCTCGACGTGCTGACCGACCTGCGCGACAGTCTGGAGAACCAGCGCCTGCAAGAGATCACCTCGGCCATGGTCGAGTCGGTGCAAGGCGGCAAGAGCCTGTCCGAGGCCCTGCAGGACTTTCCCTACGTCTTCGACGCGGTGTTTGTCAATCTCATCCGCGCCGGCGAACAGAGCGGCCAGGTCACCACCGTGCTGCGCAACATCGTCGATACCCTGAAATGGCAGGACGAGCAGGCCGCCTACACCAAGCGGCTGTTCATCTATCCGGCCTTCGTCACCGTCGTGGTACTGGGAGCGCTGGTATCGCTGATGGTGTTTGTGGTCCCCCAGCTCCTCAAGTTCGTCAAGAGCATGGGCCAGGAATTACCCATGCACACCATGCTCCTCATCTACGTATCGAACGCCTTTGCGGCCTATTGGTATATTTTCATCCTGGCCCCCGTACTGCTGGTCCTGGGGGCGCTGGCCTTGCACCGCCATAGCCCTGGCTTTCAGCTCTGGCTGGACGGAAAGGTTCTGCGCCTGCCGGTCCTCGGGACCATCATCAAGAAGATAATCATCACCCGCATCGCCAACTATTTCGCGCTCATGTACGCGGCCGGTATCACGGTGCTCGAGTGCATGCGCGTCGCCGAGGAGATCGCCGGCAACAAGGCCGTGGAGGAGGCGGTGCGCGGTGCGGCTCGGCTCATCGGCGAGGGCAACGGGATCAGCAGCAGCTTTGCCTCGACCGGTCTCTTCCCGCCGCTCATCGTGCGCATGTTGCGAGTCGGGGAGAATTCAGGCACCTTAGAGGCAGCCTTGAAGAACGTCAGCTATTTTTATACCCGCGACGTCAAGGAATCGGTGGATCGCCTACAGGCCTGGATCGAGCCGGTGATGACGCTCATCCTGGCCGCTTTACTATTGTGGGTGGCGCTTTCCGTGCTCGGTCCCATCTATGATCTCATTACTAAGCTCAAAGTTTAGCAGCTCCGAGCGGCGCGCGGTATCGATCGCCGCGGAAGGCATATCGGTCTATCAATGGGAGGGCGGGACCGTCACCAACGTGCTCGCCTTCGATCCCGATGACTCGGGGCTCGCGCAGTTCGACCGCTATCTGCGCGAGATGCCCAAACAGCCCGTCTACGTGCTGGTCGATATCGTCGAGGAGGAATATCGCCAGGAGACCATCCCGCACGTCTTCGGCGCCGACCAGCGCGCGCTCATCGAGCGCAAACAGGCCTGGTTGTTCCGTGCCACGCCGTATTGTCACGTGATCCGCCAGGGCCGCGAAAAGTCCGGCCGGCGCGATGACCGCGTGCTGTTCACGGCTATCACCAACGCCGAAATCGTCGTCCCCTGGGTACGCCTGTGCCTGCAGAACAAGGTCCCCGTCGCCGGCATCTATTCCTTACCCATCGTCAGCACTGCGCTGCTCGACAAGATGCGGCTCCCGACCCATGACCTGCTGCTGGTCACCGCCCAGGGCGCGAGCGGGCTGCGGCAATCCTTTTTTCGTGACCGGCAATTGGTCATCAGCCGCCTGGCGCGCATGCCGCGCCTGGGCAGCGCGCCCTTCGCGCCCCAGCTCCTCACCGAGCTAGACCGCTTCCAGCGCTATCTGAAAAACGTCAATGCCCTGGGCGAGGCCACGCTGGACATCGTCGTCATCACGCACGGCGAGGTATTGGAACAACTAGAGGCGCGGTGTCGCAACAGCGAGTCGACGCGCTATCACCTCCTGGATGTGGCCGGTGTAGCGGCGCGCTTGGGCATCCAAGGGGTGCTGACCACGCCCTATAGCGATCTCATCTTCGCCCATCTGCTGCTTAAAAATACCCCGCGCAATCAGTATGCGCGGCGCGAGGACAGCCAGTTCTTCACGATGTTTCGTGCCCGCCAGGCGATGCTCGCGGCGAGCGCGGTGAGCTTGGTCGGCGGCTCGATGTGGGCCGGATTCAATCTCTGGCAGGGGGACCTGCTACGCCGCAACGCGGTGGCCAACGAACAAAAGGCCGTGCATTACCAGCAGCGCTTCGAGATCGCCAAGCGGCGCCTGCCGCCGACCGCCGTGCCGCCCGCCGAGATCCACGCCGCGGTAGCGATCGTCGACACCCTGGTCCGGCACAAGTCCGAGCCCGCCGCGCTCCTCGCGACCCTGGGCAGTACCCTGGCCGGCTTTCCGCGCCTGCAATTGAGCGAGCTGCGCTGGGTGGCGACCGGTAAACCCGAGCAGACGCTCAGCGAGGTCAGCGGCACGGACCCGGCGAGCGGCGCCGATAGCGCGCGCGGGCCTAATCCATCCGCGGATGGGTATTACCAGGTCGCCCTGGTCAACGGCGTCATCAACGAGTTGGATGACAACGTCCGCGAGGCACTGGCACAGGTCGACCGTCTGGCCGCGGCGCTGCGCACCCGCCCCCAGGTCCGCACCGTGCAGGTCGTTAAGCTGCCGGTCGACATCGGACCCGAGGCGCGTCTGGTGGGCGGCACGGAGCTCCCCATGACGGCCGGTGCAGGGGAATTCTCGATCCGCGTGGTGTTCGGGGTCGCACGTGAAGTGGGCTGATATCGAATGGTCCATGCTGGGCGGGGCCGTGTTGGCCTTAGTGGTATCCTTGGCCCTAGCGGCGTCCCTGGTGCAAGGCACCGGATACTTCCGCGAGCGCATGGACGCGCGCGCCCAGCAGAGCCAGCAGCGCGCCCGCGACATCAGCGCGCGCTATCTGGCGGTCGACGAGGAGGAGTTGATCATCAAGGAACAGTACCCGCGCTTCATCGAGCTGTACCGGCGCGGCGTCATCGGTCAGGAACAGCGCCTGACCTGGGTAGAGGTGCTGCGGCAAGCCGGCGAGAAGATCAAACTACCGGAGCTGCGCTACGAGATCGCTACGCGCGAGGTCTATCAACCGGATTTCGAGCTCCCCGGCGGTGGTTTCCAGGTCAATGCCAGCACCATGAAGCTGCACCTCGGGCTCCTACACGAAGTGGACTTATTCGCGCTGCTGCGCGAGGTGGACCAGCGCGCGGCCGGCCTCTATAGCGTCAAGGAGTGCGTGCTGCGCCGCGTAGGCGACGACCCCATCGATACCCAAACGGTGGGGAAAAACGTCGAGGCCGATTGCGAGCTGCTGTGGTACACCTTGCAGCTCTCCAACGGCCAGGACATCGTGCTCTGATGCCTGCGCCGGACGCCTGATAAGGTCAAAAGTAGGGTGGCTTAGGCGCTGTCTTGCGTCGTAACCGGACCGGCCGGGCCTAAACTGCCGGCAAGGGCTGCATAAAGGCGATGGGTAATTCGACCTCGTCCTTGAAATCCACCAGCTCCCAAGCGCTGGCATCGGCCAGCAGCTTTCGCAATAAGCGATTATTGAGGGCGTGACCGGACTTGTGGCCGCGGAAGGCACCGATGAGGCTGTGACCGAGTAAGTACAGGTCGCCGATGGCATCCAGGATCTTGTGCTTGACGAACTCGTCCTCGTAGCGCAGGCCATCCTCGTTCAAGACCCGGTAGTCATCGATCACGACGGCGTTGTGCAGGCTGCCGCCCAAGGCCAAGTTCTTCTCGCGCAGCATCTCGACCTCCTTCAAGAAGCCGAAGGTACGGGCCCGGCTCACCTCCTTGACGAAGGAGGTCGTGGAGAAATCGATCTCGGCGTGTTTGGTCATGTCCTCGAAGTAGGGGTGGTCGAAATCGATGGAGAACGCCACCTTGAATCCATTGAAGGGCTCCAGGCGCGCCCATTTGTCGCCGTCCTCGACGAACACCCGGCGCTTGATGCGTATGAATTTCTTCTGGACGTTCTGCTCGGCGATCCCGGCCGACTGGATCAAGAACACGAAAGGCCCTGCGCTGCCGTCCATGATGGGCACCTCGGGGGCGCTCACGTCCACATAGGCGTTGTCGATCCCCAGGCCGGCGCAGGCCGATAACAGGTGCTCGACCGTCGAGATCCGCGCCTGGCCCTTGGCCAGGCTGGTGGACAACAGCGTATCGCCCACGTTTTCGGCGCGTGCCGCGATCTCCACGACCGGATCGAGGTCTACGCGGCGGAATACCATGCCGGTATTCGCGGGTGCGGGCCGTAAGGTCACGAACACCTTGCGGCCGGTATGCAGGCCGACACCCGTGGCGCGTATGCTGTTTTTCAAGGTACGTTGTTTGATCATCTTCCCTCCCCTCGTTGGTCCGCGATTCCTATGCGGCAGTGCATCGTAACACAAGACCCCTCCGCCCCTGGACCCCTTAGCCCGACGGGATCCGGCGCGCCTAATCCGCCTGCCGGCGCAAGAATGCCGGGATATCCAGATAGCTCGGGCTGGCCTTGTCCATCTCCACCGGTTCCTTGTCCGACTTGTTACGGATCACCGTCGGCCGCTCCAGGACCTTGTAGTTCACCTCGGCGGAGACGATCCTGGGCCGCGCCAGGGGCTGCGTCTCGCCGGAGACAACGGCGGGGGCCGGCTGGCCGATCCCGGTCGCAACGACCGTGACGCGCACCTCATCGCTCATGTTCTGATCGATGACCGTGCCGACCACCACGGTGGCGCTGTCGGAGGCAAAGCCCTTGACGATGTTACCCACCTCCTCGAACTCACCCATGGTCAGGTCCATGCCCGAGGTGATATTGACCAAGATCCCCTTGGCCCCGGAGAGATTGACGTCCTCCAGCAAGGGGCTCGCGACGGCCGACTCCGCGGCGATGCGCGCGCGATCCTGGCCGTTGCCCGTGCCGGTGCCCATCATGGCCATACCCATCTCGGACATGACCGTGCGCACGTCGGCGAAGTCGACGTTGATGAGCCCGGGACAGGTGATGAGCTCGGCGATCCCCTGCACGGCGCCCAGCAATACGTCGTTGGCGCATTTGAAGGCGTTCAAGAGCGTGATCTCGCGCCCCAATACCGCGATGAGTTTTTCGTTCGGGATGGTGATCAGGGAATCGACGTATTGGCTGAGCTGCCGGATCCCCTCACCCGCCAGCTCGGCGCGTTTCTTTCCCTCGAAGGCAAAGGGCTTGGTGACAACCGCCACGGTCAGGATCCCCATCTCCTTGGCCACCTGGGCCGCGATCGGGGCGGCACCGGTGCCGGTGCCGCCTCCCATGCCGGCGGTGAGGAACACCATGTCGGCGCCTTCCAGGACGTCCATGAACCGGTCGCGGTCCTCGAGCGCCGCTTGGCGTCCCTTGTCGGGATCGGCACCGGCGCCCAGGCCCTTGGTGATACTCCCGCCAAACTGGATCACGGTGCGCGCCGAAACGTTGCGCAAGGCCTGGGCATCGGTATTGGCGCAGATGAACTCGACGCCCTCGATGTTCGCCCCCAGCATGTGCTGCACGGCATTCCCCCCACCGCCGCCGATCCCCAGGACCTTGATTACGGCATTCTGTCTATAGGTATCCATTAACTCGAACATAAGGCCTACCTCCGATCTGACTCTTGTGCCACTACCCTGCCGGTTTCTAGAGGTTTCCCTGGAACCAGCCCTTCATACGCCCCCAAACGTTGCCCAAACCCGCCTCGCCCCGCAGCGGCCGCCCCGCGCCCTTCTCGCTCACGCTGCCGAGCAAGAGCAAGCCCACGCCGGTCGAGTAAACCGGGTTACGCACCACCTCGGCGAGGCCGCTGACCTCTTGCGGTACACCGAGGCGCACCTGGCGGCTGAAGACCTCCTCGGCCAGGTCGATCACGCCCTCCATCTTGGCGCTGCCTCCGGTCAAGACGATCCCGGCGGCCATCATCTCCTCGAAACCGCTGCGCTTGAGCTCGGTCTGGATGAGCCCGAACAGCTCCTCGTAGCGCGGCTCCACCACCTCGGCCAGCGTCTGGCGCATCAAGCGCCGCGGGGCCCGGTCGCCGACACTGGGGACCTCTATGGTCTCCTCGGGGCTCGCCAGCTGCGTCAAGGCGCAGGCGTATTTGATCTTGATCTCCTCGGCGCAGTGGGTCGGTGTACGCAATGCCACGGCGATGTCGTTGGTCACCTGATCACCGGCTATCGGGATCACGGCGGTGTGGCGGATGGACCCGTCGATAAATACTGCGATGTCCGTGGTGCCGCCGCCGATGTCGGCCAGACAGACGCCCAGCTCCTTCTCGTCCTGGGTCAATACCGCCTCGCTGGAGGCGAGCTGCTGCAGGATCATGTCATCCACCTCGAGGCCGCAGCGGCGCACGCATTTGATAATGTTCTGCGCCGCACTGACCGCCCCGGTCACCAGATGCACCTTGGCCTCCAGGCGCACCCCCGACATCCCGATCGGCTCGCGGATCCCTTCCTGGTGGTCGATGATGAACTCCTGAGGCAGGACGTGCAGGACCTTCTGGTCCGCGGGGATGGCCACGGCGCGGGCCGCGTCGATCACGCGCTCGATATCCCCGCGGGTGACCTCGCTATCGCGGATCGCGACGATCCCGTGGGAATTGAGGCTGCGGATATGGCTGCCGGCGATGCCGGCATACACCGAGCGGATCTCGCAGGCGGCCATGACCTCGGCCTCCTCGACGGCGCGCTGGATGGAATGCACGGTGGATTCGATGTCCACCACCACACCGCGCTTGAGGCCGCGCGAGGGATTCGAGCCGATCCCCACCACCTCGACGGCGCCGTCCTCCGCGACCTCCCCAACGAGCGCCACGACCTTGGAGGTGCCGATATCCAATCCGACGATGAGATTCTTGTCAGGCCTTTTCACCCGCGTCCCCCTCCGGCGCCTGCCTAGCCTGCTCCAGGGCCGCGCGGCTGTTGACCGTAAATCCGTTCGTATAACGCAGGTCGACGCGATTGACCCGGCCCATGTCCAGGCCGTGAAACACCTGTTCGTACAGCTTGGCAAAGCGGGTCACGCGGCGTTGGAAATCCGTACGTCCCACCGTGACCGTCAGGCCGTTTTCCAGATCGAACTCCCAGGAGCCGCGCGGCGAGACCCTCAGGGCGGTTACCCGGACCTCGAGCCGGGCCAGCAGTCCCTCTAGCACGCGTAGACTTGCCAGCACGCGCGCCGCGCTGCCAGGCGGGCCATACAGCCTCGCCAGCCCGGCGGGGAAGCTGCGACGGGGCGGCCGGAATACCTGCCCGTCACGGTTGACGAGACCTCGCTCCCCCCAGGCGGCCACGGCGCGTTGCTCCAAGACCGTGACCTGGAGTTGATCCGGCCATACGCGCCGGATCGATACCCCCTGGATCCAGGGGTTGACGCGCAGTTGCTCCTGCAAGGCATCGACCTGCATGGTAAAAAAGCCGCCTCGCACCTGGGCCGCGACCAAGGCCTCGACCTCGGTCGGTTTGAGGCGGCGAAACTCACCTTCGACGTGCACGCCGCGGATGGGAAAAGATCCCGGATCGGCGAGCCGTGTACCGGCCCAACCGACCAGGGCAAAGAAATCGATGACCACGAAGGCGCCGAGGAGCATGAAGCCCAACGCCCGCCAAGGGATGGCGCGGCGCGGGCCGCGGCGGCGGCGATTGGCCTGGCGTTTACGGAATGGAACCGCGGACCGGTTCGCGACCGAAGCTCCTGGCCTCAGTGGCATGCGGGGTCCGCCTCCTGCGGATATTCAAGGCCGGCGCTCGCCAAGATGCGCAGCACTAGGTCTTCGAAGGCGATCCCGGCGGCGCGCGCAGCCATGGGTACTAGGCTGTGGCTGGTCATGCCAGGCACCGTATTGACCTCGATGAGCCAGGTCTGCCCGCGCTCATCGATGATCAGATCCACCCGTCCCCAGCCGCGTGCCGCCAACGCCTCGAAGGCGCGCAATGCGAGTTGCCGGAGGTCTTGCTCGGCCTCGGGCGCAAGTCCGCAGGGGCAGTGATAGCGTGTGCCCTCGTCGTGATATTTGGCCCGGTAGTCGTAGAATTCGCGGGCCGTCTCCAGCCGGATGGCCGGCAGGGCCTGGCCGTCGAGGATCCCCACGGTGTATTCCGCGCCGGTAATCCAGCGCTCCGCGAGCACTCTGCGGTCGTAACGCGCCGCGTCCGCGTAGGCCGCGGGGAGGGCCTGTAGCGTCGCCACCTTGCTGGCGCCGATACTCGAGCCCTCGCGCGCCGGTTTGACCATGATGGGTAGGCCGAGCCGCGCCACCACCGCTTGGGGATCGAAACCCGCCTCCAGCATCACGAACGGCGGGGTCGGCAGCCCTGTGCCGATCCACAGTTGTTTGGCACGGCCCTTGTCCATCGCCAGGGCCGAGCCCAGTACGCCGCTGCCGGTGTAAGGGATGGCCAGCGTCTCCAATGCCCCCTGGACCTGCCCGTCCTCCCCACCGCGACCGTGCAGGGCGATGAAGACCCGTGTGTATCCACCCCGCGCCAGGATCGGGAGCAGGTCGCGGTCCAGGTCCAGGGCCTCCGCCTCGATGCCGCGCGCGCGCAGTGCAGCGAGCACCGCGCTGCCGGTCTCCAGGGAAATGGCGCGCTCCGCCGAACTGCCGCCCATCAATACCGCCACCTTACCGAATCTAATCACACCCAACTTTTTGCACCCGCTAATAAGACACCAACAAGATGTTCCGCCCTACCGAAATCCCCGAACACCGGTACATACCCTTCACGCCCCTCTCCTTCGGCCGTAAACCACCATTCCACTCTTTCCCTTCTATCACATCCTAGCTCTGGTGTGCGCTTCGCATCACCCGATTCAACGTCTCATTCGCCAACGCGGTCGCAAGCTTTTCGCTATCTTTTCTAAGCTCTTCAATCTCGTCCTGCTTAACGAGTTCTGGGAAGTAGTTTTCCTTCCATTCCCTTAAGGATCGGAATACTCGTGGTTGCTCGGTTGGCCTTGGATTCCGTTCCGGATTATTGGCCGCCATTGCTAAGCTCCCGAAAATAGTTTCCAAAGAAATGTTGGTTAAGGTCCCGTGGAAAATAGTGTTTGCGTTTAACCCACACCATGC
>JBOIDW010000071.1:0-6150 GCA_050740655.1 Gammaproteobacteria bacterium | reverse complement strand
GTCGCTACCATGCCATCATCGCGCGCAAAAGCCACCGGCCAGCCTCGTCCTCCCGAGAAGCGATGCAGCTCGCGTGTAGTCGACGCGTCCCAAAGAATTGTCACAGTGCATCCCAAATAAGCTCTGGCATTTCCGCTCAAGATCAAGCGCCCATCCGTAGAGAAGATGGCCTTGGTGGTACAGTCCCGCTGGCCTCTAAAGCTGGCCCTTTTGCCCGCCACCGGTGAGGTCCCAGACATATTTATTTGCGTCTTCGTTGACCGACAGTATTCGACTTGTATCCGGAGCTCGCCGATCTGCTCATCGGCGAAGGCCGCCTGCCCGAAGCCCAGCAGGTGCTCAACATGCTCAAGGAAGAGGAGTACTTCGACTTCGTCCGCCGCGATGCGGCCAAGGCTGACAGCTTGGCGACGCGATCCGCGCTCAGCCCCCATGAGGCCGAGGTCGAGCGGCGTTATCGCGAGATCGCCGACCAACTGACTACCCTCGGTACCGAGCGCGGCGCCCTGCTCCAAAAGACCACCCCCACGCCCGAGGAAGAACGACGCCTTGCCCGGTTGGATAAGGATCTGGAAGTGGCCGGGCAGAAGTTCCAGGCATTCTTAAAGGACTTGCCCAAGGAGTTCAGCGACGTGAAGTGGGCCGAAGATACGGTGGTCAAGGAGCTGCGGGAGGCCCGGGCGCTTAAATCCGGTCTGCGCGAGCTCGGGGCGGGGACCGTGGCGCTCTATACGGTGGTCAGCGAGGAAAGATATCACGTCATCCTGTTCACGCCGGATCTGCAGATCGCTCGGCAATATCAAATCGCCCCCGCGGAGCTCAATCGCAAGGTGCTCGATTTCCGTCAGGCCCTCCAGAACCCTAAATCGGATCCGCGCCCCCTCGCCCAGGCGCTCTACCGCATCCTGGTCGCCCCCGTCGAGGGCGATCTGCGGGGCGCCCAGGCCAAGACGTTACTGTGGTCGCTCGACGGGGTCTTGCGCTATCTCCCCGTCGCCGCTTTGCATGATGGTCAAGCCTATCTCGCCGAGCGCTACCGCAACGTCGTCTTCACCCCGGCCAGTATGGTGAGCTTGAAAGACCCGCCGAGCGAGGTCTGGAAGGCCTTGGGGCTTGGGGTCTCCCAGGCCCACGAGGGATTTGATGCGCTACCCTCGGTCGTGGACGAGCTCGGCGGCATCATTCGTCGGACGGGCATGAGCGAGGGGGTGCTGCCTGGGGAGATCAAGCTCGATGCCGCCTTCACCAAAGACACTATGCTTGCCTCCCTGCGCCAGCGCTACCCCGTAGTCCACATCGCCAGCCACTTCCAATTTCACCCAGGCGATGAGACCGCCTCGTTTCTCCTGCTCGGGGATGGCAACCACTTACCGCTCGCCGAAATCGACAGCAGCGCGTATCAATTCTTCGACGGCGTGGAACTCCTGGCCTTATCCGCCTGCAATACCGCGACCGGCGGTGCCGGGGCCGACGGCAAGGAGATCGAGGGCTTCGGCGTCCTCGCCCAACACCAGGGCGCGAAGGCCGTGATCGCGACCCTGTGGCCGGTGGCGGACGCGAGCACCAAGGCACTCATGCAGACCTTCTACCGGTTGCGGGGGGAGACGCGTTCCGAGACCACCAAGGCCGAGGCCCTGCGCCAAGCGCAGCTGAGCCTCCTTCATGGTGAGCTACAAGACCGGGCCCCCGGTGATACCACTCGCAGCGCCGTCCTCGTCCCCGAGGGTGCAGCGGGCAAGGATGGGGCCGCGCTCCCTGCCTACGCCTCGGACCCCAGGGCTCCCTACGCCCATCCCTACTACTGGGCGCCGTTTATTTTGATCGGGAATTCGAGATGAACAACAGCCCCTGGGTTCAAGACTTATAAACTTTGCTGCGATGGGCAATCACATGAACCGTGACGATACGCTGTGCCGGATCGGCCGCGTAAAGCACGCGCCAGTCCCCGACACGGAGCTTGAACAGAATCGCGAAGGGCCCCGTCAGTGTCTCCGGCCGGATTTGAAATGATCGGCCAGCCATTGGATCTTCTCAGCGATGCGTCTGGCGATGGGGGTATCAAGCCCGGAAAGATCCTGAAGCGCTTGAGGGGTAAATTGGACGTGATAGGTCAAGCAAGACTCAGCCTGGTGTTCACTTCCTCGAACGGTATGCGGTCGGAGGAGCCCAGGGATACTTGGAGCCGCGCATGAATCTCATCGCTAAGCTCCAGCCCCTTATCGGGATCGGCGATGATGTCCCGCAGCTCCTCATGCACCGCTTGTCTGATCAGCGCCCGGAATTCATCCACCGTGAGATCAACGACTTTCATGGGATTACCTCAATGATACGGAATAGGTCAGGAATCAGGGATTATTGTAGCGAACGGCGTCCAGCCGGAGAAGGGACGATGGGCACGAAAGTTAATGTTAGGGTTTCTTCGTCGCCTCAGCCTACAGCTATTCCATTGCAATCGCGCGGTGAGAGCGCTCCCTTGGCCGTCGTTACGGCGAGCGCTGAGTAACCAAGATCATGCCCGACAGAGGCGTGCGGTTGCTGTTACGGATCATGGCGATGCTCCTTTACGGCGCGGGTGGGTTAGCCACGACCGAGCAACTTGAGGACCTGGCCCGGCAAATACCGCAGCTTGGTCACAATCCAGGTCGTCACAGGCCCCGGGTTATGGTGCAGGTGGACCGCGACCATCACCGGTGCGAAATTGGCCCACAGGCTCAAGCGGGCAAAGGCAAGCCAGCTGCTCGAAAGTGCAATGGCCGGGATGGCCACCACGACGAGCCAACGCCATCGGGTGGTGCCAAGATAGAAGTGTAGCAGCGACATACAAAGGCCCGCAGTGACCTCGAGGGCAACCATCAGCGAGTGATTTACAGGCGTGATCATGCGGCCTTGCAGTTCTGCCTCGACGGCATGGGCAATCAGCTCGACCCCCAGTTTGCGACCCATCGGGGTCTCGTGGAAATCGCGCGCCGCGTCGTATTCGCCTCCGAGTATGACGAGTTGGTGTTTGAGCAGTCCATCGCTCCGCCAGGCGGGGCTGTCCGCGACGTGGAGGACTTCGCCGGCCTTGTGCGGGTTGAATGTGAACTCCCCACCGCTCAAGTCGAGGATCAAGTTGTGGCCCTCCTCGTCATGTACCGTAGGGGTATCGGGGCACGCCGCAGTGTCGCCCTGCTTCTTCTCAGCCGAGAGCGCATGCCATGCCTCGACGATGGCCGCGGGAAAGGACAAGACGGGTCCATCTGCCGTCTCATAGGCATGGCGGAAATATCGCACCCCGCCCTGCGTACCGTTAGGGAATAGGGCGAGGCCCATAGGGACGCAGCGGTTTTGAGCGCCAAGAATGGGTTTGGGCCGGATCCTATCGCTTTCAGGTTCGTTCCCGGGGGCATAGCTTGCACTCTGTGCCCAGACGAGCGTTGGCCAATCGGCCTCCGGCTGGAATTGCGCGAAGTCCTTATGGGAGGTATCAATATCTACCGCGATGAGTCTTGCTCCGCCGCTTGCGATCGCACGAATAATATCCTTTAACTTCTCCGGCGCTAGCGGGGAGCGGCTCTCGAAGAGGCGCTCATAATCCCCTTCGGTGATCTTCACGATGCTGACACAACGTGCCTCTATCGGTGCCTTGAGCCGCATCCAGGCATCCAGGCTCTGGGTCTCCAGCGGGCTCAACCATCCGAGCTGTGAGAGCGCCAGGATAATCAGACTAACCGCCGCGATGAGGGGCGCGTCTTCGCGCAGTTGCTGCCTAATCGAAGAGGGGTGTTGCGCAGACTGGGTCGACATGGCAGGGCCTCACCGTTTCGCGCCGCGCGACTGTGGGTGTTGCCCAGGGTTGTTGGAACACGGCCTCCTCATGGCTCTATTCGTTTCGCCTATGTCCGGGTTATGTGCTGCCCGAGCTGGCCAGATGATACAGCCAGGCACGCAAGACGCGACGCTTGTCGGCCACCTTGACATCGGTCTGCCATGCCGAGGTGATTTCGGAAACCTTATCGAATTCGGCAATCAGGGCTTCGTATTTGTCCGCGGACGCGATCAATACCCACGCGTCGGACCCCGAGCCGCCCTTCGTCACGCGATAAAGGCCCGGCATGAGGCCGCTTGCGTCATACTGGACCACCGCGTTTAGGGTAACCCGCATAGTTATCCCCGAGCGCTTGTCGTTGTCGGCCACGACTGCGGGCTCGAACGCCAACTCATACGCCCCGGCGTCCAGCCCAGCCAACAGCGGGCCGAGGTCGATGCGTCCTGCGCCTAGCTTGAGGACAGTCTCAGATAGCGTCCCGCCGCGGCTGATGGCGTGGGCCAGCGTGAACCGGCTGCCCTCGCTGGAACCAAATAATGCCTGGATGGCGTCCCAGGCACGTGCCAAAGAAGTAGGCGGATGTTGGATGTCCGGGATAGAGATGGGGCTCGTGCAATCGCGTTGTGAGGCATTTGGACAACACTTCACTTTCCCGTTATAGAGCGAGATGACGATATTGGGGTGGCCTGTTGCCGCCTCTGCGCGGAGGCTGTCACCAGGGCGAACCGCTCTGCCCACTGCGATTTTCTCCGTATTGTTCAATAGCCAGGAACCGGTCACGGACAACACAAATCCCACCGGGCGCTTGGCTCCCTCGGCAACACCGACCGCGGAACACGTCGCGAGGGATAGGCACAACGCGAGATTCACCATCAGATCGGAAACCATTGCGCACCGCCCAACTGCGGGCGCTCTGCGTAGCGGCGCTTTCAACAACGCCGTCCTACGGACCAGCGTGGCAACATTTTTGTTATATAATGGACTCATCGAGGGTCTCCGATCGTTACATCGTCGATCGTGTTACGGGAAGGACCCCTGGTTACGATTCTTTTATCCCACCCGCCTCTACGGCACATTGTCCAAAAATTGGTTCGTGCCAGTTTGGGCTGCCTGCCACTGGCGTTCTATACGAAATCCAGCGTTGGCAATCCAGCGGTCCCTGAGCCGCGGCCCTCCCCCTTGGTCTGCACTCGCCCAAGACGCCAAACCGCCCCGAAACTTGGCGCCTCGGGACGATGAACGGCCCGACCCTGGACCGACGCCGCGCGTGATTGACACCCGCAGTTTCAGCCCGTACCTTTCTTTTCGAGGAAAAAGGGCGTTTAAACATCCTAAGACGCGGCCGAGGTAGTCCTTCGCCAGTCCGAGGGATCGCTCTCGCTGGCCGCGGTAGAGCCATACATCGCCCCACGGTTTTGCGTCTACTCGGGCGAGACGACATAGACCGTGCGCGAAACCTTGCGGTAGACATTTCGCACGTCGAGCATCAGGACAGTGTCCGACAGGAAAGGGCGATCTGTGAACTTGCGTGGTATAGGTCCGACAGGCTGGTAGACCGCCTCACTCCTCCGTCTCGCTGGGCTTGTAGGCCGTCATGAGCTGCTGCTGGGTCCTGGCCGGCACCGGATCGTAGTGACTGAGTGCCACCGAGTAGCGGCCATGCCCGCCGGTCATGGACTTGAGCTGCGATTGATATAGCTCCAGCTCGCTCAAGGGGACTTGGCCCGCAATTTCTATCATGCCGCCCGACAACGCCGTAGTGTTGCTAATCCGCCCGCGTTTGGTCGCTAGGTCCGCCGTGATGTCGCCCATGTGCCCGGCGGGGGTCGTGATGTGGATATCCACGATCGGCTCCAGCACCGTGGGTCTGGCCTTCCTCACCGCGTCGATAAACGCCTTCTTTCCGGCGCTAACAAACGCCACCTCCTTGGAGTCCACGGGGTGATATTTGCCGTCGTAGACCGTGACCTCGAGATCCTGCAGCTCGAACCCGGCGATGACACCCTCGTGTAGCGCCTGGAAGACGCCTTTTTCCACCGCCGGGATGAATTGCCTGGGGATGACGCCGCCCACCACGGCGTCGACGAAACGATAGCCGGCCCCGCGTTCTAAGGGCCGCACGCGCAGATAGACCTCGCCAAACTGCCCGGCCCCGCCGGTCTGCTTCTTGTGCCGATGGTGGCCTTCGGCCGCAGCGCTGATGGTCTCGCGATAGGGGATCTTCGGCGCATGCGTCTCGACCTCTACGTGGAAACGTTCTTTCATGGTCTCCAATGCCACGCGCACATGCAGCTCGCCCAAGCCCCGCAGCACGGTCTCGTTCAGTGTACTGTTGTGCTCGA
>JBOIDW010000070.1:0-5378 GCA_050740655.1 Gammaproteobacteria bacterium | reverse complement strand
CTCGGGCTGTCGCAAGCCTTTCCGCGCGGGCGCACGCTGCGTTATAAAAGTGAGCAAACGAACGCGATGGCGGAGGCGGAAAACGCGCGTGCCGAGGACCAGCGGCGGACGGTCGTGAAGGCGCTGCGGACAGCGTACGTTGAGCTATTTCACCAGACGCACGCCCAATCGATCCTTGGGGAAAACAGGACGCTCTTCGCGCAACTGCGCGATATCACGGAGAACCAATACGCGGCCGGCCGCGACAACCAGCACGAGGTGCTACGCGCGCAGCTTGAGCTTTCACTCTTGGAAGAGCGGCTCGCCGAGGTCACGGGCATGCGGGAGGCCGCGCGCGCAGAGCTCGCTAAGTGGATCACAGTTCGCCAGGCGGAGCGCCCGCTGCCCAGCCAAAACCCCGTGCTTCCCGATGTTCCGGAGCTGGCGGCGCTGGTGGCCTCGCTGGGCTGCCATCCCCTCATGCAAGCCGAAAGCGCCATGGTGCAGGCGAGCATGAAGTCGCTCGCCATCGCCCGCGAACAATACCAGCCCGGCTGGATGCTCAACCTCATGTTTGGACACCGCACCTCGGGGGGGTTTGAGGATAATACCAGCGGGGAGCGTTTCAGCGCCGCGGTCACGGTCGACCTACCTTTATTCCGGGAGAAACGCCAGGACCGCACTCTCGCCTCTAGCCAGCGGGAACATGCCGCCGCCGAGTATTCGCGGGTCGATCGCTTGCGCGAGCTCACGCGCATGGCACGGGGGGAGTATGCCACCTGGAGGCAACTCGGAAAGCGTCTCGAGATCTATCGGGGCCGTGCCGCGGTAGAAGCGGCCCAGAATGCCGAAGCGACTTTCAACGCCTATCAGAACGGGGTTGCGGATTTCACCACGCTCTCGCGCGCCCAGATGACCGTGCTCGACACCCGGCTCGCGCTGTTGCGGGTGCAATCGGAGCGGGCCAAGTCCCAAGCCAATCTGCTTTACCTTGCCGGAGCGTGTCCATGAGGATCGCGATATCCCTGTTGATTTTGATTCTGGGGATCGCCATTGGTCTGAAGCTTGACCGCTTTGGGCAGAGCGACAACGATCCAGGGCCTGCTGTTGCAACGGCTGCGAAAGGCGAACGTAAGGTCCTCTATTGGTGGGATCCCATGATCCCGGATTTCCGCAGCGACAAGCCGGGCCTCTCCCCCATGAATATGGAGATGGTCCCGGTCTACGAGGACGAGGCGGGCGGGGCGGGCGATCCGGGCATCACGATCGCCCCCGAGGTGGTCAATAACCTCGGCGTGCGCACCGCTCGAGTCTCGCGGGGGATGCTGGCGCGGCGCATCGATACGGTCGGCTACCTGGACTACGACGAAAGCCGCCTCAATCACGTGCACGTGCGCGCCGAGGGTTGGATCCAGCGGCTCATGGTCAAGTCCAAGGGCGAGCGGGTGGAGAAGGGACGCTTGCTGTTCGAGCTCTATTCACCCACCCTGGTGAACGCCCAGGAGGAATATCTTCAGGCGCTCTCGATGGGAAACCAGAGGCTCACCCGCGCCTCTCGCCAAAAGCTCACGGCGCTCGGGATCTCCGAGGGCCAGATCGCACGCCTCAGCGAGAAGCGCCACGCCGATCAGGTCGTTCAGGTATTCGCTCATCATGATCAAGGGGGCGTCGTCTCCGAGCTCATGGTGCGGGAGGGGATGTACCTCAAACCCGACACCGAGATCATGACCCTCGTGGATCTCGGCACGGTGTGGCTGCTCGCGGAGGTGTTTGAAAGGCAAGCGAGTTGGGTTGAGCTCGGTCAAGAAGTAGAGGCGCGGGTGCCGTCCTTCCCGGGACGCACCTGGAAGGGAAAGGTGGATTATATCTATCCCGATCTGGACCCCATGACCCGCACCCTGCGCGTGCGGCTGCGCTTCGACAATCCAGGGGAGCTATTGAAACCGAAGATGTTCGCCCATGTGACGATCCTCGCGGATGCGCGCCAGGACGTATTGAGCATCCCGGCCGAGGCACTGATCCGCGACGGGGTAGCCGAACGCGTCGTGCTGGCCTTGGGCCAAGGCCGCTTCGAGCCTAGGGAGGTGGTTCCCGGGATCGAGAGCGGCGATCGTATTGAAATCCGCAAGGGCCTTGCGGAGGGCGATACCGTGGTGGTCTCGGCCCAGTTTCTGCTCGATTCGGAGGCAAGCCTCAAGGGCGGCTTTCGGCGCATGGAGCCGCTGCCGGCGGCATCGGATAAACCGGTGGCCGCCGATGTGGAGCGCAAGCGTTGATCGCGCGCATCATCGCCTGGTCCACCCGCAGTCGATTTCTGATCTTGCTGGCGGCGGCGTTTCTCACTGCGGGCGGGATCTATGCGGCGAAAGAAACGCCGGTTGACGCCATCCCGGATCTCTCGGACGTGCAGGTGATCATCCGCACCGTCTATCCGGGGCAGGCCCCTCAGGTGGTGGAAGACCAGGTCACCTACCCCTTGACCACGGCCATGCTGGCGGTTCCCGGCGCGGTCACGGTACGGGGGTTCTCGAACTTTGGCGACTCCTACGTGTACGTCCTTTTCGAGGACGGCACCGATCTGTACTGGGCCCGCTCCCGGGTGCTCGAATACTTGAGCCAAGTCGCCCCCAGGCTGCCGCCGGGCGCCCGCCCGGCCTTAGGCCCCGATGCCACCGGGGTGGGATGGGTCTATAGCTATGCCTTAGTCGACCGCAGCGGCGGCCACGATCTGGCGCAACTGCGATCGTTACAGGACTGGTTTCTCAAATACGAGCTGCAGGCCGTGGCTGGCGTGGCCGAGGTCGCCACGGTCGGCGGCATGGTCAAGCAATATCAGGTGGTCGTCGATCCCGACCGGCTGCGCGCCTATGGGATCCCGATCGCCGAGATCCAGCGCGCCATCCAGGCCGGCAATCAAGAACAAAGCGGCTCGGTGCTCGAGATGGCAGAGGCCGAGTTCGTGATCCGGGCCACCGGGTATATCAAGGGGATCGAAGAGCTGAAGAGCATCCCGCTTAGGGTGAGCGCGCGCGGCACGCCGATCCTGCTCGGGGATGTGGCGGAGATCCGGATCGGGCCCGAGCAGCGGCGCGGGATCGCGGAGCTCGACGGGGAAGGCGAGGTGGTGGGCGCCATCGTCGTCATGCGTTTCGGCGAGAACGCGCGCCAGACCATCGAGGCGGTAAAGGCGAAGCTCGAGGAGCTAGCGCCGGGGCTGCCCGCAGGGGTTGAGATCATCGAGACCTATGATCGATCCGGACTCATCGCCCGCGCGGTGCAAACGCTTTGGGATAAGCTCATCGAGGAATTCATCGTGGTGGCTTTAGTTTGCGCCGTATTCCTGTTTCATCTGCGCTCAGCGCTGGTGGTCGTCGTCAGCCTGCCCTTGGGGATCCTCGCCGCTTTCGTGGTGATGTACTTACAGGGCATCAACGCCAACATCATGTCGCTGGGGGGCATTGCGATCGCCATCGGGGCCATGGTGGATGCCGCCATCGTGATGATAGAGAACGTGCACAAACACCTGGAGCGCACCGAGGTCTCCCGCGAGGATCGCTGGCAGGTGATACTCGCGGCCAGCCGCGAGGTGGGGCCGCCGCTCTTCTTCTCACTGCTCATCATCACCTTGAGCTTCCTGCCGGTCTTCGCCCTGGAGGCGCAAGAGGGCCGGATGTTTAAACCACTGGCCTACACCAAGACCTATGCCATGGCGGCCTCGGCGGGGCTCGCCATCACCCTGGTGCCGGTGCTGATGGGCTTCTTCATCCGCGGCCGGATCATTGCTGAGCACCGAAACCCCATCAACCGATTGCTGATCGCCGCCTATCGGCCCTTTATCCGGGTTGCCCTGGCCTACCCCCAGACCTTGGTCGCATCCGCGATCGTGGTGACGCTGGCAGGACTTTGGCCGATCACTCAACTCGGCACCGAGTTCATGCCCGATCTCGATGAGGGGGATCGCATGTACATGCCGACGACCTTGCCGGCGCTCTCTGCGGGCAAGGCCCAGGAGATCCTGCAGCAGACCGACAAGCTGATCCGCACCGTGCCCGAGGTGGAGCATGTGTTCGGCAAGATCGGACGGGCCGAGACCGCCACCGATCCGGCGCCCCTCAACATGGTGGAGACCGTGGTGAAGCTGAAACCCCCAGAGCAGTGGCGGGAGGGAATGACACCCGAGAAGCTCAAAGCCGAGCTCAATCGCGCGCTGCAACTGCCGGGGCTCGCCAACGTCTGGGTGATGCCCATCAAGACCCGCATCGATATGCTGGCGACCGGCATCAAGACCCCGGTAGGCATCAAGATCGGCGGCCCCGATCTCCAGGTCATCGAAGACATCGGCCAGCAGGTCGAACAGGTGGTGAGGGAGGTGCCCGGGACGACCTCGGCCTATTCCGAGCGCGTCAAGGGCGGGCGTTACATCAAGGTGGATATTGAGCGGCTGGAGGCCGCGCGCCTTGGGCTCAACATTGAGGACGTGCAGGAGATCATCAGTACGGCGGTGGGCGGCATGAACGTCGCGCAGACGGTCGAGGGCCTCGAACGCTACCCCATAAACCTGCGCTATCCTCGGGCGATCCGCGACTCAATGGAAAAACTGCAATTGCTGCCGGTGGTGGCGCCCTCCGGAGCCCGCGTTCCGCTCGGGAGCATCGCCAAGCTCAGCATCGAGGCTGGGCCCGATATGATCAAAAGCGAGAATGCGCGCTTGAACGGCTGGGTGTTCGTCGATACCCAGGGCCGAGACTTAGGCGGCTATGTGAAGGAGGCGAGAGCGCGGGTCGCGCACGAGGTCAAGCTCCCGCCCCGCTATTCCATCACCTGGTCCGGCCAATACGAATACCTCGAGCGCGCCGCGGAGCGCCTGCGAGTCGTCGCGCCCCTGACACTCGCCATCATCGTGCTGCTTCTTTACCTCAACTTTCGCAACCTCACCGAGGTCGTCATCCTGATGGCGAGCCTCCCGTTTGCCCTCATCGGCGGGATCTGGCTGTTGTATCTGTTGGATTATCATCTCTCGGTGGCGAGTGGTGTGGGCTTCATCGCACTCGCGGGCGTGGCGGCGGAGACCGCAGTGGTGATGCTGGTGTTCCCGGACCAGGCCTACGCGCGGCGTGAACGCCTGGCGCTGGCGGAAAGGCGCGGGATCACGCGGCAGGATCTCATCGATGCCGTGGTGGAAGGGGCGCTGTTGCGGGTCCGTCCCAAGGTGGTGACGGTCGCCGCTATCATCGGAGGCCTGCTGCCGATCATGCTGGGGGGCGGCACGGGTTCAGAGGTGATGCGCCGCATTGCTGCGCCAATGGTCGGCGGCATGGTGAGCGCCGCGGTGTTGACGCTCGTCGTGATCCCGGCCGTGTTTCTACTCTGGAAACAGCGTGCTTTGAGAGCGGCTCAAC
>JBOIDW010000069.1:0-2986 GCA_050740655.1 Gammaproteobacteria bacterium | reverse complement strand
CTCTCGTCGATGGCGAGGATCCCCTTGCCCGGCGCGACCAGGGCCTGGGCGGTCGTTTCGAGCTCTGGCGTGGACATGTTCTTAAGCCTCATTCGGTTCGATTCATGCGGGGCGGGACCGGGACCTGATCGATTAATATACCTTGCCGCCTCGAACTAGGCTATGGAGAGGACGCGGACGAGTGCCCCCGGTGCCAAGCCGTACGGCGCGCGGTATCAACGTGTCACCAACCATCCGTTACGGGACACAAGCGCAGCAACCTTGCGAACGCTTCAGGTATACCGCGAACGGGCATAATGTTCCTAAAGATGCAAGACGCCCCCTGTCAACTGTCACCCCGGCGAAAGCCGGGGTCCAGTGCGGCGAAACAGCTCATCCTGGATGCCGGCTTTCGCCGGCATGACGTCAGGAAAAGCGTAAGTCATGCCCGTTGTTGGTATACCAACCTCGAGGTTCCGGGACCCGCCGAACCATCAAGGCGAATATGGAATTGGTAATACCAGCGCATACCGGAGCCGGGTTGACAAACTGCCGGGGCTAACGTACATCAGGTATCACCATGCACGGCCCAACGGCAACCCTGTCGACCGAACCGGTTCTACTCATGCGATCCATCCTCCAACGGATCGCCACCGGCCCGGAATTGAGCAAGGACATCTCCCGCGAGGAGGCCCGTGCCGGCATGCGGTGCATCCTGGACGGACAAGTCGACCCGGTCCAGGCTGGGGTATTCTTGATCGCGTTACGCATGAAGCGCGAGACCGATGATGAAAGTCTAGGCGTGCTCGACGCGATCCGGGAGGTGACCCGTACCGTGATCGCCCCCGTAGACGAGGTTATCGACATCGCCGATCCGTACGACGGCTTTAACCGCATGCTGGCGGTGTCGGCTTTCTTGCCTGCGGTGTTGGCCGCGTGCGGGGTCCCAGCCGTGAGCCATGGCGTGGAGCGCCTGGGCCCCAAATACGGTGTGACCCATCGACAGGTGCTGCAGGCCGCGGGCCAGCCGGTCGATCTCTCGGTGGAAGAGGCCGCTGCGCGCCTGGGCGACCCCGCGGTCGGATGGGCCTATGTGGACCAGAAGGCCTACTGCCCGAAGCTGTACGATCTCATAGGCCTGCGCACACAGATCGTAAAAAGGCCGGTCGTTACCACGGCGGAGGTGTGCATTGGTCCCATCCGCGGCCGAAACAAGACCCATCTGGTCACCGGTTACGTGCATAAGGCCTATCCTCGGATCTATGCCCTGCTGGCCCGTAATGCAGGTTTCAACTCCGCGCTCATCGTACGGGGTGTAGAAGGCGGGGTTATCCCCTCGCTGCAGAAGGCGGGGCGGTTATTCTATTATCGCGATCGAGGCGAGGAACAGTCCGCGGACATCGATCCTGCGGAACTGGGCATAGACCAGTCGGCGCGTGCCGTGTCGCTACCGGCAGAGCTCGGGAAGGTGGATGGAGCGGGTGAGGACCACAGCGCAGATTTCGACGTTGCCACCGCGGCCCGGGCCGCGGCGCAGGTCGGGAGAGAGGCCTTGGCCGGTAATCCCGGGACTAGCCGGGAGGCCTTGATATTCTCGGCCGCCTTATGCCTCTGGCAGGTAAATCGCTATGATTCCGTGCCGATGGCCGCACGTGCGGTGAGAGAGGTACTCGAGACCGGCAGGGCGTATTCGCGGCTGGGCCGAGCGTTGCGGGCCGACACCACGTAACCGGAACCATCCGTTTCGCGTTTCACTCCACTCAAGGCATTTTCTTCAATAGGGCAAACACACGAGTGGCCCCGGAAGTGGCTTCGCCAAGCCTCGCGCCCCTTGGACGCGCCGCGACCCCCTGCCTGACGCCACAAGGCCGCCTCCTGCTCGCCCCATCGGACGAGGGGCCAGAGTTGGAACCGGCTCAGCATAACCGCCATCATGGGGTCTTGGCCCCGACTGCCCGGCGCTTGTGCGTGCGCTGTTCGCGCCACCGGTAATAGAGCCATAGCACGGTGCCAATACCGGCGATTGCGCCGACCAGGATCTTCTCGGCCGTACGGATATCGTCGATGACCAGCTCCACCGCCTCGGCAAAGGCATAACCGAGGCCGGTGATCGAGATCGCCCAGACGATGGCGCTCACCATATTGAGCCAAAAAAACTTCTTGCCCGAGATGCTGGTGGTGCCGACGACGATAGGTCCCGCAACGCGTACCCCGTACATGAAGCGGTTAGTCAATATGAAGGGGGTGTTGTAGCGTTCCAGCAGGTCGCGCGCCTTGCCGGCGTGCTTGGCGAGTCGGGGGAAACGCTCGAAGACCCGATGGCCGTAATAACGTCCCAACCAAAAGTAGAATTGATCGCCGAGGAAGCCACCGATAAAGGCCGTCAGCGCGACGAAGCGGTATTCGAGATAGCCCTGGTGAGCCACGGAGCCGGCCAGCACCATGCCGACCTCCCCTTCAATGAAGGCCCATAGGAATACGATGACATAGCCATAGTTTTGTATGAGGTCTTGCAGTTCCTGGAACATCTAGGCCCTCCTGAACCCGAACACCGGCCGAAGCCGCCTGGTCCCAAGCGGTGAATGGGGCGCAGATTAACGTCGTTTGCCCTGGGTTAGCAACGCGTCTTATACCTGATCCGCCTTACGCGCGTTGGACAAAACCAGCTCCATCCGTATCTACTATGAAATACCCCCTTGTCGATCAGCAGGGCAGCGTGCCTGGTCGGAACCGGCTTCAGCGGAGGTCTTGGGTCATCTCCCGGCATCTTGCGAGCGGCGGGCCAGAACAGCAGCCGCGTCGGGCAGCATCAAGCGGCCCGGTGAGGAGCCGCCGGACTGAGCGCCCGATCCCCCCGTGATTGCGCCGCGGGTCGGCCGGGGCCGGCGGACCGCCCATCCCGCCGCTTGCGTTGTAGAATGCCGGCCAACCCGGATTTTGCTAATCTGTCCGCCGTACGCCCGTACCGCGGCGGGAGCATTGAACTGAAAAGAAGGAAAATATGGAA
>JBOIDW010000068.1:0-1731 GCA_050740655.1 Gammaproteobacteria bacterium | reverse complement strand
ACGTGTGGATGGGGCGCCGACTCTCGGTGACTTCACCGCGCTCCTCGATGATCTCGTGGCCGCGCTCCGCGCCACCGCGAGTGACGAGGCGAAGTTTCAGCGCTTCGCCGCGCAGGTCGCCAGAGGGTCGCAGCAGGCGATCGCGGAGCTTCGCAGCAGCCTCAATACCCGGATCAAGGTGCTGACAGATCGCATCAAGCTCAACCTGCCTCCGAGTCCCCCCGGACACGGACGGGTCGATGCGTTCGGAAATATATTCAACGAAGCGTTCGTGCGCGACTTGGGGATACCTGAGAACAAGAGCCCGCCGAGCGCGCCGGTGTCTTACCCCTTTATCTGGGATACGCCGCAACACGATGTCGTGCAATGGAACGGCAGCGCGCCGAATGCCGGGATCGGTCCCTTATTGCGCAATATCGGAGAGGTGTTGGGTGTCTTCGGCAACGTCGCGGTGACCGGCTCACCGCTGCCCAAGGGGTTCAGATCGTCGATCAACGTCAAGAATTTAGGGAAGCTAGAAGGTTGGTTACAGGATCTGTGGTCGCCGCAATGGCCTGTGAGTTTGCTGATGCCGATCGATGCAGACAAAGCCGAGCGCGGCAAGGTGCATTACCAGCAATACTGCGTGAGCTGCCACGCGCCCATCGATCGCGCAGATCGCAAACGGAGAGTCAAAGCGGTCATGACGCGCCTCGCGGACATCGGCACGGATCCGGCGATGGCTACCAATGCGGTCCAGCGCACCGCCAAAACCGGTGTCTTGCAAGGTACACGCGAAATGATCCTGATCGGCGAGCGCTTGGGACCGGTGGCGCCGGGCACCAAAGTGGGGCCCGTCATCGCGGCCGGGGTCGCGCTGGGGCAACCCGTTCAAGCGATCGAAGCCGCATTTAGCGAATATTTAAAGGTAAGAAGAGCTACACCGTTCGATCCCCTGTCTTATAAGGCGCGGCCGCTCAATGGCATCTGGGCGACGGCCCCTTATCTACACAATGGATCGGTGCCGAGCTTGTGGCGGCTTCTGCAACCCAGCGCGCGGCGAGACCAGGTGTTCTATGTGGGCAGCTACGAGTTTGACCCACTACACGTCGGGTTCGCGAGCGGGCCGGAGACGGGCGGTTCAAGTTTCGACACGCGGTTGCCGGGTAACAGTAACGCCGGCCATGACTATGGCGTGACGCTCAGTGACAGCCAGAAATGGGAGCTGCTGGAATATCTGAAAACGCTCTAGGGCCCCGGCGGGGGCAAGCGCTCGATCTGGCCGTGGCGTAAGAAGATGGGATCGATGTACTTGAGATGGAGCTTTATGGCCCAGGACCCGAGCATCGGGATGAGTGCTCTCGCGATCAGGCGGACGATGGCCTCCACGGGCGCCCGCAGCGCGCGGAATACCCACACGCCGCGGCCGAGCTTTCGGCTGTAGCGATTCAGCCCCCACATTATCACCATCAGCAGGACAAGGCCCAGGGAGAATGTCACATCGATCAGGATCCAGACGAGCGCGAGAAGTGTTAGGAGGGCGAGCACCGCTAACGCCTCCTTTGCCCAGCCGGGCAGGAGCAAGTGGAATAGCTTGAGAAATTGATAAGACGCCACGTTGAGTTGCTTGAGATAGGCCTCGTTGGGTCGTTCCATCCAGGGCTTAATTTTGAGGAAACCCCACGCAGGTGGCGCCAGATCCGCGGGCCTTGAGGTCCCCTCCGGCCGGCCGGCCACCGCCGCAGCCAGGCT
>JBOIDW010000067.1:0-2885 GCA_050740655.1 Gammaproteobacteria bacterium | reverse complement strand
GTGGTGGAGACGCCGGCGTCTCCCGGGCCGGATAGCGCTGGCGGTCATAGATCTCCTTGGGCGGCCGGGGTGCCGGTGCGCTATGCAAGCCGAAGCCGAGGCAGGCGGCGATCATCCGAACCTGTTCGTCGTCTTGCCACTCGAGTGTCGCTAACGCCCGCGTCAGGTCGCCTAGGTGAATTGCACCGCGTTTCGGTGCGTCCGTCATGCCCGCGTATCCTTGAACAACACGGCGTTTTCGATCCTTTTCCAGACCGATTCCTCGTCGTCGCTGACCTCGATCTTCAGTTTCTCGCAAGCGTGGATGGCGTCCAGGAATTCGGCGGTGCCCGGAGGACGCCGGCGCCGGTCGCGAGCCTTGTCCCGGAAGGCGGACATCCTTACCGCAAGGGCCTCGATGCGAGCTCGATTGCCATCCGGAAAATGCTTGAGTGCAATCTCGACCAGCTTGTCGGCGTCAGGATCGGGGAGCTCGATGGTTACGCAGCGCCGGAGGAAGGCGGGCGGCAGCTCGCGTTCGCCATTGGTGGTAATGACGGTCAGCAGCGTGATCCCTTCCGCCCCGGTGATTCTGGACTCGCCGCCATCCATGCGAAACCCGTCCGGCAAATCAAACCGGCGCCGGTCCAAGGGCTCCAGCAGGTCATTGGGCAGGTCCGGCTCGGCCTTGTCGATTTCGTCGATCAACAAGACTGCAGGCTGGCGAGGACCGTCGCCGCGTTGGTTACCCGGATAAGGCAGCGCGACGCCGTATCGGTGGGCCTGGCCTGCATTCATACCGCGCAGACTAGCGGTCCCGGGTTGAAAGGCCCACCAAAAGATGCCGGGATTGAGATAGTAGGCGTCCGGCTTGAGCTCCGAGTCCTCGCGCCGCGCCTGGGCGTCGTTGAGCCGTCGCAACTGGTCGACCTCCACCGTAAGCGATTCCAGGCGGGTGCGCGAGGTCACGGTCTTGCTCAACAAGTTCCAACCCTGTACTGCGGCGATGGCGTCCGCCAACCGGCTCTTGCCGGAACCCGGATTGCCCGACACCAACAGCGGGCGGTTAGTCGCCAGGGCCACATCCACCGCAATGACGATGTCGTCGTTGAACACGTAGGGCTCGATGCCATCGGTCTTTTGCAGGACAGCCCCGGCGGGAAGCCGGTCGAAATAAGTGGGTCGGTAGCTCATGGGGCAATTCCGTATTTCTGGTCTAGGAAGGACTTGGCGGCGCGCTCGGCGAGGTAGGCAACAGTCTCGCGCCTAGATTCGAGGCGCGGTAGAACCTCTCTAATTCCGCTAGGTAGCTCTCTCGACAGCCCCGCACCGGCCTCCAGGGCAAAGATCGTAACGAGCTTGTCGTAGTGTGTCCGAAGTTCGGCGAGATCCTGCATCAAACGCGGATCGGGGAGCCCGCCGCTATCGGAACAAGCGACAATCACCAGAATGATAGTTTTGGGGTCGCGGTTAATGATTTGATCCTGCTTAGCGCCATCGATAGTGGTAGGCAGTCCAGAGCCAAGGTAGGAGCGGCGGATCTCTGCCCGGATCTCATCCGATGCCTTGGCGCCGGGCACGGTCACGAAGCAGTACAAGGAAGAGCCGGGCCAAGCCCGTTCCAGATAGCGTTCGAGGGTGTAGCCGGTCTTGGCGTCCAGCTCCACATCGGGCTGGGTGATGAATTGTCCTTCGAGAGCAAGCGGTTCGTTATGCCACAAAGCGAGGGGTATATTCGCCGCGGCTTCCGGCTCGACCCACAGCGGCCGCACGAACTTGAGCAGTTCCCGAGCGCGCTCTCGCGCTAGACTGGGCGATAGCGGATCGATGCCGCACTGAAAAGTGATAAAGCACGCGGCCGCGTCCTCAGGGTCGGCGCTGAGAAACCGCCGTGCTAACCGGTTCGCAAAGCGTTCGTGGTTGGGCGTGCCGTCGGGCGTAATCGAACACCCCACCGCTTGCAATGCCGCTTGCAGAGAGGCGTGAGTGGGGCCTTCGCCGAGGAGTTTCGCGATCCCGCCTTGCAGCCGTCCCAGTGGCGTCTGGTTCTCGGCTAGGTCCTCCGGCTTACCGAGGCATCGGACCACTCCAGCGCTGATTTCAGCAGCGGTCTGCGCGTTCGGGATGCATTGATACTTGCCGATATTCAAGATGCCGAAAAAATCCTTGGCTAGATCCTCGGGGGTGGATTCCCCGTCCAGCAGGACCGGAATCAGCTTGAAGTCTTTATCCAGTTCCGCCCGCCAGCTCAGAATCGCGGCTTCCTTGGCGACCCAATCGGATTTCCCGATGGCGCGTTTGGAGAACAGGATGATGGCGGCATGGCACTCAGCCAGCCAGAGGTTCAAGCGGCGATTCCAGTCGTCGCCGGGGATTAAGCCGACCTTGTCCACCAGCACCTCAACCCGGTCTCCGTAAGTTTCGCCGATAGCCTTGCAAGTGTCCTGCAACAGCCGCCAGTTGTGGTCAGCGCTAGTGTACTTGTGTTCGACGTCGTCCAGACGTGAGCTGTGACTGATGAATAGCTTTAGCGCTGGCATTCGTTATCGCTTGCCCTCGGCGACTAGGGGTCTGAAGTTCAGGTATCTATTTTACACCGGTTGGCGGAGTGGAATTCGGAGTCTTGTCAGCATGAGGGGTCTAGCATGATGGTGTATCCTCGGGCCAGTCCACGTCGAATGTCGCTACGCTGCGCGCGGATCCGGGTCTTGCCAAGGCGCTCGCGACCCACCGCGGTCACCTCTCCTCGCGTTCGGTCGCGGTCGGCCTGAGACTGGAGGCGCGCTACCGGGAGTTTTCCGCGCCGGCCGATTACAATATGGGCCGGCCTATCTTTACGTACAACGGAGGACCGAATCATGAAACATGCACTGGCAGCCGGCTTAGCGCTGGCTTCCCTCATCGGC
>JBOIDW010000066.1:0-2103 GCA_050740655.1 Gammaproteobacteria bacterium | reverse complement strand
AGGGGTCGTATTGAACCAGGGTCGGCAAGCGCGGCTCGCCGAAGAGTTGCCGCGCCGCCTCCGGCGTTTGGGCCAAGAACCGCCGGATGCACACCGACAGCGGCGTCTCATTGCCCAAGACCCCGGCGTCCGCCGTCCCGTATAGCGAGGCCGTATCACGGCAGTGGTCCGATGCTCCTGCGCGCTCGAGGACCAGCGCGCGCCATTCCTCGCTGAAGACCTCGCCGGCCAGGACCAGCTTAATATTATAGCGCGGCCAAGCGACGCTGCGCGCTTGTCCGGTGTCGATCACGTCCTTGAGAAAGGGTGGGTAGCCGAGGAGCGCGACCTGCTCGAAATTCGGGCCGAGGGCTTCGATCACGCGCAAGATCTCGTCTTTGTTATTGCCCGGCGTCACCACCGTGAGAGGATAGCCCTTGGCGGCCAGATGCCGGCAGCAGGCGGCGGTGTACATTCCGCCGACCCAGGTGCCGAGCGCGAAGCAGACGACAGCGAGGGTGAGGCTGGAATCGGCACGGAAACTATCGTGAAATACCTGCTCGAAGCGCACGGCGATCGCAAGCTCATCGGTAACGAAACGCGGCCAGAACGTCGGCGTGCCGGTCGAACCCGAGGAGACGGCGATCATGTCGCAAGTATCCAAGCGGCCATTCCGGCAAAGCGCCGCGAGCGGGTGCTTGGCGAGGTAATTTTGCTTGCTGGTCAAGGGCAGGGTCGCGAAATCTTCCGCGCGCCGAATCGACTCGGGCGCGACGCCGTTCTCCTCGAGAAACGCGCGGTAGGCCGGGACCGTGCCCGCGACATCGTGAAAGAGCGCGAGCGCATGCTCGGCCGGCGCGGGGCGGTCATCCAGGGCGAGCAAACGCTCAAGCGGCGTGTCGATAAACGCCTGGAGAGCGTTCAACAATCGATCACGTTTTTCGTACGCCATAGGTTTTGCAAGTAGTCAGGGGGCCGTAGGGCTACGATACGGATAGATCCGGCTACAGCACCCGTTCCGATCATTTTTAACCTTCCCGCAGCGCGCGGCAAGCTCCCTATATAGGTTGCGAAAACGCAAAACCAGGTTGCACCTGGAACATGAGCACGGCGATATTCCGTCATGAAGTCCTTTTGATCTTTGAAAGGTTTCGCACTCGAACGATGCGCTTCGTTCCTCAGCGCATCTACGCGCCGTGGCACCTTTGCCCGCAAGCTTCTGTGGCCCCCACAAGATTCGGTGGCTTACGAGTGAACCCGATTCCTCGGGCATTTTCGACAGCAGCACGTATCTATCTGAAGCGACGCACAAAAATAAATACTCTGCGGCGTGGCACAGCGGTTGCCCTACCGGAAATGCCGGGATCCCATACGGTCCGGCACACCACGATAGACAACCATTGCTCAATTGGAGGAGGTACACCATGAAGAACGAAACCGCACTTATGAATGCCATGCTGGCCGCGATCGTGGCGGTGGGCTCGCTGGGCCTGGCCGCCGATGCGGTAGCCGCGGATAAAGGCGAAAAATGTTATGGCGTGGCCAAGGCGGGCAAGAACGATTGCCAGACGGCAGTCAGCGCCTGTGCCGGCTCGTCCAAGCAGGACGCTAATCCGAGCGCCTTTATTTATCTGCCGCAGGGAAGCTGCGAGAAAATTGTCGGCGGCAGCGTTACCCCTAAGAGTTAAGCACTGGCATGATGCCTTTGGCAGCGAAGCGTGGCTCTAGCAGCGCGATCCCGGCGTTAGCCGGGATCGGCCTGCGGGCCGCTCACTACCGCGAGGTGCTGGAGACCAAGCCCGCGGTCGGGTGGTTCGAGGTCCACAGCGAGAACTATTTCGGCGCGGGCGGGCTGCCGCTGCATTATCTGGAGCGGGTGCGCGCTGAATATCCCATCAGCTTGCACGGCGTCGGACTGTCCCTGGGTTCCGCCGATCCCTTGAATCCGGAGCACCTCCGCCATCTCAAGAGTCTGGTGGATCGGGTCGCGCCGGGGCTGGTGTCCGAGCATTTGTGCTGGAGCTCGATCGGGGGCCGTTACTTGAACGATCTCGTCCCTCTGCCCTATACCGAAGAGGCGCTCGGCCACGTGGCCGCTCGCGTGAGCGAGGTCCAGGAAATCCT
>JBOIDW010000065.1:0-2967 GCA_050740655.1 Gammaproteobacteria bacterium | reverse complement strand
GCTGCCACGCGACGCCGCTGGGACGTGCTGGTCATCGGCGCCGGGCCGGCCGGGGCGCTCGCGGCGCGTGAGCTGGCCCGCATCGGCCATGCCGTGCTGCTCATCGATAAATCGGCGTTTCCGCGTTATAAGGTCTGTGGCGGGTGTCTCAATGGCCGCGCACTGGCGGCGCTGGCCGCTTCGGACCTCGGTCACCTGGTGAGCGCCCAGGGCGGAGTCGCGCTGCGGGCATTTCGCTGGCGGACCGCGCATCAAGAGGTGGATTTGCGCATGCCGGACGGCGTGGCCTTGAGCCGCGAGGGCCTGGACGCGGCCCTCGTGCAAGCGGCGATCGAGGCGGGCGCGGCGTTTCTTCCCCTGTATCATGCGCTGCTGGGTAACGCCCTACCGGGATCGCGGCAGGTCGTTCTGCGGCGTGCCGGAGTCGCTGTGCCGGTCGAGGGACGGGTGATACTGATGGCCGCGGGCCTGAGCGCCGCCGCGAGCATCGGGGGTTCGATCGCGTGGCGCCGCGCGCGCATCGGGCTGGGGGCCATCGCCGCGACGGCCCCCGCCGACTACCGGCCCGGCACCATCTATATGGCCTCCACCACGGGCGGTTACGCGGGTCTGGTGCGTGTCGAAGCGGGACGCTTGGAGATTGCCGCCGCCTGCGATCGTACGGTGCTCAGAGGCGCCGGGGGGCCGGCCCAGTGGGTTGCGGGACTGCTGCGCGAGGTGGCGTGGCCGGTACCGGCTGGTATGGACCGCCTGGTCTGGCGCGGGACGCCACCATTGACGCAGCGTGCGCGGCGGCTGGCCGGCGAGCGCGTGTTCCTGATCGGCGATTCGGCGGCCTACGTCGAGCCATTTACCGGCGAGGGGATGGGGTGGGCCTTGGCCTCGGCCTTGGCCGTATTGCCGCTCGCCGCCCGCGCCGTGGGACATTGGGAGCCGGGTCTGATCCGCGCGTGGGGGCGTGCCTATCGAAGCGCGATCGGACCGCAATGGGTCTGCCGATCGGTGGCGCGCGCCTTGAGGCATCCCCTGCTGGCCGACGCCTGCGCCAGGGTCCTGAAGACGGTGCCGCGCCTGGCCACGCCCTTGCTCCAACGCATCCACGCGCCGCGGCCGATGGCCCCGCATGTACTTTAATGGTCTCGGCACCGCGGTACCGCCGCGGCGTTATACGCAGCGCGAATGCTGGGAGGCGTTGCGGGCCTCGGCCTGTTACGCGGCGCTCAACCGCCGCGCGCAGTTCATCCTCGAGCAGGTCCTATGCGGCAACAACGGGATCGCCACCCGGCACTTGGCCTTGGAGACGTTGGCGGAGGTCTTCACCATCGATCCCGATGTACTGCACCGGCGTTTCTTACGGCATGCACCGCGCCTGGCCGAGCAAGCGGCGCGCGCGGCGCTTGCGGATGGCGGGCTACGGACCCATGCGATCGATGCCGTCATCGCCAGCACCTGCACGGGTTACCTATGCCCCGGGATCAGCAGCTATCTCATCGAAGGCTTGGGGCTACGGCGGGAGGTGCTGGCCTTCGATCTGGTGGGCCAGGGCTGCGGCGCCGCCGTGCCGAATTGGCAGATGGCCGAGGCCTTGATCGCCGCAGGTCGTGCCGCCAACGTGCTCTCGGTATGTGTCGAGGTCTGCAGCGCGACCATGTACCTGGACGACGACCCCGGGGTATTGATCAGCGCCTGTCTGTTCGGCGATGGCGCGGGCGCCGCCGTGCTGTCGCGCGCCGCGATGGAGCGGCGGCGGCCGGTGCGCTGGATGACCGGGGCCACGGTGACGGACCCCGCACGGCGCGACCTGCTGCGCTTCGAGCAACGCGGCGGCCTGCTGCGCAACATCCTCGCCAAGCCCGTACCGCAGGTCGCCGCCGAGTTGGTCCAAGGGGTATTCGAACGCGTTTTAGCCGACGCGGGCGTGCCGCCTAGCGCCATACGGGAATGGATCTGGCACGCCGGCGGGCGCGACGTGCTGTTGGCCTTGAAGGAACGCCTGGGCTTGGAAGACGCTCACATCGCGCGTAGCCGCGAGGTGTTGCGCCACTACGGCAACCTCAGCAGCGCCTTCGTGTATTTCGTATTGCAATCGGCCTTGCGCGACGCGGCCCCGGGGGGGCTATGGTGGGTGTCCTCGTTCGGCGCCGGGTTTAGCTGCCATGGCGCACTGCTGGACGTGGCGGGATGAATGGAGGCAGCATCGAGGACCGCCTGCGCGCGCTGCTCGTCAAGCACTATGACCTCGCGCCCGAGGCCTTGATCGATGACGTCGCGCTGGAGTCGTTGGGGCTCGATTCCATGTCGGTCATCGACCTGCTGTTCCATATCGAGGACGAGTTCCACGTCACGGTTCCGCGCGAGCCCGCCGATCTCAAGACCTTTCGCGACGTCGTCGCCTATGTGGAGGGGTTGCTCCGCACCCAGGGGGACGGGCGGCATTGAGGCGGGTCGCGATCACCGGCCTCGGGCTCGTCTCGCCGCTAGGCAACGATGCCGGGGGCTTTTTCGACCGGCTCATGGCCGGCGTCTCCGGCATCCGGCGGATCGAGACCGAATTTACGGAACGCCTGACGACCCGCATCGCCGCGCCGGTCGATTTCGATGCCCGCTCGCATTTCTCCGCGGCACGCTTGAAGGGCCTGGATCGTTACGCGCAATTCGCCCTGGTGGCCGCGCGCCAGGCGTTGGCCGACGCGGCTCTGGACCTGCTGGACGAGGACGGCGCCCGCATCGGGGTCTATCTCGGCACTGCCCTGGGCGGGGCACAGAGCATGGACGAGGGCTATCGGGTGCTCTATGAGCAAGGCTCGGATCGGTTGCCACCCTATACTGTATTGATGTCCATGAACGCGGCCGCGGCCGGGGCGATCGCCGGGGCTTATGCGCTCTCGGGCCCCAGCCTGAGCTATTCCACGGCCTGCTCATCCGCGTCGGTTGCGATCGGCGAGGCCTATCGAGCCATCCAGGCCG
>JBOIDW010000064.1:0-22710 GCA_050740655.1 Gammaproteobacteria bacterium | reverse complement strand
GGCTGCCTCTTGGTGCCGCTTCCGAACATCGAGACACGCCGGCGGTTCCTCAAGTATCACGATCTCCATCATCTCGTGACCGGCTACAGCGTGGGCAGGATCGGCGAGGGCGAGGTCAGTGCCTGGGAACTCGGCAGCGGATCGTTCTTGGTGTCTCCGCTGCTCGGGGTCATGAACCTCATCGCCCTGTCCACCGGCCTGGTGCTGGAGCCGAGGCGCATGTGGCGGGCGTTTTGGCGCGGTTGCCTGAGCCGGAACCTCTATCCGGCGGCCGTCCGTGGCGAGGTCGATGGGGGCCGCTGGCCCGCCGTCTCGCTGTTGCGGGCCGAGGTCCTCGAGCTGCGGCCCGATCCCGACGCGGCGGCGGTCCGCGCGGTGGAATTCGGCGTCTATGCGTCGCTGGCGATGGTTATCCATGCGGGTCTCGCGATCCCGGCTGTCATCGTGCGCTTAGTGACGGATCTGATGCTCGGGTACAACTTCTTCCAGGCCGTCAAACCGACGAAGCGGACGGACCTCTTCTGATAACACCTCACTGTGATCCTGTTTGGGTTTTCGCTTGTAACTTCTTGCACAAAACTATTTCAACAACGCCATTCGCATCGGAATCGACTCCGTCATGCCGGCAGGGATTGCCGGCATCCAGGACGCTGGACGCCATATACGTCCCTGTACCCTGGATTCCGGCAATCCCTGCCGGAACAACGTGTAGATGGATAGATGGAAACATGAATTTTCAAGCGGCCCGACGCTCGAAGTACCGTGTCAAAGCCGTCGCATGCCTCGGCCCGGCGGCGCCATCGCGCATATCGTTCTGGTTTGAATTCGTTGCGGCGGCGCAGTGATTTACAATGCCGCTCAGTAACGCCTCGAGGGTCCCTCTCATGTCCACTCCCGCCGATCGATACGCGACCTACGAAGACCTGTGCCGGGTACCGGGCCACTTGGTCGCTCAGATCATCCACGGACAATTGGTCACCCTGCCGAGACCGGCACCCAAGCATGCCAGGGCCGCGTCGATCATGGGGGGCAAGCTGGTGCCAACCTACGATGAGGGCCAAAATGGCCCCGGCGGCTGGTGGATACTGTTCGAACCGGAACTGCATCTGGGCCTGGAAATTCCGGTTCCGGATCTCGCCGGGTGGCGGCGGGAGCGGATGCCAACCCTGCCCGACACGGCCTATTTCGATCTCGTGCCCGACTGGGTATGCGAGGTGCTCTCGCCCTCCACCGCTCAGATGGACCGGGTGGATAAGTTGGCTATCTATGCGACTCATGGCGTAGCCCATGTCTGGCTGCTGAATCCGGACTTGCAGACGCTGGAAATCCTCGCCCTGCATGAAGACCGATGGCGCTTGGAACGTGCTTATAAATCCGCCGACGAGGTCTGCGCGCCACCCTTCGAGGCCCTCTCCTTCAGCCTCGCCAGTTTTTGGACGTAAGGACCTGCGGGGTCGAGAGGTGCCAGGGACAAGAACACGAAGCGGAAAGGGATTGCATGGGGACCTCTAATCATTCTATTGATCCCCTATCTTTCCGGGCCAAGGTACTCACGCATCGGTTGATTTGTATCCCGAAATCACGGCTCGAATAAACCGGGAACGTAGGCACCAAAGCCAGCCCGCCTATCGTGCCGGCCGGGCCTGACGCCTGGCGGATAGTGGTATCATGCCGCCTTTTCTCCAGCGGGGTAGCCGGGTCGATGCAGTTTGAAGGTACGACGATATGCTCGGTGCGCCGGCAGGGGCGTGTCGCCATGGGCGGCGACGGCCAGGTGTCCTTCGGCAACACGGTCATGAAGGCTAATGCGCGCAAGGTCCGCCGCATGTATCACGATCGTGTCCTGGCAGGCTTTGCGGGCGGAACGGCGGATGCCTTCACGCTCTTCGAGCGTTTCGAGGGCAAGCTGGAGAAGCACCAGGGCAATCTCACCCGCGCGGCGGTGGAGTTGGCCAAGGATTGGCGCAGCGATCGGGCCTTGCGGCGTCTCGAGGCCCTGCTCGCCGTGGCCGACACCGAGACCTCGTTTGTCATCTCCGGCACCGGGGATGTCATCGAGCCGGAGCGCGGGCTGATGGCGATCGGCTCCGGTGGACCTTACGCCCAGGCCGCGGCCTGTGCGCTGCTCGATCACACCGAGCTCGGCGCGCGCGCGATCGTGGAGGTGGCCCTGGGGATCGCCGCCGAGATCTGCATCTACACCAATAGCAATCTGACCCTGGAAGAGCTGGAGTCGGCACGCTGATGGCCTCCGTCGACATGCAAGCGCTGACGCCGCTGCAGATCGTCGCCGAGCTGGATAAACATATCATCGGGCAGGACGCCGCCAAGCGCGCCGTGGCCATCGCGCTGCGCAACCGCTGGCGGCGCATGCAGGTGGCGGAGGCGCTGCGCAACGAGATCACGCCCAAGAACATCCTGATGATCGGCCCGACCGGGGTCGGCAAGACCGAGATCGCGCGACGCCTCGCCAAGCTCGCGCAGGCGCCCTTCATCAAGGTCGAGGCGACCAAGTTCACCGAGGTCGGCTACGTCGGGCGCGACGTCGAGACCATCATCCGCGACTTGTTGGACATGGCCGTGAAAATGACCCGCGAGGAGGCCGTCGCGCAGGTACGGCAACAGGCCGAGTCGGCGGCCGAGGAGCGGGTCCTGGAGATCCTGTTACCCGGCGCGCGTCAGGCGGTCAACGATGAGGGCGGTGCTACCGAGGCCGGCTTCGGCAGCCGCGAGCGTTTTCGCGGCATGTTGAAGACCGGCACGCTCGATGAACGCGAGATCGTGGTGGAGGTTGCCGCCCCCCGGATCGGCGTCGAGATCATGGCCCCGCCGGGCATGGAGGAGATGACCAGCCAGCTCCAATCCATGTTCCAAAACGTGTCCGGGGGGCGTACCCAGTCCCGGCGGGTCAAGGTGCGCGAGGCCTTGAAGTTGATCGCCGAGGAGGAGGCCCTGAAGCTCATCAACGAGGACGATATCAAGGCGCGTGCCGTGGCGCGGGCCGAGCAACACGGCATCGTGTTCCTCGACGAGATCGACAAGGTCGCGCGCCGTTCCGAATACGCCGGCCCGGACGTCTCGCGCGAGGGCGTGCAGCGCGATCTACTGCCCCTGGTCGAGGGCTGTACGGTCTCGACCAAATACGGGATGGTCAAGACCGATCATATCTTGTTCATCGCCTCGGGCGCGTTTCACCTCTCCAAGCCCTCCGACCTCATCCCGGAATTGCAGGGACGCCTGCCGATCCGCGTCGAGCTGGATGCCTTGAGCGCCGGGGACTTCGTGCGCATCCTCACCGAGCCGGACGCCTCGCTGACCAAGCAATACATCGCGCTCATGGCCACCGAGGGCGTGGCGCTGCGCTTTGCCGAAACCGGAGTCGCGCGTATCGCCGAGGTCGCCTGGCAGGTCAACCAGCGCACCGAGAACATCGGCGCGCGCCGCTTGCACACGGTCCTGGAGCGCCTGCTGGAATCGGTGTCTTTCTCCGCGGGTAGCGGGCAGCAAGACGAGGTCTTGGTGGACGCGGCTTACGTCGATGCTGAACTCGGCGAGTTGGCCAAGGACGAGGACTTGACGCGGTATATCCTTTAGAAGGCCCAGCCCTGAGCGCCTGTGGTAGAACCTCATGAATAAGGAACCGAAGATAGTCGAAGTCTATACGCTTGCTATCGATCTCTTGTTCGGGGCGTACGCGAAAGGGCCTTGGAAGAGAGTGATAGAGATACGGGAAGATGCCAGCTTATACGAGCTTCACCGCTACATACTGAAGACCATCGGCTTCGATAGCGATCATCTGTTCGAGTTTACTGTCGGTAAGAATGAGCGCGGGAGAGATAGGGTCTTCACCCTCGAAGATGAGTTCGCTTTGGACGAGAGCGAGGGTTTGGATATCAAGCTGAATGAGGTGTACCCCATCACCGGCGCGAAGCTCCATTATCTTTTCGATTACGGTGATTCCTGGACCTTTGTAATCAAGAAATCGAGACGGAAGAAATACGTTAGCAAAGGCGTCCGATATCCTAGGGTGATCGAATCGGAGGGCAAGAACCCCGAGCAATATCCCGGTACCGGCTGGTAGGCGCACTAAACGGCCGCCCGCCCGTAATTTGCGCTCTTACTTTGTCCTGCGGTTTTCCGGCAACCCCTCAAACCTACGATGAGCCACCCGTTCCCCACCGAGATCCGCTTGCAGCAGAGGTCTCGGGTGTTGACCGTCACCTTCGACGATGGGGTGTATTTCGAGCTGCCCTGCGAGTTGTTGCGCGTCTATTCGCCCTCGGCGGACGTCAAAGGCCATGGCCCGGAGACCGCCGTGCTGCAGCTCGGCAAAGAGGCGGTGACGATTACCGCGATCGAGCCGGTCGGCCAATACGCCGTGCGCCTGGTGTTCGATGACGGGCACGATACCGGCCTCTACAGTTGGAGCTATCTCTACGAGCTCGGGGCGCAGCGCGAGCGCTATTGGCAGCAGTATCTCGAGGCACTCGGGCGCGCCGGACACCGCCGCCAGGCGCCATGACCAGTACCGATTTCGGTTTCCGGCAGGTACGGATCGAGGACAAGGCGCGGCGCGTGGCACAGGTCTTCGAGTCGGTGGCCGGCCGTTATGACCTCATGAATGACCTCATGTCCTTCGGCCTGCACCGGTTGTGGAAGCGTTACACCATCGCGCTGGCCGCGGTGCGGCCGGGGCAGCGCATCCTGGACGTGGCGAGCGGGACGGGCGATCTCAGCGCGCTGCTCGCCGAGCGCGTCGGGCCTCGGGGTCTGGTGGTCGCCAGCGACGTGAATAGCGCCATGCTGCGCGTCGGCCGCGATCGGTTGATCGATCGGGGTCTGGCCGGCAATCTCGTCTATATGCTGGCCGACGCCGAGCAACTCCCGTTCGCGGACGGCGGCTTCGACACGGTCACCATCGCCTTCGGGCTGCGCAACGTCACCCGCAAGGAGCGCGCCCTGGCCGCGATGTGCGGCGTGCTGCGGCCGGGCGGGCAGTTGCTGGTCTTGGAGTTCTCGCGGCTGGTGTTGCCGATGCTGCAGCGCTGTTACGACCTCTATTCATTGAACGTGATCCCCTGGATCGGCCATCGCGTGACCGGGGATCGCGCCAGCTATGACTATCTGGTGGAATCTATCCGCCGCCATCCCGATCAGGAGACGCTCGCCGCGATGATGCGCACGGCGGGCTTCGATGCCGTGGATCACTATAATCTCGCCGCCGGGGCGGTCGCCGTGCACCGTGGCCGCAAGCTCTGAGGGCATAGCGATGTCCCCTCGGGCGGCGACGCCTTTTGCAGCACTGCTGCCGTGGCTGGAGGCCGTCTTCACCCGCCTGCTGGCGCTCGATCCGGAAACGGCCGAGCGCTTGGGCGGCATCGCCGGCAAGGCCATCGCCGTGGAGTTGCTGGGCTTGGGGCAGACCCTGTATCTGCTCCCGCAGGCCGATCGGATCCTGCTGCGTGCGGACTACGACGGTGAGGTCCAGGTGCGGGTGCGCGGCACGCCGATCTCGCTGCTCGGCATGGCACGCAGTGCCGAGGAGGCGGCACCGCTCGGCGACGTCGAGATCATCGGCGATCTGCATCTGAGCCGGCGGCTGCAATCCATCCTCTCGAGCTTCGATATCGATTGGGAGGAGTGGCTCTCGCAATACCTGGGTGACGTGCTGGCCCACCAGCTCGGCAATGCCGGCCGTTCCTTCGCCGGCTGGGCGCGCGATACGCAGCGCACGCTGGAAATGGACGTCTCCGAGTATCTGCGCTACGAGGCGCAGGTGCTGGCCGAGCGGCGCGACGTCGCTCAGTTCATGGGCGCCGTGGACACGCTGCGCGAGGACGTGGACCGCATGGAGGCGCGCATACGGCGGTTGCGGGCGGCGTTGGCGGCGGAATAGCACGATGATCCCGGTCCGGCAGCTACTGCGACTGCTGGTGATCCAATGGGTCCTCATCCGGCATGGGTTGGACGAGGTGATCCTCGCCACGCATCTGTTCCGGCCGATCCGTTTTCTACTGTATCTATTGCCATGGAACTGGTTCCGCAGGCGTTATGCCCCGCGCGGCGTGCGCATCCGCAACGCCATGGAGGACCTCGGTCCCATGTACGTGAAGCTAGGCCAGTTGCTGTCCACGCGCCGCGACCTCATCCCCGACGACATCGCCGAGGAGCTGTCCAAGCTCCAGGACAGCGTGCCGCCGTTTCCGGGCGTGCAGGCCCGGCAGATCATAGAGGCCACCTATGGCCATCCCGTCGGCGAGGTGTTCAGCGAGTTTGACGAGACCCCGCTGGCCTCGGCCTCCATCGCCCAGGTGCACGCGGCACGGCTGCGCGACGGGCGCCAGGTGGTCGTCAAGGTGGTGCGGCCCGGGATCCGCAAGCGCATCCAGCGCGACCTGGGCCTGGTACAGATCCTGGCCGCGCTGGCCGAGCGCTACTGGGTGGAGGGCCGCCGTTTGCGGCCGCTGCGGGTGGTCGCCGAGTACGAGAGGATCATCCTCGACGAGCTCGACCTGATCCGCGAGGCCGCCAATGCCTCGCAGTTGAGGCGCAACCTCGCCGGCTCGCCGGACGTCTACGTACCGAGCGTGGAATGGGACCTGACGCGCGACAACCTGCTGGTGATGGAGCGCGTGAGCGGCATCTCCATCGATAACCTCGAGGCGCTGCACCGCGCCGGGATCGACGTCAAAAGAGTCGCCGAGATCGCCGTGCAGACGTTCTTCACCCAGGTGTTCCGCGACCGCTTCTTCCACGCCGATATGCACCCCGGCAACCTGTTCGTGGTGGCCGGCCCGGGCGGACGGCCGCTGAAACTGGTGCCGGTCGATTTCGGCATCATGGGCTCGCTGAGCGAGCTCGACCAGCGCTACCTGGCCAACAATTTCATGGCCTTCCTGAAACGCGACTACCGGCGGGTCGCCGAGCTGCACGTCGAGTCGGCCTGGGTGCCGCCCGGGACGCGGGTCGATGAGTTCGAGCTGGCGATCCGCACCGTCTGCGAGCCGATGTTCGAGAAACCGGTCAAGGACATCTCTTTCGGGCACTTGTTGCTGCGCTTGTTCCAGACCGCGCAGCGCTTTCGCATGGAGGTGTTGCCGCAGCTGTTGTTGCTGCAAAAGACCCTGGTCAACGTCGAGGGGGTGGCGCGCCAACTCCATCCGGACCTCGACATGTGGCATAGCGCCCAGCCTCTGCTCGATCGCTGGATGAGCGAGCGCGTCGGTGTGCGGCGCTTGATCGGCGAGGCGCGCGACAGTCTGCCGCTGTGGGCCGAGCGGCTACCCGGTCTCCCCGGCCACATCGTCGACCTGGTGGAGCAGATAAAAAAGGGCGAGCTCCGCATCCACGCCCGCGTCGATGACCTGGAGGCCTTGCGCCACGAGCTACGCAGCGGCACGGACCGCAAGGTCTACGCGATCCTCGCCGCGGCCTCCATCCTGAGCGCGACCCTGTTGTTCGGCTTGTACGAGCGCCACCTCAGCGTACCTGGCGACGCGCCCTTCATCGTCTGGGTACTGGGCGGATGCGCGTTGCTCCTAATAGGCGGGGCGTTTCGCGTCCGTTAACCGCATGGCATATCTATACTGCGAACGGGCACAATTTACCGAATCTACATTAACCTCTGTAGCCGTCACCCCGGCGGAAGCCGGGGTCCAGCGCAGCCTATGAAGTCCCTCCTGGATGCCGGCTTTCGCCGTCATGACGTCGGAGTAATGATCATTTTCGACCGTTGTACGTAGATAAGCCGGGGCTGGGGTCAACCTCCTATTTCACTTGAGTGGGGGATGCGCATCGGGACAGAGGTGGCGCGGCGATCCGGAGCGCCGACCGCGCGCCGATCGGGTCGCTAGACGAAATGGGCACCGGTTTCGTCTATCATAAGCGCCTATCGCAAGCCGTAGGGAGGAGACCGTCCATGCCAAAATTCGTCATCGAGCGCGATCTACCCGGTGCCGGCAGGCTTACGCCGCAGCAGTTGCAGGGGATCTCGCAGAAGTCCTGTGGGGTCCTGCAGGAGCTGGGCCCGAAGGTCCAATGGTTGCAGAGCTATGTGACCGATGACAGGATCTATTGCGTGTATATCGCACCGGATGCCGAAACCGTGCGCGAACACGCGCGGCGTGGCGGGTTCCCTGCCAACCGGGTGTCGGAGGTGCGCTCGGTGATCGATCCGACCACGGCAGAGGCCGCTTAGGCCATTTCCACATCCGAGAACGAGGAGATCCCCGCATGGCCGCCACACCCCGACTCGCAGGCCGCCCGGTCTTCGTAGTAGACGGGAGCCGCACGCCGTTTCTCAAGGCGCGCGGCCGACCGGGGCCTTTTTCGGCCGCTGAGCTCGCCTTGAACGCCGCACGGCCCCTGCTGGCGCGCCAGCCCTTTGCCGCCACGGCCCTGGACGAGGTGGTGTTCGGCTGTATCATGCCGAGTCCGGACGAGGCCAACATCGCCCGGGTCATCGCGCTACGGCTGGGCTGCGGTCACGGCATGCCGGCCTGGACCGTGCAGCGCAATTGCGGCTCGGGCATGCAGGCCATCGATAGTGCGGCCCTGGGCATCGCCAGCGGCCGTGCCGATCTGGTCCTGGCCGGAGGCACCGAGGCCATGAGTCATGCGCCGGTGCTGTTCGGTCCCGCTATGGTGGCCTGGTTAGGCCAGTGGTCGCAGGCGCGTTCCGTGGGCCAGCGCTTGCACGTGCTCGCGCAGTTTCGCCTCGCTCATCTCACGCCGATCATCGGCCTGCTGCGAGGCCTGACCGACCCGGTCGTGGGGTTGTCCATGGGCCAGACGGCCGAGGTACTGGCCCACCGCTTCAAGCTCAGCCGCGAGGCGATCGATGAGTACGCCATGCACAGTCACCGGCGTCTGGCGCAGGCCCAGGCCGATGGCCGCTTGCCGGAGATCGAGGTCATGTATGATTGGCAGGGTAAGGTTTACGAGCACGATGAGGGCGTGCGGGCCGACTCCAGCATGGAGCAACTCGCACGGCTGAAACCCGTATTCGATAAGGACTACGGCAAGGTCACGCCGGGTAATAGCGCGCAGGTGACCGACGGCGCGGCCTGCGTGATCCTGGCGAGCGAGGAGGCCGTGGGTCGCTACCAGCTCCCGGTACTGGGCCGCATCGTGGACAGCGAGTGGGCGGGTCTCGATCCGAGCCAGATGGGACTGGGACCGGTGCACGCCGCGACACCGCTCCTGCGCCGCCACGGCTTGAGTCTTGCCGACATCGAGTATTGGGAGATCAACGAGGCCTTTGCCGCCCAGGTGCTGGCCTGTCTCGCCGCGTGGGGCGATGACGCCTATTGCCGCGAGCATTTGGGTCTGGATAGCGCGTTGGGCGAACTGTCACGCGAGCGGCTCAACGTGGATGGCGGCGGGGTGAGCCTCGGGCATCCGGTCGGGACCAGTGGCGCGCGCATCGTCTTGCACCTCCTGCAGGTGCTGCGCGAGCGCGGGGCGCGGCGCGGCCTCGCAGCACTCTGCATCGGCGGCGGGCAGGGCGGGGCGATGCTGGTCGAGCGTAGGGCCGGAGCGGCGTGAAGGTAAGCGGCGTGGACAATAAGGGGGAGGGCGTGCACGGGGACTCGTATCGGCACTGGCGGCTAGCCTTAGATCAAAGCCGCATCGCTTGGCTGTATTTCAATAAGGCGGGCTCGGGTCCCAATGTCCTGTCGTCCGAGGTACTCCTGGAGCTTGAGCGGGTCTTGACCGAGGCGGCCGCTCAATCCCCGCTCGGGCTGGCCCTCGTCTCCGACAAGTCGAGCGGGTTTATCGCCGGGGCGGACGTGCAGGAGATCGCCACGATCGAGGACCAGCAACAGGCCCTGGCCCTGATACAAACCGGGCATCGCGTGCTTGCTCGTCTCGAGGGCCTGGCCTGCCCTACGGTCGCGGGGATCCGCGGCTTTTGTCTTGGCGGGGGACTGGAGTTGGCATTGGCGTGTACCTACCGGGTCGCCGTAGACGAGCCCGGGACTCGCCTGGGGTTGCCCGAGGTCTTGTTGGGCATCCATCCCGGGTTTGGCGGGACCATGCGCAGCGTTCGCTTGCTCGGCGCGCCGGCGGCCATGGACCTGATGCTGAGCGGCCGCACCGTCGATGCGCGTAGCGCCGAGCGGCTGGGCCTGGTGGATCGCAGCGTGCCGGAACGTCATCTCGAGGCCGCGATCCTGGCCCATCTGGGCCGCCCGCCGACGCCGCGCCGCGCGCCCTTCGTCGGCCGCGTCGCCGGCAGCGCGCCCCTCAGGCCGTGGGTCGCGCGTTATCTGCGTCGCCAGGTTGGGCAACGCGCCCGGCCCGAGCACTACCCGGCGCCGTATGCGCTCATCGACCTCTGGGAGCGGCACGGTCAAGACCCGCGGCGCATGCTCGCGGAGGAGGCGCAGTCGGTCGCCCGGCTCGCGACCCACCCCGGCACCCGCAATCTTATCCGCGTATTTTTCCTACAGGAACGCTTGAAGTCCCTCGGCAAGCAGCAGGCCCTGACCCAACCCAGGGTGCACGTGATTGGGGCCGGCACCATGGGCGGCGATATCGCTGCCTGGTGCGCCTTGCGCGGCCTGGAGGTGACGCTGGAGGACCGCGAGCCCAGGTTCATCGCCCCGGCCATGAAGCGGGCGGGGGAGCTCTTTTCCAAGCGCCTCCGTGACCGCCGGTTGCGCCAGCGGGCGCATGACCGGCTGGTGCCCGACCAGGGCGGTTCGGGCGTCGCGCGCGCCGATCTCGTGATCGAGGCGATCGTCGAGGACGCCGCGATCAAGCAGGCGCTGTACCGCAAGATCGAGGCGCGGATGAAACCGACGGCTATCCTGGCTACCAATACCTCCAGTATCCCGATCGAGACCCTGGCCCAGGCACTGGTCCGTCCCGAGCGGCTGCTCGGCGTGCATTTTTTCAATCCGGTGGCGCGCATGCAGTTGGTGGAGGTGATCCCGGGACCGGCCACGGACGGCGAGACGCTGCAACAGGCCATGGCGCTGGTCAGACTCATCGATCGCTTGCCCTTGCAGGTCAAGAGCGCGCCCGGTTTTCTCGTCAACCGGGTGTTGATGCCCTATCTCATGGAGGCCATCACCTTGCTGAGCGAAGGCGTGCAGGCCGAGCGGATCGATGAGACGGCGCTCGCGTTCGGGATGCCGATGGGGCCGCTGGAATTGGCCGATACCGTGGGCCTGGATGTCTGTCTCTCGGTCGGTCGGATCCTGTCCCAGCACCTGGGTGGAGACATGCCCGCGCTGCTGCAAGAGAAGGTCGGGCGTGGCCAGCTCGGCCGCAAGAGCGGCAGCGGGTTCTATGTGTACAAGAAGGGCCAACCGCAGCGCCGCAAGCTAGCCGCAGCCGTGACCGATGGGGATCTGAGCGATCGCTTGATCCTGAGGCTGCTCAACGAGGCGGTGAGCTGTCTGCGCGAGGGGGTGGTGGCGGACGCCGATCTACTCGATGCCGGCATGGTGTTCGGTACCGGATTCGCCCCGTTCCGGGGCGGACCCATGCATTACGCCAAGACCCGCGGCGTGGTTGAGGTCAGTGCCCGGCTCCAGGCGTTCGCTCGAGATTTGGGGGACCGTTTCATACCCGATGCGGGTTGGGCCGGGATCCCGCCGGCAGGGTAAAGAATAATTCTCATTGAGCATGTTGCGCCTATGGGCACCACTGGAAGCGCAAGAACTTATACTGACGCGCATTGCGCAGGTTTAAACCAAGAGCTATAGAGGAGACGAGGTAAAATGAACCAGAGTATTCGCATGATAACCGTAGTGTGCGCGGCCTTGGGTCTCGGGGCCTGTGGTGGTGGCGAGGGGGGAGGTGTTGCCGGGGGCTCGGGCGCGAGTGCCGAGTCGATGAATATCGCCGGAAGCTGGGAGGCGGTGTTCCCCGAAAAGGCCGATGATGCGGGGACCCACCAAGGCAAGGGCAAGGTGACGTTTAATGGGAGCTCCTATTCGTATTCCTGGTACAAGAAATTGGTGGGGAAGGACGGTCAGACCGTCTACGACTGGACCGAGCAGGCGCGTGAGGACGGCTCTACCTCTCTGGCCCCCGATGTCATGCAATGGACGGCGGAGAGCTTCGGCGAGGCCGACTATAACGAGGCGACGCGAAGCTGGGGTAAGATCGATATGAAGTCCTCGAAGAATGGCTATAACATCGCCTACAAGCTGGATGGCGAAAAGCTTACCTTGCAGGAAGACATCAATCTCGACGGCGACTATGACGACGTATTCGATTCGTCCGAGACGATGACCTACACGAAGGTCAATTAGGCACTTACCGAAGATGATCTATCCCGTTGGACGGGATACGCAAAGACCAAGACCGGCTCATTGCCGCCCCGGCACGGGTTTTCAGGCGATGGGATTCGGCTGGTACAGCTCGTACCAGACCATGAACATGAGCAAACCCCAGATCCGGTTGTGGTGGTTTTCCTTGTGGCTCATGTGCTCTTCGAGCAGTCGCGCGATGCTCGGCCATTGAAACAGGCCCGTGGCTTCCAAGCGTTCCTTGCAGAGCAAAGACCGCGTATAGGGGCCCAGGTCGTTGCGGAACCACACGGTCAGGGGTACCGTAAAGCCTTGCTTGCGGCGGTAGAGGATCTCCTTGGGAAGTACGCCTTGGAAGGCGCGTTTCAATAGATGCTTCTTGTCGAAACCCTTGAGCTTCATCTCCGGCGGGACCGTCGCCATGAACTCCACCAGCGTGTGGTCGATAAACGGCGCGCGCGCTTCTATGGAATGCAGCATGCTCATGCGGTCCGTGAGTACCAGGAGATCCCCGGGGAGATACAGCATGAGGTCCGTATATAAGGCCCGATTGAGGAGGTCGGCAATCGAAGCGCGGCCGAAGGTCTGGTCGTAAGCCGCCCGCGCCGCATCGAGGCTGATCGCACGAGACAGCCGCGGCGAGTAAAACCCACCGCGCCGCTCCTCGTCGAATGCCGTGATGTAACGGAGATAGGCGTCTTGCGAGGGCAGGGCGCCGGTACGCACGAAGCGTTTGATCCGCTCCGTAATCCGATTACCCTGTTTCGAGTCGGGGATGCGGTTGACGAGCGGTTCGACCAGCCCCGCGCGCAGTGAATTCGGTAGAGCCCGATAGTAGCGCTGCAACTGCAGGGCGAGGTAGCGCTCGTAACCGGCACCCACCTCATCGCCGCCCAGCCCCGATAGCACCACGGTGACGTGCCTGCGGGTCTCGCGGAAGACGTAGTAGTTGGCGATGGCGGAGGAGTCCGCGAAGGGCTGGTCGAAGGCACGCACAAGCTCGGGGATGATCTCCAGGACCTGCGGCTGCACGACGATCTCGTGATGTTCGGTGGAGTAGCGCTCGGCCACTTGGCGCGCATAGCGGCGCTCATCATAGTAGGCCCCTTCCGCGCCATAGCCGATGGAAAAGGTCTTGACCCTGCCGCTGGCGGCCTCGCTCATGGCCGCGACCACGGCGCTGGAATCGATCCCGCCGCTCAACAAGGCCCCGAGGGGCACGTCGCTGACGAGCTGGCCGCGTACCGCTTGATAGAAGCGCTCGCGAAAGGCCTGTACGGTGGCCTCCGAGTCCCGGCTGCGATCGACGCAAAAGTCCAGCGTCCAGTAGCGCTCTATCCTGAGGCCATCCCGGTCGAAGACCAAGGCATGTGCGGCCGGCAACTCGCGTATATCGCGGAAGATGGTGGCCGGAGCCGGGATGTAGAGAAAGGTGAAATAGGCGTCGAGCGCGGCGAGGTCCAGGTCTTTCGACACGGCGTCGGTTTGTAGCAGGCACTTGATCTCCGAGCCGAAGACCAGCTTCCCGTTACGCAGCGCGTAATAGAGCGGTTTTTCGCCGATGCGATCGCGGGCCGCGAATAGCCTCTGGCGCGGTTCATCCCAGAGCGCAAAACTATACATGCCCTTGAGATACGCGACGCAGCGCTCGCCATGCTCCTCATAGAGATGCACGAGGATCTCGGTATCCGACTGCGTGTAGAAGCGGTGGCCGCGGGTCTCCAGCCCGGCGCGCAGCTCGCGAAAATTATAGATCTCGCCGTTCAGCACCACCCACAGCGTCCGGTCCTCGTTGTGGATGGGCTGATGGCCGGAGGCGAGGTCGATAATGCTCAAGCGGCGCATACCGATCGCGGCGCGGCCGGAGACATGCGTGCCCTCGTCGTCCGGACCGCGATGCCGGATCACGTCGCACATGCGCTTGAGCTCCGCCGGATCCGGCTGTCCCGCGTTTTGGTAAGCGATGCCTGCGATGCCGCACATTCCGGCTCAGGCTCTAGCCGGGCTGCTCATTTCTCGAGGCGGGCGCAACGTTCATAAACACTGTTCAGCCCGCGGGCAATTACATCCCAATCATACCGTTGCTCCACCAGTCTGCGCCCCGCCAGGCCCAGCCGTCTCGCCAGATCCGGCTCACGCAGCACGCACAACACCTGCTGCGCGAAGGCCTCCGGGGTGTCGGCGATCAGCAAGTGCTGGCCGTGGATGACGTCCAGCCCTTCGCAGCCGACCGAGGTCGAAACGAGCGGTTTGGCCATGGCCAGGGCGTCCAGGATCTTCAGCCGCGTGCCGCCGCCGACGCGTAGCGGTACGACATAAGCGCTGGCCGCGGCGATCAGCGCTCGCACGTCGTCCACCAGGCCGGTCATCCTGACCCTGGGGTTGTCCACGATGTCCCGGAAATCGCCGCCGCTCGGGACCTTGCCGATGACCGTCAAGGACACCTCGGGGACCTCCGCGGCGAGGCGCGGCAATATCTCGCTGCAAAAATAACGGATGGCGTCTTGATTGGGCGCCCAGGTGAGACCGCCGACGTAGACCAGGCTGTTGGCCCGCGCGGGCGCGCCGCTGTCGGCGAAATACGCGGTATCGACGCCGTTGGGGATGGTGACCACTCCCGAGATCCCCGCCAGCTCTTCCAATTGCCTGGCGTCGAGGTCCGATACGGCGACGACCTGGTCTACGCCCCGGCAGATGCGCGTCTCGTAGGCGCGCAATTTACGGTGCTGATAGGACAGATATAATCGTACCAAGGGATTGGACGCGTTTACCGCGCCCTGCAGCCATAGTGCAGACTCGACGTTGTGCTCGTCCAGTATCACCGGTTTATGCGCACAGAGGTCCAGATACTCGCCGGACGGCAGCATGTCGAGGACCACGAGGTCGATGGGTACGCCGGACAGCAGGGCGCGCACCTTGGCGCGCATGGCGCGCGACCGGTACTTTACGGCCTTAATCGGTGCGGCGCCGAATGCCTCCCGTAGCGCGTCGTAGATTACCCACCACTTTTGCCGCCCAAGATAGAGTGGAACGGCCTCCACCCGCGCGCACAGGCTGCGCAGATGCGCGATACCCTCCACCTCTTCCGGGGTATGCACGAAGGTCAGCAGGTAGACGTCGTGATGCTTGGCGGCCTGCTTGAGGAGGTTATACGAGCGCAGGGCGCGGCCCTCGTGCAGGGGATAGGGGCTGCGCGTGGTGATGACGAGGAGCTTCATTGCGGATCGCTCGGGTCCTGGCTCCGCACACCAAAGACGCGGTTGTAGATCCGGTCATAGGTCTCTTTCCCCACGGTGCGGGCGATCGCCTGCTTGGCGGTGGCCTGCAAGGTGTAGTACAGGACCGTGGCCGGACGGCGCTCCAGGAGATTGCGAAACCGCGCCAGCGGCACCCCTTGTTTAATCGCCTGGCGGTTCCAGAAGTACCGCTCCGTCGAGCGGGTATTGAATCCGAATCTGGAACCGCAGCCGCCCAGATATCCCGCTCCCTGGGCCACGGAGACATAGAACGGGTTACTGTCGCCATTCGGTAGCGACAGAAAGCCCACCGGGCTACCCAGCCGATCCTCGATCGCGCGTTTCGAGCCTACCAGCTCGTCGCGGGTACGGTCCTCGTCCAGCGTGGACAGTAACGGATGGTTGGCCGTATGCGACCCGATCGCCATGCCGTGCCGCTGCATTTCCCGCAGCGCTTCCCAGCTCAGCATGTGCAGGGTGCCGATCCGGTTGCTGATGATGAAAAAGGTCGCGCTTAAACCATATCGCTCCAGGATGGGAAACGCGTGGCGATAGTTGCCGCCGTAACCGTCGTCAAAGGTAATGACCACGGGTCTGGCCGGTAGAGGCGCGCCAAGCTGCGACCAGTCGTGCAGTTGCTGCAACGAGGCGGACTGAAAGCCGGCGGTTGCCAGAAACGCCATTTGCCGCTCAAAGTCTTCCCGCAAGAGTATATATCCGCCTTGGATGTGGCCGGCGAGGGCGCCCATCTCGGGACGGTCGGCGACCTCGTGATACATGAGTATCGCAACACCCGGCGGTGGACGGAACGCAGAGGTGATGGACACGTTTAACTCGGGTACACGGTGTTAATCGATGGTATCGGTGCGCGTGCCCGGTCCGGACCCGGCCTGCAAGCGGGCACACCCGGGACGCCGGTGCTGCGGCATGACCGCCGCGCGGTAGTATAGTATAAAGCACGAATAAGCGGGGAAACCGGGGCTAGGCGTTGTGCGAGTAGGGCACGCCGATCCATACCCTCTTCCGATGGGTGCAAGAACCACGCTGTCCGTGTAAGGCGGGTGAATTCGTTTGCGTCATCGTGTTCAGCGTCGAGGGCGCGGACAGCTGACGAGGATCCGTTCGATTCGGCCGCGTGCCGCGATGTCGCGCCGCGTTTGGAGGACTTCGACTAATGCTCAAGAAAGCCGTAGCGATGGGGCTCTATTACTCCGGTGCCTGGAATGCCTATTTCGGCTTGAAGCGATACTGGCAAGGCGCGGGCGCGGCCGTATTGAATTTCCACCGCTTGCTGGACGATGCGGAAGGCCTTCCTTTCAAAGGACCGACCGTGCAAACGCCGGTCCGGCTCTTCGAGGACGTCATGGCGATGCTCGCCGGCTATTACGCGGTGGTTCCGCTGCACGAAATCGTGGAGCACCTGGTAGCGCGGGAACCGTTTGCCCGCGACAGCATCGCGGTGACCTTCGACGACGGTTACGAGGATAACCTGCGCCTGGGATTGCCCATTCTTGCGCGCTACCGGATCCCGGCGACGATATTCCTGGCCACGGCTTTTATCGACCATGCGGAGGTGTTATGGACCGAACGCCTGGAGCAAGCCCTGCGTACGACATGCAAGGACTTTGTCGACGTCGAGCGCCTGGGCCTCTCCTACCGGGAACCGCGTCTGCCCTTGTCCACGCCGGAACAACGCCGCCAGGGTAATCGGGTCCTCGGCGATCTGCTGAAAGGCCATGACGCGGAAGGGATCTCGCGCGCCCTTAAACAACTGGAGTCCCAGTTGGAGGTTGACCCGCGCGGCTACGCGCAGCGCATGCTGACGTGGCCACAGGTACGCGAGCTGGACGCAGCGGGTATTGAGATCGGCGCGCATGGGGTCAGCCATACGATCATGACCCGGCTCGATTTCTCCTCTGCGTGTGCGGAGATGAGGCTCAGCAAAGCCGCGATAGAATCGAAGCTGCAGCGCCCCGTACGGCATTTTGCCTTCCCGAATGGCCGCGCCGAGGATTTCAGCGAACCGCTTAGGCTCGCTGCAAGAGACCTCGGGTACCAGAGCGTAAGCAGCTGCGTGTGGGGCTTGAATTGGCCGGGCCGCGAGAGCCCCTACGATATTCGCCGTATCGGTCTCTCCGGAGACTCGGCCCAAATGTTGCTACCTACGCTCGAGCGGTTGTTCCGCACCGGACGGGCGGACTATCCTACTCGTGTTCCCGCGCCCGCGTCGCGAAGTCCCGACACGGGCGGTGGTGAAGAACTCTAGAACAGGTTGACCGAACGGCGAGACTAGGTCTTCGAAGTCGCGCAGGATGCTACGATAAACGGGATACCCCGAGCGTAACATTGGTTTGAGTGCTTAGCTACAACATTCAGAACGCAGGTGTTGAAAAGGTGAAGCTCCGCAAATGCGATTGTTGATTTTGACGGATAGTAACATTGGTGGCCGTGGTGGCGCGGAGCAGCACCTTGCGGCGCTGGTGACACACCTGGACCGGTTAGGGTTCGAGATCCGCGTCTTGCAACTTGCACAGGTGGTTCCGCAAGAAAAGGGAAAGATCGGCCGCGCGGTGTTCGGCCATCTTCCGGCCGGACGATTATTGTCTCTGCACGGTCTAGGACGCACGGCGGAGATACACCGAATCGTACGTAACGGAAACTATCAGTGCATCTTGTCGTATTTCGAGTCCTCGGACCTCATTGCGGCGGCGGTCGGGCTGTTCAACCGGACGACTGCATTGATCTCCAGCCGCCGGGATACGGGATTCCGCCATAGCGACAAGGTACGCTGGGCCTATCGCGTGATCGACAAGCGGTTTGCGTTCATCATCGCGGCCTCGAATGCCATCAAGCAATCGTTGCTCGCCAATGGCGTCAGGGAGGAGACCATTCGACTGGTTTATAACGGCGTGGATGCCGTTAAATTCGACGTACCGCCCAAGGGCAGCCTACGCCGTGAGCTAGGCATCCCGGACGAGAGTATGGTACTGGGCACGGTCGCCGAGCTCGCCCCGGTCAAGGATCAAAGAAACCTGCTGGCGAGCGTGCGGGTCATCCATGACGCAGGCCATGCGGTGCATCTGGTCTTGGCCGGGGACGGGCCGCTGCGGGAGGACTTGCAGCGCCTTACCGCCGAGTTGCGCCTAGGCGACTATGTGCATTTCCTCGGGTTACGCAGCGACGTGCCCCAAATCCTTGCCGACATTGACGTGTTCGTGTTATCGAGCCTGACGGAGGGCCTGTCCAATGCCCTCTTGGAGGCCATGGCGGCCGGCAAGGCCGTGGTGGCAACCGGCGTCGGGGGCAACCTCGAGGTAGTCGTGGATGGCGTTACCGGTCTACTGGTACCGCCGGGACAGCCACAGGCGCTGAGTGGCGCGATTACCAGGCTCATCCGTAACCCAATGCTCCGCCTGTCCATGGCGGCGGCGGGCCGCGATCGGGCACGGGCGTTTCCCATCGAGGCGATGGTTGCGGGATACGTGCAGGCCATCGAGCAGGCCGTCGGCAAGCAGGCCGAGGGTATCGCCTCGCTGTCGTCGGTAGCCCGGTAAGCGGATCCTACCCTTGCGCAACATGCGGAATCTTTTTGTGTCTCCAAGCACCGTTGGCCATCGGGGCGCGAGGCCGGCATTGTGAGGACCTCTATCCCGCTCCAGAATACGGCTGCGCAGCCAACGCCCGCCTTACGCCGGTCCGAGGCCGCGAGCGGCGTCATTGCGCTCAATTGGCCGCTATTGATACTCATCTTCGCGCTGCCGTTGCAAAACATCTATCTGGGCAAGCTTCCCAACCTAGGCGCCGGCATCAATTTCATCAACGTCATGCTGCTCGCGGCGTTTGTGGTATGGAAGACCCGGCCGGAGCTCTCCGCACCGAGCGATACACTGATGCATCGCCCGCTTTATGCCTATATGGCCATCCTGGCCGTCTCCGCCCTCTACGGTATCGCGTTCCTGGGCGAGCTGGGCCAAGAGCATTTGCACATACTCAAAGACCAGCTTACCCCGATGTTCTTGTTCTTCATCGTGCTGAACAGTGTCCGGGATCGGCGCGCCGTCATTGCGGTGCTTATCGGGACCTGCCTGCCCTTGCCGTATATGTTTCGCGTCTTCTACTCCCAGTACGCGAGCGTCAGTTCCTGGCATTATGACGACGATGTGCGCCTGGTGAATGGGACCTTCATGACCCTGGGCAGCAATGAGATTGCCGCATTTTATGCCGCATACACGCTGATCCTGATTGCGCTGCTGTATTATGTGAAGCACTCGAAGGCGAGGCTGGCCTTGCTGCTGCTGGTGCCCACGAGCCTCTACTGCTTGATGTATTCGCATTCCCGCGGCAGCTGGATCGCGTTCGTCGCCGGTGGTGCGGTTCTCGCTTGGTACACCAGCAAGAAGCTGGCGGTTGTCTTAGCGATGGCCGCGCTGCTACTGGGAGGCCCGGCGCTACATTTGTTGCCGGTCTCGGTGCAGGAACGAGTGGAGTCGATCGTTGTCGATGAGCACGAGAAGCGCGATGCGTCCGCCGAATTGCGTTTCGTGATTTGGAGCATCGCCATGCGCGAGTACCAAAAGAGCCCGATTTTCGGGATCGGACTCCATTCGTTTCATCACGTCAATCCCTACCAAGGCAGGGATGCCCACAGTTACTTCGTCCGGGTGCTGACCGAGCAGGGTGCCGTGGGCATACTGCTGCTGGCGCTGGTCTTTTCGCGGAGTGCCTGCATCGCCAGAAGGCTGGCTCGTAGCGCCGCTGACCCCTTGTTCAAGGCCTTGGGCGCGGGAATGCTCGGTGTGATAGCGGCAGTCGTGGCGGGGAATTTTTTCGGTGATCGGTTCAGCCATTATCCGCTCTCCAGCTACTATTGGGTTTACTTGGCGCTCACGGCGCGGGCCTTGCAAATCTGCCAGGCACAGGCCGCCGGGACCCAGCAGGACCGGCGCGTTACACCATGAGGCGGGTGTTGCATCTCCGCTCGAGCGCCGGGTTTTATGGGGCCGAGCGCGTGCTGGTCACGCTGCTGAAGCGGCTGCCCGCCCTGGGTATCGATCCGGTTTTGGCGTGTATACAGGACTATCGCGACGGCAATACGGACCTCATGCAAGCGGCAGCAGCGGCGGGCATTGCGGTCATCGAGCTGCCGTGCCGAGCGCGGCTCAACCCCGGCGTCTTGCGGCACCTGCTGAGCGCTACCAGGGAAAACCGGGTGGACTGTATACATACGCATGACTACAAGAGCCATTTGTATGGAATGCTGGCCGCGCGGCTATCCGGGGTCCCGATCGTCGCGACCTTGCACGGCTGGACAAGCGAGCGCGGGGTGCTACGGTTATATCAGCACATCGAGGCGATCTTGCTGCGCGGATATGCCTGCGTGATAACGGTGGAGCCGTCCATGGCCGAGCGGCTGCGGAAGCTGGGCCTGCCGACCGAGATCGTGAGGACCATAGAAAACGGCGTCGACACCGAGGTCTTTTCTCCTTTGGCACCAAGGCTGGGCCGTGCACGCTGGGGCCTGACGCCAGACCATTTCGTGTTTGGGACCATCGGCCGTCTCAGCCCGGAAAAGGGACAGCGGTACGCCATCGAGGCCTTTTCAATGGCCGCGAAGGATCATCCGCGGGCGCGTCTCGTGCTCATCGGCGACGGTCCCGATCGCGCGGGCCTGCAACAGCTTAGCGCAAGTCTTGGCGTAGCGGAGAAGATCATACTCGCCGGTGTTGAGACCGCCGTCGAGCGTTCGATACCGGACCTGGATTGCTACGTCTCGCCGTCACTATCCGAAGGGATGCCGATGATCCTCCTCGAGGCGATGGCGAGCGGCGCATTGATTATTGCCACCGCCGTGGGTGGCATTGAGAAGATGCTCGAAGGTGGCGTCGGGGTCTTAGTCCCGGCCGGAGATAGCCGGTCCTTGGCGGATACGATGGAACGGGCGCTGCGTGCGGAATTCCCGCGCTGGGCCATTGGGGAGCGGGCACGCACGCGGTGTTTGGCGCGTTATAGCGCCATGCGGCAGGCGCAGCGTTATGCCGGCTTGTACCGGGATGTGGAATACGCCAACAGAGTCGAACGGACGGCAGTTGGGGCGTGACGACTTGCCCATGCGGTACTGCTTGAACGGTTCACCGGGCCGGCAGGCTTTCAAGGCCACCGCCGCGAGGGCCTTGCAGGCCTGTGGCGCGCTCGATAACGCGCGGCGCAAAGGCGGCTTGCTCATCTTCACGCTGCATAAGGTCAATGACCGGGCGGACGGCCTTGGACTGACGGTATCACCAGTATTACTGGAGCGGATCGTCCGCGAAGTGAGGCGCTATCACGAGGTCGTCGACCTGCCCGCACTCGCGGGGCGGGTGGACGCCGTTGCGGGTAAAGACCTAAGAGTAGCACTTACCTTCGACGACGGTTATCGCGATAACTATGACCAGGCCTACCCGGTGCTGCGCAAATACGGGATCCCGGCGACCATCTACGTCAGTCTCGATTACCTCGATGGCAAGCGCTCGTTCTGGTATGAACGGCTGGAGGATCTGATCGACAAGACCCGCGCGGAGCGGCTCGATATGACGGCGGAACGATTAGGACGATACGACCTGGCGGATGCACCGTCACGGCAGCGCGCGATGATCGAACTCAACCGGCAGCTGAAACTATACCCGGAGGCGCGGCGAGAGCGCTTGCTGGAGACCATGATGCAGCGCCTCGGTGTCACCGAGGTGAATCATCTGTCGCCGATGCTGGACTGGCAGATGGTCAGGGAGATGGCCGCTCAAGGCGTTAGCATCGGTTCCCATACCTTATCCCATGTGATCCTGAGCCGTGAGTCGATTGCGCGTGTGCGGGCAGAACTGCGCGACTCCAAGGCCGGGTTGGAGCGAATTCTTAACGCCGAGGTGACCTCATTTGCTTATCCGAACGGCACGGCTGCGGATTTCAATGCCGCCGTCATCGCAGAGGTGGAGTCGGCGGGTTATGGCCAGGCATGCACGACCATCCCGGGTATCAACCGGGCCGGGGCCAATTGCTTTACTTTGCGGCGTGTCAATCTGCATGCAAAGATGTGTACCGATGGAGCAGGGCGCTTCGAGCCGGCGCTGTTCTGGTCCAAGGCCTTGGGCGTGATGTGAGCAAGCAGTGCCGCGCCGTGATCACAGCGCATGACGCTTGGTGGACGGCACGCTTGGCCGTGACGTGGGGAGCTATTC
>JBOIDW010000063.1:0-4301 GCA_050740655.1 Gammaproteobacteria bacterium | reverse complement strand
GTGCGGAGGTTTCCAAATGCTCGGTGTAGCCATTCACGACCCGTTCGGGCTGGAAGGCGAGCCCGGCAACAGCGCCGGTCTCGGGCTGCTCGCGATCGGCACGACCCTGGAGCGGCACAAACAACTCCGTAACGTGACGGGCAGGCTGGCGCTGGACGACGCCCCCGTCAGCGGTTACGAGATCCACGCGGGTGTGACCCGCGGCGAGGCGCTCGGACGCCCGGCGGTGTATCTCGATGGTCGAGGCGACGGCGCGCTCTCGGCCGATGGCCAGATCCTCGGCACCTATCTTCATGGGCTGTTCGAGTCCGCCCCGGCCTGCGACGCGCTGCTACGCTGGGCGGGCCTGCGCGAGCCGCAAACGCCCGATTACCACCAGCTTCGCGACGCGAACATCGACCGGCTGGCGGATGCTTGCGAAACACACCTCGATCTCGGCGTCATCGAGCGCATCTTGGGGATCGATACCGCGAGCGGGAGTCAGTGACGGCAAGAAAGGCGCGGATGCGTTGTTCTTCATCGACCTGTAAGTCTGGGAACGATAGCAGCTCGATTTCCGTGATGACCGAAACCCCGTATCGTCCAGCCGGGAGCGCCACGGCCAGGCGATCATTGATGAGGTAGATGACCGTGTTCGTGTCGAGTAGGAACGTCATTCCCACTCGGCCCTGATACGGCGTTGGTATTCCAGTCCATCGATCCGGGAAAAGCTTTGGATGGTTCCGGCGAAGCGCATGAGTTCCTCCGCGTTGGAGTCCGAGGAAATACGGTCGGTGGTCCGGGCTACGCTAGCTGATCGCATTTGGTCAGCGACAATTAGATTTTTCCGGTAGCGACAATTATTTTTTTCCGATTAGGGCCTCGTGTCCGGTCTTGGTTACGCTGCCTTCCGCGAGGAGGGCGCGTGATGATCACGGATCGACAAGCGAGGTTACTGATGTCACTGAGGAACGAGGGGGTGCCGCTGGTGACGGCGGCGGCGAAAGCGGGGATGACGGCGCGCAAATATCAGCGTGCTGGAGGTGCGCCATCGCAACTGAAACGGAAGCACGACTGGCGTACGCGAGTGGATCCATTTGCCGAGGTGTGGGCGGAGGTGGAAGAGCTGTTGGAGCGTGACGCGGGTCTTCAGGCGAAGACGGTATTGGCGGAGTTGCAGCGGCGCTATTCAGGTCGATTTCCCGATGGACGGTTGCGCACGTTACAGGGGCGGTTTCGGCGCTGGCGGGCGCGGCAGGGGCCGGCGCGGGAGGTGTATTTTCCGCAGGTGCACGTAGCGGGTGAGCAAGGGCAGTCGGATTTCACCGACGCCGGCCCACTTGGCATCGTCATTGGTGGGGAGGTATTTCGGCACCTTTTGTACCATTTTGTGTTGACCTACTCGAACTGGGAGTCGGTGTCGGTGTGCTTCAGCGAGTGTTTTGAGGCGCTGAGCGAAGGACTCCAGGCGGCGCTGTACGGACAATTTGTCGGCGGCCACCCATGAGCTGCGGGTGAGTCGTGGGCGCGGCTACACGGCCCGGTACCGGGAGCTGTTGGCGCACTACGCGCTGAGGCCTTCGCGCAATCACCCGGGCAATGCGCACGAGAACGGCGACATCGAGTCCGCGCACGGGGGGTTGAAGTCGGCGTTGGACCAACGGCTGCGGCTGCGCGGGAGTCGGGTGTTTGCGACGCGGGCCGAGTACGAGGGGTTTGTGCAGGCGCTGGTCGCCGAGCGCAACGCGGGGCGGGCGGCGCGATTTGCGCAGGAGTGCGGGCGACTGCGTCCGCCGCCGGTGCGACCGTTACCGGCATATCGAGAGTTGTACGCGACGGTCAGCCGCTCGAGCGTAGTGCGGGTGGTGGGCAAGGTATACTCGGTGGCCTCGCGGCTCATCGGTCATCGGCTGCGGGTGCGGCTGTACACCACGCGGGTGGAATTCGAGTACCAAGGTGAGGTGGTGGGCGAGTGTGAGCGGCTGCAAGGCCACGGCGCCTTTCAGATCGATTACCGTCATGTGATCCATGCGCTGGTGCGCAAGCCCGGGGCGTTTCGCCGCTACGCGTACCAGGAGGCGCTGTTTCCGGGGCTCGCCTTTCGGCGCTGTTACGACGCGCTGTGCGCCCGCTCGCACGGGTGGGCGGATCTGGATTACGTGCGGATTCTGTATCTGGCGGCCACCGAGGGCGAGGCGGCGGTCGTGAAAGTGCTGGAGGGGCTACTGGAGGCGGAGCAGGTGCCTGACTACGAGGCGGTGCGCGCACGGGTGCGGGCGCCGGTAGAGTGGAGTTGTCCGGCGCTCACACTGGCGACGCCGGATCTGAACCAGTACGACCGGCTGCTGGTGGCGGAGGTGTCGGCATGAATACGCACGAGGCGCTGGAGCTACGGTTGAAGGCGTTTCGGCTGCCATCGTTTCTGGCGCACTACGCGCCGCTCGGGCAGCAGGCGGCCCAGAGGGGTTGGACGCATCCCCAATATCTGGATGAGCTGGCACTCATCGAGGCCACCGATCGGGCCGATCGGCGCATTGCGCGGTTGGCCCGCGAGGCGCGCTTGCCGCGTGACAAGACGCTCGCCACGCTGGAGCTGAATCGATTCCCGCCCGCGGTGCGCACTCAAGTCCAGCGCTTGGCACCGGGGGAGTTTCTCACCGGTGCCACGAACGTGTGCCTGTTTGGTCATCCGGGTACCGGCAAAACGCATGTGATGGCCATGAACTGGTGCGGGCCGGGCACGCGGTGCTATTCACGCCGGTGGCGGCGTTGGTGGAGTCGCTTACTGGAGGCGAAACGCGACTTGCGGCTCACGCGTGAACTGAAACGGCTCGATGCCTTCGACTGCCTGGCGCTCGATGACATCGGCTACGTGCAGCATGACCGCGCCGAGATGGAAGTGCTGTTCACCTTGCTGGCCGAGCGCTACGAGCGTAAGAGCGTGATGATCACCAGCAATCTGGTGTTCTCCCAGTGGGACCAGATCTTCAAAGATCCCATGACCACGGCGCCGGCCATCGACCGGGTGGTACACCATGCGGTGATTGTGGAGTTGGCGGTGCCGAGCTACCGGGCCGAAGTGGCCGAGCGGCGTCGCAAGACCAAGCGCTCAACCTCGGCGGAGGCATGAGGCGTGTCGCTGAGTCAAGCGATCGCGGCGTTTTCAGGGGTACCCAAGGTATGGGGGCGATGCGTTGCGGTCGCTCCTAGGGCTTTATAGGCGGTCGATTTTTGATCCCTTGCCCCAAAACCGCACGATTACGGTCTTTGCGCGGCCTGTGCGCCCGGCGGCCGACCTCCGCACTGAGCTGGCTGTGGGAGTGCACCTGCAACTGGTAGCGATCGAGCAAAGCAGACCGGTCGCACCCAGGCGCACTCGTCAAGCCGGATACGGGTGCCCTGCCGGGGTGGGGAATTTTACTTTGCCATGTTTGGGGAAGATAACAGCTGGCCTGCGATTGCCAGTCAATGGGTAGACCGGATACATGGTGCCCAAACGGAAAATTCTAATTGTCGCCAGCCACCCCATTAATTCGTTACTCAGGGCGGTCCCCATGATCTCCTCACCCGTGGCAATGAACTCGGCGAGAAAGGCGCGGACGGTTTCTTCTCCAATATAATAGGCGAACTTCGGTCGGACGAGCACCTCGGCCAACTCGGCCAAGGTGGCGGAAGAATACAGCAGAGTGTGCTGCCCCGCGACGTTATCCAGAACGGGAATTAGCGGCGAATTTGGCCGGATGAGGTAACTGACCCACAGGTTGGTGTCTATCACCACCCTCATGCGTCAGGTCGCATCAGTTGCTTGAAAATCTCATCCGTCATACCCCGGCGTTTAGCCTCTTCACGGGCGCGCCGAGCAATGTCGGCAAGGCTCTCATCGACTAGGATGGTCACGCGCTTATCTGGCGCGATGCCTAGTTGCGCCAGGGTTTTGCTGGCGTCGCCAGCAACGATGTTTTCGATGGCTCGTGTCATAGATTACTTACGGTCAGACCTGGAACTTCAGGATGGCAACTTAGCACATGTCGGGAGCCTTTGAAACACCCTCCACCATCTTGGGAGAGGGTAAAAAAATCAAACAGTCCACCAGCAAAGTAAGTACTCGGCTCGCCGTCGCTCCAGCAGATTCACCGTGAAGAAGTAGGTCTCGCCCAGCACACGGTAACGCCGTAGTCTGGCATAAACCCTCCCTGTGTCGCCGCAGGACAGATCGCGCACCCACCGCCTCTTGCGGTCGTACCAGCCCGAGTGCGCTCGACCACATTCCTTGCAGACTGTTTTTTTGAGCGCCGAACGAGGGTGATGACCCGCGCCTTGGG
>JBOIDW010000062.1:0-1743 GCA_050740655.1 Gammaproteobacteria bacterium | reverse complement strand
CCAGAGTACAGGGACGTAGGTGCCGCGAGCGCATCCCGGGGGCTCGTGTTGTATCGCTGTGAGGGCCTGCGCCTATCCTGCATGACCTGTCCTGCATTAACATGGACGGGATCGTCCACTATCACGATCTCCCGCGGACCCGTTGTCCTGGACGCAACGGCACGGAGGCATAGCATGGCTCCAGGACCTGGCCGGGAAACGCAACAGGATGGGCAAACGGTCTGGCGGCGCCCCGCGCCCGCCACACCCCGGCCCGCCAAGCCTTGGTCAGCCAAGCATTGGTCAGCCAAGCCTTGGTCAGTGACAGTCGCAACCGCGGGACCGGTCTTGCCGGTGCCGCCGCCGGGGACTTCGGTGGAAACTCGAGATATTCAAAGTAAGGCGATCCGTCGAAGTCTCTCGGCGTCGCTATGCGCGGGTTCACCTGCAAAGAGGCCTGGTAAGCGGCATGGCCGTGGGGTGCCGCCACCGCGACCACGGGGTGGGCCACGGAGGTGAATGACTGCACCAGCAGGGTCGAGCAGATACAGCGCCTAGATGCCACGTAGTCGGGGTCGAACAGGCTTGAGCGCCAGCGTCGCGCAAACGATGGCAAGGGGACGGCGAGGCGCACGAGATCCAGGATCTGCCGGAGGTCGTAATCGAAACCCAGATGCCGGACCGCAAACCGGATCACCCGGCCCACCTGCTGCTTGGACAGGCTGCTTGGACGACAGATCTTCACGGCGTGGGCACGGTAACGCCTGAGGGGAGTGAGGATGGTCCCTCGGCCCAGGAGCGCCTCGATCAGCACGGGTTCTCTTGGGTCCCCGTGGGAGACGCGTTCAATTAGATCACGCAGGGTGGGATGACGGAGGGCGAGATCGCGGAGGACCGGGTCGGCGTGGGTATACTCTTCCAAGCGGCCGAGGCACAGCGCTACGTGCGTCCACGGGCTACCGGAGAGGAACCTGATGAAGCGGCTCATGCGGGTGCGTCCGGCGACGAGAACGACATCGCCCGCACGGATCGATTCGAGCACGTGCTGAGGATCGGTCGCGGGCGGGCGGGCCGTTTCGACGTTCTGGTCCAGCCAGGCCGTAAACGCCGCCTCCAGCCGCTTTATGACCGACCCGGCAAGGGTGGTGAATGTGGGCTTGCGGCGCCTGCCGCCTGGCAGCACGCCCGAATGCGTCGCCGAGGGCATCGCAAACTGTTCCTTGGGGTTCATAACATGGAAATGCAAGGTTGTGATCTCGTCCCCGCTGGATCAAGTTGCATGCCGGAACCGGCGTGACCATATTTTTCAACGAGATAGCCTAGCGCCTGAATCCAACACCGGATTTGGCCACCAGGCCGCTCAGAGATTCTTACCGTTTCGCGCCGTAAGAGTTACGGGGAAATAAATCGTCCGTAAGGGCCACAATCCCGCGCTACCTCAGGTAAGACCTACAAGAGTACAGGTGATTATTACCCACATCGGCCGATCTCAGCACCGCGCGGCATCGTGCAACTTATTGAATATAAGCGCATTCGAACCAGGACCTGTATGGCACGGATGTTGAGCAACGTACCATGCCTGAGCACCGACCCTCGCGTTTCCGCCCTGCAGCAGGGAGTGGTGCAATGTCAGCGGATCTTTCAGTAGGATACCGGCATGAATTGGAATGAGATCACCGCCAAGCTCTTGAAAAGGGAATGCTCAGCAGTGGAAACGTATCAACAGGTGTTGCGCAAAGAGGGAAAGGAATCGGGACGGAACGC
>JBOIDW010000061.1:0-2039 GCA_050740655.1 Gammaproteobacteria bacterium | reverse complement strand
GATCCGCGCATGATGACGGCGCTCTTGCTGCACGGCTACGCGAGCGGGGTTTATTCCTCCCGGCGCATCGCCCGCGCCGCCCAGGAGCGGGCCGACTTCATGATGATCGCGGCGCTCGACCCGCCGGACTTCCGCACGATCAGCGACTTCCGCAAGCGCCACTTGAAAGCGCTGGCGGGGCTTTTTGTGCAAGTCTTGAAGCTCGCGGAGAAGGCAGGGCTGGTGAAGCTCGGACACGTGGCGTTGGATGGGACCAAGATCAAAGCGAACGCGTCCAAGCATAAGGCGATGAGCTACGCGCGCATGAAGCAGCGGGAAGCGGAGCTTCAAGCCGAGGTTGATCGCTGGCTCGCGGCGGCCGAGGCGGCGGACGCCGAGGAGGACGCGCTCCACGGCCGCGACAAACGAGGCGACGAGATGCCGGACTGGGTCGCCGACAAGGCGAAACGTCTCGCCAAGATCCGCGAGGCCAAGGCCGCGCTCGAAGCCGAAGCCAAGGCGGCGGCCGAGGAGAAGGCCCAGGTCGAAGGGGAGGCCGAAGAAAAGCGCGCGGCCCTGGGCAAGAAAAAGCCCGGCAAGAAAGCGGCAAAACCCTCGGACGAGCCCGATCCCAAGGCGCAGCGCAATTTCACGGACCCCGAGAGCCGCATTCTCAAGACCAAGGACGGCTACATCCAAGGCTACAACGCGCAGGCCGCCGTCGATGGCGAAGCCCAGATCGTCGTCGCGCACGGACTGACGCCAAGCATGAGCGATCACGGCCAACTCGCCCCGCTCATCGACGGCATCGAGACGCACCTAGGGCGCCGACCCAAGGAAGCTTCGGCGGATGCGGGCTACCTCTCCGAGGCGAACCTCGCGGCTCTCCAGGATCGCGGGATCGCCGCCTATATCGCGACGGGGCGGGCCAAGCATCCCGCGGACGCCAATCGGAAAACCGGCGGTCCGCTGACCCAGGCCATGAGGCGAAAGCTCAGGCGAGCCGGCTGGCGAACCCGCTACCGCTTGAGAAAACAGATTGTTGAACCAGTGTTCGGACAGATCAAACAAGCAAGAGGGTTCAGGCAGTTCCTGTTGCGAGGCCTCGAAAAAGTGAAGGCGGAATGGGCGATGATCTGCATCGCCCACAACATCACGAAGCTCGCGAGGGCCGCGTGAGGCGGCTATCGTTCAGCAACCAGCCCGTCCAAATGGCTACTCGGACAGGCTCCTAGTCGCGGGAAGCGCCGTAACGTGGCTCCGCAGGAACGGGGGTCCACTTACCGACGAGCGCAAGCCCTGGGCACTCTTTGTGAGCCTCGTTAATCCCCATGATGTCATGTATTTCAATACCGATGCGCCCGGCGAGAAAGTGCAAGACACTGGGTATTTGATGAAGCACGCTGCGCGTGCCCCAAATCACCCGCTTTATAAAGACACTTGGGATGTGCCGCTTCCCAAAAGCCTCGTTGAGCCGCTTGATGCGCCAGGGCGAGCGAAGGCGCACGGTGAGTTCCTCAAGGTCTGGAATTACGTGCTGGGACATATCCCGCTCGAGGAGGACCGGTGGCGGCGATTTAATGACTATTACATCAATTGCATCCGAAGTGTCGATACACAGGTCCGCACGATTCTACAGGAGCTTGATGCACTCGGGCTCGCTGACAATACGATGATCGTGTTCACATCCGACCACGGAGAAGCGGCAGGTGCTCATGGTCTACATGGCAAGGGTCCCTTCGCCTACGAGGAGACGATGCACCTCCCAATGCACATCGTCCATCCCGACGTCAGGGGTGGGCAGGACTGCCGTGCTCTGACAAGTCACATCGACTTCGTGCCCACGCTGCTCTCGATGGCTGGTGTCCCGTCTGGCGGCCGAGGCGAGATCGCAGGGCGCGATCTACCCGGCAAGGATATTTCAGCAGTGCTCTCCGATCCCGGCGCCGCTGGAGTCCATGCCGTCCGCGACAGCGTTCTTTTCACCTATAGCGGGCTTGTGACCAACGATAGCGAGATTTTCCGATTGAATACGGAAGCAAAGATGGAGGGCAAAAAGC
>JBOIDW010000060.1:0-4182 GCA_050740655.1 Gammaproteobacteria bacterium | reverse complement strand
CTTCGTTGAACACGAATTTGGCTGGAGGCAACTGTTCCTGATAGGTCCAGATGGGCCACTGCTGGTCGTAGAGGTTGAGCTTCGGCGTCATGGCGATCAATTCCATGTTGGCGGCATAGTAAGCATCGACGGTCCCCACGTCGCGCCAGTAAGCCTCGCCGCTCCCGTCCGCTTGCCGAAAGGGATAGGCGTGAACCACATAGCGATGGATGACCGAGGGGATGACATCCTTGCCGAAATCGTGGCTAGACCCCTCGGTATCGGCGTCCTTGATGAGCTGCTCGTAGAGAAAATCGGTATTGAAGACATAGATCCCCATGGACACGAGCGCCGCATCGGCGCAACCGGGCATCGGCTCGGGGTTCTCGGGTTTTTCCTGGAAGCGCACGACCCGGAAATGATCATCGACCGACATGATCCCGAAAGCGCTCGCCTCGCTCAAGGAGACCTCGATGCAACCGATCGTGAGGTCGGCGTTGTGCTCGAAGTGGAAGGCCAGCATCGGCCCGTAATCCATCTTATAGACATGGTCGCCGGCCAAGACCAACACGTAGCTCGGTTTGTAGGTCCGCAAAATATCGATGTTTTGATACAAGGCGTCCGCGGTGCCCCGATACCAGGCCTCATGGACCCGTTGGGAGGCGGGAAGGATCTCGACGAATTCTCCTAATTCCTTGTGCAGGAAACCCCAGCCGCCCTGCAGATGACGGATGAGGGAATGGGCCTTGTATTGCGTCAGCACCCCGATGCGCCGGATGCCGGAATTCACGCAATTGGAAAGGGGGAAATCAATGATCCGGAACTTGCCCCCGAAGGGCACCGCGGGCTTTGCCCGCCAGCGGGTCAGGTCCTTCAACCGATCGCCGCGCCCGCCCGCCAGGATCAAAGCCAGTGTGTCGCGCGTCAGGCGGCTGACAAATCGCAGGCTGGTATTTAGTGGCATGGCTTCAGCGATGTTTGGGACGCGTCTCTGTCAGATTATAGTGGAGTTGCGGCCGCGATGTCGGACGCCAGGCGATTTTGTTAAGCCGCACTGGATGATTTATCGAGTGTTGGGCCCGCGTGTGTATATTTTTCCCATCGCCGATGGCCGGCGGGACAGGTAACCTGCGGTGCAAGAGCCATTATCCTCCGGTGTTGGCGAGCGCCTCCTCAAGGCGCGCCCAGCCGGCCTCGCCGGGTAAGCCAACGCGCAGGCTAGCCGGTTCCGTAAACAGGCGGGTAAGAATCCCTTGCCGCGCCAGTCTCTCGTGGACGGCTGCCGCGTGAGGGATCGGCAACCACTGGAAAAGCGCACAGCCTCCTCCTGGGGCCAGGCCATGCTGGCGCAATAGCGCGGCGAGCCGCTCGGGCTGATTGAGGAGCCGCGCGCGGGTGGCTTCTTGCCAGGCGCGATCCACCAACGCCAGCGTAGCGGCCCAACGAGACGGCGCGGCCACGGTCCAGGGGCCAAGATATTCGCCAAGCCGATGCAGCCAGGACGATTCGGCCAGCACGAAACCTACGCGCGCGCCGGCCAGGCCGAAGAACTTACCGAGCGAGCGCAAGACGATGAGTCCGGGCCGGGTACTGTAAAGAGCCAGGCTATCCGCCGGCGTGGGATCGATAAAGGCTTCGTCCACCACCAGCCAGCCGTCGCGGGCGGCAAGGCGGGCGTGCCAGTCCAGCAAGGTTTGCGGTCGGAAGCGATCGCCCGTGGGGTTATTGGGGTTGATGACTACCAGCACGTCCACATACTTTGCGGCATTGCCGAGATCAGCCGCCGGTACCGCGGCGACCACGCGGCCGGCGCGCCGCCAGGCGTATGCGTGCTCCGCATAGCCCGGGGTAATGATGCCCACACGGCAAGGCCCGCGCAGCAGCGCCAGCGCTTGGATCGCCGCTTGCGATCCGGCGACCGCGAGCAGAGAGTCCGTACCATAGTACGCGCGTGCCGCCGCTTCAAGGCCGTCCTCGTCTTCGGGCAAGCGCGACCACGCCGAAGGCGGCAATGGGGGCACTGGCCAGCCTTCGGGATTGATGCCTGTGGACAGATCCAGCCAATTCTCGATGGGCATGCCGTAGCGTGCCGCAGCCTCGCGCAGCCTTCCGCCGTGCTTAAGCATGCGAAGCCCCCGCGAGGCCGAACACGGCGAGCCACAAGTAGACGCCACCGCGAACAAGCCCGAGCGCCCGTTCGATGTCGTCTACGGCGGGCAGCCGCCCCGCGCCGAGCACCGGGCGCGCATGCCACTCGCCCGCATACCGGGCGGGCCCGCCAATGATTATCCCGAGTGCCCCCGCCCCCGCGGCCATCACCGGCCCGGCGTTGGGGCTAGCCCAACCGCGCGCTTGGGTGCGCCAGCACCGGAGGGCTTGCCGGGAGTTCCCGAGCCCGGCATAGGTCAGCGCCGTAAGCCGCGCCGGTACATAGTTCAGCGCGTCGTCGAGCCGCGCTGCCGCCCAGCCAAAGTCGAGATAGCGGCCGTTGCGGTAGCCCCACATGGCGTCCAGCGTGTTTACAAGGCGATAGAGCAGCGCGCCGGACGCGCCCCCGAGCGCGAACCAGAAAAGCGCGCCGAAGACGGCGTCGTTGCCGTTCTCGAGCACTGACTCGGTGGCCGAACGCGTGACGTCGAGCGCCGCTGAATCGCGGCTCACCATGAGGCTCACGCGGCGACGTGCCTCGGGCTCATCGCCCGCCCGCAGCGCTGCTACCACCGGCCGCGCATGGTCGTGCAGGCTCCTGTGGCCGAGTGCGAAGTAGAGCACCGCGACGCTAACAACCAGCGCGGTATCCGCTGACCCAGCCAATGCTGCGGCAACCGCGGTCAAGGGCGCGACGAGCACGACGAGCGCGCAGGCGCCCCTCATGCCGCGCCCACGAGGCCGCACGTCTGGACCACCGTAGCACCATTGTTCGCACACGTTCGCCAGCCGGCCGAACCCCACCAGCGGATGCAACCGCCGCGGTTCGCCGAGTATCCAGTCGAACGCCAGCGCTGCGGCCATGATTAGCGCGGACATCATACGTGTGCCCGGAGCCAGGGGCTCACGGTGGCGTCTCTCGCTGACCCCAGGTATTGTGGAACACCAAATCATCGAGTGCGCGCTTCCGGGTCCAGTCCTGGAGCTCCAGCATCGGGGCGGGATAAAACGCTTCCACATGCCCCAGGCAGAGGATCGCCACCGGCTTACTGCCGGGTGGCATATGCAGCATCTCAGCCACTGCCTCGGGATCGAACATCGATACCCAGCCCATACCGATTCCTTCGGCGCGGGCGGCGAGCCAGAGGTTTTGGATGGCACAGGCGACCGAGCACAGATCCATCTCCGGTAGCGTGCGGCGGCCGAAGACGTGCGCTTCGCGCCCATCGCAAAGCGCCGCCACGAATAGCTCGCCGCAGCTCAGAATCCCCTCCACCTTGAGCCTGAGAAATTTCTCGCGGCGCGAGCCAAGCGCCGCGGCGGTGCGCTCCCGTTCCTCCGCCACCAGGGCGTGGATCTGCTTCCGGAGCTCGGGGTCGGTGACCCGCACGAACCGCCACGGCTGCATCAGCCCCACGCTCGGCGCCTGATGAGCGGCCTCGAGCAAGCGCGCCAGCACCGCCGGATCGATGGGGTCGGGCAGAAAGTGCCGCATGTCGCGGCGATCGGCCATGACGCGGTAGATGGCGGCGATGTCTAGCGCGGGGTAGCGGTGCATCAGGGCCTGCCCTCCCGTTCTGTCTTAAGTGCGCGGAGGCACGTTGCGCACAAGCAGTCGGCATAGCGGCCGAGGATGTACTCGGACTCCTCGGGCGATAACCTCACGCTGGCACATTGGCAGGGTCGGAGCGATCCCGCGCTGCATGCGAGCCGCATCCCGCACCGCGGACAGGTCTTGTCCTCGTGGTGCACCCTCATGGACACAAAATCTCCGCCGCGACTGCCGGCGCAGACGGCAGGTACCAATGCAGGTAGGAGGCCGTCACCCGGCCGCGGCGATAAATGGCCTCACCGTCCGTTCCGTTTTGTCGGGCGGCTTTCGCACTCGGCTGCATCGAGGATTCCAGCCGCGAGTGATGGAAGGTATGGCCCCGGACCTCACCGGCCTCAAAGCGGGCCGATTGGAGTCCGAGGCCCATCAAACGTCTGTGCATCCGGGCCCGGCCCGGCAATATACCGCACATCCGCCCCGCGTAGCCCTGGCTGTCGCAGAGC
>JBOIDW010000059.1:0-3583 GCA_050740655.1 Gammaproteobacteria bacterium | reverse complement strand
ACCTCGACCGCGAGCCAGGTGCTCGCCTGATTGCCCTCATGCAGGTGGTAGTCGACCAGCCGCGCATGGCGCGCCGAAGACACCCGCTTGCGCGTTGTCGCCAGGTAGGCTTCGCTCATCACCCGGTCCTGGAAGTCCGACAGCTCGTCGGCCGCCGCAGCGAAGAGATCGATCAGCACCTGATCGTGATCGGCCTCGCTGGTGCTGGCCCACGCGGGCACGCGCTCGGCCATGGCGGTCATCAGCGTGTGGCGGAAGGAATCGTAGTCCTTGGCCAGATAGTCGATGACCGGGCCTGGCGCCAGCGGGCGACCCGGCAAGGTCGGCGCACAGTCGTTGGTGAAACAGCCCGGCCTGAATTTGAAGCCGAGGGTGCTGAAGAAGGGATCGATGCGGCTCGCATCCCATACGAGCTCGAGCGTGTAGGTGGAGTAGTCGCCTACCGGCTCGATGCGCAGAGATAAGCGGGTAGGATCGATGCCGGCGACCGCGGTCACCCGCACCTGGCCGGTGGCGCTTCCGGCCGGGATGCGGGTGCCGCCACGCACGCGGAATATTTGACCCGCGCGCGCCGGATCCACCGTGATCTCCGCGAGAATGTCGGCGACATGCAGCGCGTTATAAAAGCGCAGGTCCAGATCGGCGTGATCGGGGCTCGGCCCCGCGGGCAGGGTCACCAGCGCCAGTTGCAGGCCGTTGAGGCCGTTGCCCTCCAATACATCGGCGCGGTCGTCGACGTAATCCTGAAATAGGATGGCGCTCATTGCCCGCGCCTCTGGAGTTTGACCACCCGCGAATCCGCGCTGCCCGCCGGGCGATACTTCACCGTCACTTCCATCAGCGCGGCGGGGTCATCCCAGGTCACGTCGATGAGCTCGACCGTCAAGCGGTGGCCGAGCCAGCGCGACAGCGCATTCGTGATCCGCGCCTTGGCGACGCCGCGCAAAACGTCGGAGGCCGGCTCGAACACCAGCTTGCGCACGCCGCCGCCGAATTCGGGCAGGAACAAGCGCTCGCCGGGGCTGGTGAGCAGCAACTGCAGAAGCTCATCGCGCACGTGTTCGGCATCCGAGGTCGGCGCCGCGGTCCGCCCGTCGCTACCGATCCGGAACGGGAAGGCGAGATGGCGGCCGTTGGAAAGACTCATCGTCATATCCCCTTGGCGCGCTGCTGCACCTGCACCACGATTGCCAAGCCTTGCGGCGCCTGGGCGGCGTTGAGGCAGAGGCCAACGCTGGTTTGCAGTAGCACCGGCACCTCGCGGATCTTGGTTTGGACCGCGCCGGTCACCCAGCGAATGGAGACACACGGCGAATAGGCGACTGGGGTGAACGTACAGCCGACGATGGGATGCACGTCGGTCTGCAGCAGCGCCGGTGCGCCGTCGACCAGGGCCTCGGTGTTGGTCGTGATGAGCTGCGCTTGTCCGGCATGTGGGCACATCACCGTGCTCGTGGTGGTGAGGATCGGGATCATGGCGGGACCCCGAAGGACATGGCACCGTTGACCAGACTCACACCGGCCAGTCCGACCTTGATGAGACCGTTGTTGAGCGAGATCTCGGTGTTGCTGATCTTGAGATCGCAGGCGCCACAGGTCAGCACGATCTCCGTGGCGGTGAGCTTGATCTCGGGGCCGCTGCCGTGGACGATCTTCACCTCGTCGCTAGCATCATCGAGGATCACCTGGTGGCCGTTCTCGGAGACGATCACGCGCACCTTGGGACCCTGCGGATCGGGCCGTTGGCCGCTGGCCCACCAGGCGCCCGACCAGATCGGGTTATCCAGCCGCCCGGCCTCGAATTCGATCCAGACGCCCGAGCCGACCGCGGGCAGCATGACCATGCCGTGGCCGTCGCCGGCAAACGGCGCGGCCGGCATGGCCCAAGCGCAGGGATGCTCACCTAGAACGGCGGGCACGGTGGCGCGGATGCGGCAACGATTGTCCGGGTCGTCGACATCGGTCACGATCCCGCGGTACTTTCCGTAGTAGCTGCCGCCGACCCGCTCTACCAGCCGCTCGACCGTGTGTTCCATGAAATCGTTCATCAGAAGATCCCCACGCTCGCCGAAAAGGACAGCGACAGACCGCCGCCCAGTGCTTCGGCCACCGGCGCGGTAGAGACCGCGGTCACCGAATCGCTCTTAGCCTCGATCTGCTGCGAGTACACGGAGGGCGTGATCCGGTGTAAAACCTGGGTGATCAAAAAGTCGCCGCTGTGCGGCGTGGCACCGGCGTCGACCCGCACCTTGTTGTACGGCGAGAGCACCGCGCCGTAGCAGCCGGGAATGACTTGGCCGGTGAGGTGATAGATATAGCCGCGCCGCCGCGCCTGCCCGGTCGCAGCCGATTCCGGATCCTCGCGGGTGTTGTCGGCAGGATGCAGCAGGCGCCGCGGTCTCAGATCCGCCGCCACGGCCGGTAGATCGCGCAGCAGGCCGAGGTCCTCGGCACTGGTTTCGAAACGGGTCACTCCTTGGTCATCGATCCGCAGGGATTGCGCTTGGGTCAGTTCGGCCCCGTCCGGGTCTTCGGTGATGCTGGCGTTAGCGAGATTGCGGTTGTCGCCAATCAAGAGCAGCGGCGGCAAATCGGGATCGCCCTCCGGGTCCGGCAGGAAGCAACCGATGCTGGCGCCCGGTTCGGCCCCCGGCAGCACATAGGCATGCCGATCGTTGCAGCTCGCGAGCTCACGCAGGAACGCGAGCACCGTGCCGCGCCGCGTCGTCATCTCCGGGGTGGCGGTGGTGGCTTCGATACGGGTATCGCGGATGTGTTCTTCGAAGCGTCCGAACAGCTGCTTGGCGAGGTCGCTGTCCTTAGTTCGTTCGAACGGTGGTTCGGTCTCCTCGTCGCGGTCGAGGTAGGCGCTGTCGTCGCGTACCACCATGGTGGCCGTGCTGCGACCGGGCTGCGAATCGAGCGCGGCGTCGATGCTGACTAGCGGGCCGTCGATGAGCGGCACGAAGTCCCCGTTGCCGATGTCGATCTCGACCCGCACGCGCGAGAAAGGCGTCGCCACATCGCCGGGCCAGTGTAGCCATTTGCCACTTGCGTCGAGACATAGGCTCATGCGCAGCCGTGCCTCCCAAAACGCATCCATTTCCTGGATCACCTCGATCTCTTCGATGCGCGCTAGCTCGTCCTCGCTCGCAGCGTGCTCGCCGAACCAGACTCGGAATCGCGTGTCGCCCATAATCAGGCCTTCGGCACCGCCAGGGTGTCGCCGGGCGTCTCGACCAGCGTGCGGCCGTCGAGTGCGGTGTTGGCATCCGCGATGTGCCAGAATTGGGTGGCGTCTCCGGTACGCGCTTGCGCGAGGAGGTCGAGCCGGTCGCCGGACTGGACCCGGTGCGGATCGCCGCTCACCGGTGTCAGCCGGCGCAGCTTGAGCGCGACCACGGTCTCGCCGGTCGAGGTGGTGGTCTCGACGGTAGCAACCTTCACGTAACGCGAGTTGGGTAGAAACATAGCGAATCCTACAATGGGATCAGCTCGACGATCTGCTCGGCCGTATTGGCGAGATTGGCGATCGCCTGCGCTTCCTTGGCGATCGTCGAGTACTCGAGCGCGCCCTTGGCCA
>JBOIDW010000058.1:0-1734 GCA_050740655.1 Gammaproteobacteria bacterium | reverse complement strand
CTCGGGTGGCTGTGCAGCCAGGGGGTCCGGCCCGTCGCCGCGCGGCGCCCCGGCATCGATCCAACCCACCAAGGTCTTTTGTTCCTCGGTACGCAGGGCCCCGTCCGCTAAGAACTCGCCGACCGCCGGATCCGCCTGCCAGGGCGGCATGCGCTTGGTCATGATAACCTCGCGCATCATCTGCGACCAAGCGCGCACGGTCTCGTAACGGTCCATGGCCCAGGGACCGACGCCCCCCGCGCGATGACAGTTTATGCACCGATCGCGGAGTATGGGTACGACGTCGCTGGCGTAGGAGAGCGGGCGCCGCGGCTCGATGTTGAGCACGCAGCCGAAGACCGGCGCTTGACGGACCGGCACAGTCTCCTTGTCGAGCACGGCAGCCAGCGCATCGTCGAGGTAATGTCGCGTCGCCGCGGGCCGCTGCGACCCGTATTGCATGCGATCATCGATCGGCCCCCGATATCGAATAGCCCACGTCTGGGTATCGATCAGGATCGCTTCGCCGGTCCGCTCAGCGTGCAGGGACTGGATCACGAGCTGCGCCTCGTCCTTTAAGATGGGAAGGTGGAGATGGAGTCGCGCTGCCTCCGCCTGCAAGGCTTTGCGATCGTCCTGCGGGTTCGCATTGATCAACATGAATTCCACGCCTTGTTTGGCGTAAGTATCGCGCAGCGCTTTTAGGGCCGGCAGGCTGTCGCGCACCGTGGTGCAACCGAGGCCGTGAATAAATAGTACGACCGCTTTGGCTTTGGTGAGCCGATGCAACTGATGAAAACGGCCGTCCTGGTCGAGTAGGGCGAAATCACGCACCGGGGGCGTAGACACATCCGCGCTTCCGGTGCTCGCGCCGCGCAGCCCGAGATAAGCGATCCCGCCGCCCGCGCAAGCGCTCACAAAAGCGGTGATGACTAGCGCGGTTCTCGATACGGTCATGAGGCCATTATATAGAGACCAGGGCCACTAATTAATTAGATCCCGTTGATACCGTGATTGCACCTTTCTCCGGCATGGCTGAAAATGTAAAAAACGCCAAGAAAAACGGAATAATCAGTTGCTGACCGATGTACTGGTCCGATATCGCTGGCTGTTCGTAGTGCCCGTGGTCTTGCCCCTGTCAGTGCTGTTCGACCTCTACTGGGCTATCCGGAACTGGTACTACCGCGGCTTGAAAAGCGCCCCCGAAGGGCACCCGGAGCGCGTACGCGCTATCCAGGCACAGGTGCGCCAATGGCGAGCAGCCGGCGGCCGGCGGCCCCTCTGCACGGCACGCAAATCCTGGATGAACGTCTCGATGCGGGTCGCCCGCTACAAGCGCCGCGATAACACCCGTCCGGGTCGATCTCTATGACATCCTGGCAATCGATACGCAACGGGCCATCATCCGGGTCGAGCCCGGCGTGACCATCGGCCAGACCACCCGTTACCTCATTCCCAGCGGCTGGACCCTGCCGGTGGTCCCGGAGCTCGACGATCTCACGGTCAGTGGGTTAATCCTGGGATTCGGCATCGAAGGCTCATCCCACAAATACGGCCTGTTCGCCGATATCGTCGAGGCCTGCGAGGTGGTGATCGGGGATGCCACGCTCGTGCGCGCTACCCGCGAGGTCCATGCGGATTTATTCCATGCCCTGCCCTGGTCGTACGGCGCGCTAGGGATCCTGGTCGCCGTGGAACTGCGCATCATCCCTTGCAAGCCCTGGGTGCTCCTCCGGTATCACCCTGTTTATAGCC
>JBOIDW010000057.1:0-18557 GCA_050740655.1 Gammaproteobacteria bacterium | reverse complement strand
ACCGGCGCCTATCGACGAGGACAACCAACCATAGCTCCCGCCTTCCAAATGCATGAAGCCGCCGCTCTCGCGCTGATCGCGGGTGAAGAGGCGGATGACACCGCCGGCCCCGCGGCCGCCGTAACGGGCGGCGGTCGTCCCGCGTACCACCTCGATGCGTTCCAGCGCATCGGCGGGCCACGCGGAAAGATTGAAGGCCCCTGAAGTCCCGCTGTAGAGCGGAATTCCATCGAGCGTAAACTGGCCGAGGCCGCTCTGCACGCCGCGCACCGACACCGAGGACAGCGTGGTACCGCTCCCGGCCCGATGCAGGGTCACGCCCGGCAAACCGCGCAGGACCCCGTTGAGATTGCGCGCCTCTGAGCTTTCGAGTGTGGTCCGGTCCACCACGGTGACACTGCTTGCGGCCCGCGCGGGGTCCGAAGGCCCTCGCGGAGCGGTCACGGTCAGAGTCGGCAGGACGACTTCGGCCTCCGGAATGGCAAGGTCGTCTTGGCCCGCCGCCGGCCGGGTCGCTAACGCCAGAGCGCCTAAGGCCAGCCCAAGCGCCACGTCGCGGTGGAACCGACGCATGTCCCATGCAGCGCCATCCTGATGGCTGAAAGAAAACCGGCGCGGGCGGCGCCTCGGGGGCGACCTCGTGATAGTCGTCGAGGACGATAACCGCGGGCGGCCCCAATCGTTGGCTCAGTGTCTCGAAGAAACGGCGGGTAAAGGTCAGTAGCCCGGGAAGATACTCGGGCGTCAGCGGTGGCAGTGGCTTGCGGTAGCGCGGCGCTAGAGCCTTGACGGACAGGCTGAGATAGTGAAAAAAAACTCGCGATGTCCCCGTCACCCTCATCGAGCTGATACCAGAGCGCCCGCAGTTTGCGCTCTTGGATATAGCTGCTCGCGAGCGTGGTCTTCCCCGCGCCGGGGGGTCCGGTGATCCACAGGGTGCGGTGTGCCCGCGCAGCGTCGATCTCGGCGAAAAGGCGTGTGCGCGCGAGCACGTGTTGCGAACGCGGAGGGGAGATCTTGGCGAAGCGTGGACCGCTCGCCTTTGTCTGCTTCACTCTTAATTAATCCGCCTGTTACGGCCAGCCAAAGATTTCCACGTCACACCAGGCCGGGGCTATTTGATGTGCGTCACGCTCAAAAAACAAGTTGATAACCGATGGGAGTGAACGGCTCGATTTCGCAAATTCGCGCGAAGCTGCCTGGTCCGGGAGTACATGCGGAGCAAACCACGGACTATCTCGAAATGACCTCCGCCAAAGTGGCTTAGCGGGTAACGATAAATGCGTCGGCGAGATAGTTCCGGAAAATCCCATCGTAGGTCACTATGCGCATCGATTCGTATTTTGCCTGAGCGATCAGCAGTCGATCAAAAGGGTCTTTATGGTGTGCCGGAAGCTCGATGAGGTTCTCCGCATGATAAGGCGTCACGTTTAACCAGCGAAATCCCTGTGCTTCGATATCCGCAGCAACCCGTCCGGACGGCAGCGCCATTTTACCCAGGGCGTGTTTGATCGCCATTTCCCAAACAGAAATTGCGCTGGCGTAAGCCTCCTCTGCCTCAATCAGGTCGATTGTTTGTTGGTCGTCGATTTCACCCATCAACCAGTCATACACGATGCAGGTATCAAGGAGCAGTCGCATTGCTGGAACCGTAAAACAGCCGTTCGATGTCCTGGTCAGTCCCGGCGGAGTCCCAATCTCTCGAATACGCCACCTTACCTTTCCAGGCCCCGGGCGGTTGGACGCGCGGCGCCTCGTACTTGACGATTCTCGCGACCGGGACGCCGTTGCGGGCGATGAGCACTTCTTCACCCTGTTCGGCTGCTGCGATTAGGCTGGATAATCGGTTCTTTGCTTCGAGCATATTAACCTGCATGGACAGCTCCTCACGGGCACTTGGCTAAGCTTGGCCAAGCTTAGCTTGGTCTCAGTCGCGATGCAACGCGTATCATGGCCACTGCCGGCAGTGTCTGGAATGCGCCAACCTTTCGCGACCGACGGGTCGAGTACCGGCTTTTGGTCGCATACTGGCCACTTTGGGTCATTCAGGTTAGCCCAAGAAGAGACCGTCGAGTCGGGCGCAGCGCTCGCTCCTCGCCTACCATCCACGGTATGTCTCGTCGCTGGCTCGTCGGCTTCGCGTTCTACTTGTGAACTGGAACCGGAATAGGAAGCTCCGTATTGAAATGAGCCTCAGTGCGGTTGACCCGCGCTTCAATGAAACTCCCGCGGCCGGGTGGACAGGCGCCCGAGCAGCCGGGTATGGTCTTCCAGCGTGCGGGCCAGCACGTGCACGACTCGACCCTCGCGTTGCACCTCGCCGATGACGCCCAGTAAGCGTGAGCCCAGCAATTCTTTGCGTTGCTGCTCGACGAGACTGCTCCAGACGATGAGGTTGACGTAGCCGGTCTCGTCTTCGAGGGTGACGAAGACCACGCCGGTCGCGGTGCCGGGACGCTGTCGGGTGATCACGAGACCGGCCGTGCGCACCGGATCTCCCGGTGCAAGCCCTTGCACCCGATCGGCGCTGATGAAGCGCATGCGAGCCAGGCGCGGGCGCAGGAGTGCCAGCGGATGCCGCCCGAGCGTCAGACCGAGGCTCCCGTAATCGGCCACGATCGACTGGCCCTCGGTGGGAGGCCGTAGCAGAGGCTCCGCCTCATCGATGCGGGGATCGATGAACAAGGGGGTCGGCGTCTCGATGCCGAGCACCGCCCAGCGCGCGTGATGCCGATGGCCGGCGAGGTTTTTCAGCGCGTCGGCGGCGGCGAGCGCGTCCAGGTCCTTGCGCTCGAGTCGGGCGCGCTGGGTGAGGTCATGGATATCGCTGAACGGTGCAGAGGCGCGGGCCTCGACGAGCCGCTCGGCAGCGGCCTGCGAGAGACCCTTGACCATGCGGAGCCCGAGGCGCACGGCGGGCTGTCCGCTAGCGGCCCGCTCCAGCGCGGCGTCCCATGCGCTCACAACGACATCGACCGGACGCACCTCCACGCCATGGCGCCGCGCGTCCTGCACGAGTTGGGCGGGGGCATAGAAGCCCATGGGCTGGCTGTTGAGAAGCGCCGCGGTGAAGGCGGCGGGCTCGTGGCATTTGAGCCAGGCGGAGACATAGACCAGGAAGGCAAAGCTCGCGGCGTGGCTCTCGGGGAAGCCATATTCCCCGAAGCCCTCGATCTGTTTGTAGATCTGGTGCGCGAAGCGCTCCGAGTAGCCGCGCGCACGCATGCCCTCGACGAGCCGTTCGCGGAAACCCTCGATGCCGCCGTTGCGCTTCCAAGTGGCCATGGCGCGGCGCAATCGATCGGCCTCGCCGGGGCTGAAGCCCGCCGCCACCATCGCAAGCTTGATCACCTGTTCCTGAAACAGCGGTACCCCCAGGGTGCGCGCCAGTACGCCGCGTACCGCCTCGCTGGGGTAACGCACGGGTTCCAGACCATCGCGCCGCCGCAGGTAGGGGTGCACCATCTCGCCTTGGATGGGACCGGGGCGAATGATCGCGACCTCGATCACCAGATCGTAGTAACCGGCGGGCTTGAGCCTCGGCAGCATGGCCATCTGCGCGCGCGACTCGATCTGGAACACCCCCATCGTGTCCGCCGCTTGGATCATCGCATAGGTGGCCGGGTCCTCGGACGGCACCGTGGCCAGCATGAGCTTGTTGCCCTTGAAGCCCTCGATGAGGTCGAAGGCGCGGCGGATCGCGGAGAGCATCCCCAGGCCCAGGCAATCGACCTTGAGGAGCCCGAGCGCATCGAGGTCGTCCTTGTCCCATTGGATGACGGTGCGCCCCGGCATGGCGGCGTTCTCGATGGGGACCAGCTCGGACAAAGGCCCGCGCGAGATGATCATCCCGCCCACGTGCTGCGACAGGTGGCGCGGGAAACCCACCAGTTGAGAGACTAGATCGATCAACAGCTGGAGGATGGGGTTGTCGGGATCGAGACCGACCTCGCGCAGGCGCTCCGCTGCGGGCCTCCTCCCGTCCCACCAGTAGATGTTCTTCGCCAGCCGATCGACTTGATCGAGGCCCATCCCGAGCGCCTTGCCGACATCGCGGACCGCGCTCTTCACGCGATAGGTGATGACGGTCGCGGCCAGCGCCGCGCGCTCGCGGCCATACTTCTCGTAGAGGTATTGCAGCACCTCCTCGCGCCGCTCATGCTCGAAATCGACGTCGATGTCGGGCGGCTCGTGACGCTCCCTGGAGATGAAGCGCTCGAAGAGCATGTCCATGCGCGAGGGGTCTACCTCGGTGATACCGAGACAATAACAAACCGCGGAATTGGCGGCGCTGCCCCGGCCCTGGCAGAGGATGCCGCGGCGGCGTGCATATTCGACGATGTCATGGACGGTCAGGAAATAGGCCTCGTATCGGAGCTCGGCGATGAGTGCGAGCTCGTGTTCGATCTGAGCTAGGACTTTGGCCGGCACGCCCTGGGGCCAGCGCCGCCGCATGCCGCACTCCGTGAGTTGCCTGAGATGGCCCGCCGGCGTCTCGCCGGCCGGCACCAGTTCTTCCGGGTATTCATAGCGCAACTCGTCCAAGGAGAATTCACAGCGTGCCGCAATGGCTAGCGTCTCCCTGAGCAAAGCCTCCGGATATAGGCTCAGCAACACCGGGAGACGGCGCAGATAACGCTCGCCGTTGGCATAGAGCGAGTAGCCGGCTGCTGGCACGGTGGTCTTGAGGCGGATGGCCGTGAGGGCGTCCTGCAAGGGGCGGCGCTCGCGCACGTGCATGTGCACGTCGCCGGCCGCGACCAGGGGCAGACCGCTCTTGCGGCCCAAGTCCGAGAGCGCCGCGAGGCGCGCCTCATCCGCACCGTCGCGGAGCAACTCGACGGCGATCCAGGCCTGTCCGGGGAAGTGCCCGGCCAACCAGCGTGCCTCGGCCTCCAGTGTTTGCCGCCCTGCCGGAGACCGATCGGGGCCGGGGATATAAAGCACCAGACAGGCGGTGATTCCGGCCTCGAGATCCACAGGCTGCAAGCGATACGCCCCTTTGCCGGCCCGGCGCCGTGCCCGGGTGATGAGCGCCGAGAGGCGGCCATAGCCCTTGCGGCTGGTGGCCAGCAACACGAGCTTGGGGCCGTCGGCGAGTTGGACTTCGGTGCCGACGATGAGCTTCAGGCCGCAGTCCCTGGCGGCGCCATGCGCCCGAACGACGCCCGCGAGCGAGCATTCGTCGCTGAGCGCCAGTGCCGCATAGCCGAGGGCCCGGGCCTGCGCGACCAGCTCCTCGGGGTGCGAGGCACCGCGCAGAAACGTGAAGTTGGAGAGGCAGTGGAGCTCGGCGTAGCCGGTACCTTGCGGGTTATCCATATCACCGTACGTTTCCGGCGTTCAGAGGCGACCACACGGTATCACTCGAAGATCCCGTGCAAAAACCAGCGCCGCGCCCCCTCGATCTCGCGGAATATCCAGAACTGGCTGCCGAGCGCGTTGCGCGCCGGGTAGTAATCGCGGGCGATGGGCTGGCCATCCCACCAGCCCGACTCGATACGCTCGCCGCTGCCCAGGACTCGCAAAGGCCCATGCAGCCAGGGCCGTCGCGCTCGAACCGTGAGCGCCCGGGGCTCGGCTAGCAACCAGAGCGGGCGCCGCCGGGGCACGAGCACCGGGCCGGTCTCCCCAGGCGGGCAGAAACACCAGGCCGACTCGGGACGGTGATCGGGGGCGAGACGCAGGCCGCGCACGGCCTCTTCGCCGAGTTGTGCGCAGAGTCGCTCGATCAAGGACCAGGAGGGTTCCCCGGCTGGCTCGCGGCTGGCCGGCAGCAAGGCGAGGGGGGTCGCGGCCAGGGGGCGGGGATCCGCGACGTCGAGTTGGATGCCGCGTACCGGCTCGGGGAGCGGGAGCCGTTCGAGACGCAGGCGCAACAACTGGCCGAGGTGCTCGGGATCGCGGCTCGGCGCGACCAGGGCGATGTGAAAGCGGGTCTCGCGCCCCTCGCGATGGATCAGCCGCCAGTCGAGCCGGCGGGTGCCGGCGCCGCGGCCGCGCAGGAAGCCGGTGAGTTGTAACAATTGCCGCCGGGCGATGAATTGCAGGGCCGCGGCTTCATCGACCTCATGGGGCAGATCGATCAAACACCGGAAGCGCGCCGGCGGCTCGAAGCGCGGGCGCGGATCGGGTGCGTAGCCCCGGGCGCGATCCAGCATGGACAAAAGGCCAGGACCCAGGCGCCGCGCCAGCCCGTCACGGGGTAGTTGCAGACACTCGCCGATCCGACGTAGACCGATCCCGGTGAGGGCCGCCAGGCTGCGCGCATCGAGTCCAAGTACCGCCAAGGGCAGTTGGCCGAGCGGGCCGTGCAATTGTCCCTGTTCGGTAATACAGGTCTCTACCCGCGCCCTCGCGAACCAGATCGCCGCGAGCGGCGTGGGCGCAGCGGCCAGCGTCGCGCTATATCCCAGCTCGGATGCGTCTGCGCGCAGGCGCGCCATGAGCCTGGCGCTGCCGCCGAAGAGCGTGAGGCTGCCGCCCACCTCCAGCAGCAGACCATCCGGCGGCGCCAGGCTGACGTAGGAGGTGAACTGCCCGCACCAGGCGGCGAGCGCCTCGAGCGCGGCGTGCTCGGCACGCGGCGCGTGCGTGTAGACCTCAACATCACCCAGCGCCTGCGCCGCCCCCAGCGCCAGACCGGGCCTGATGCCGAGCGCCGCCGCGGCTGGATTGGATATCAGTACCTGGGGCGTGCGGCCGGCGCTTACCAGAACCGCGGCCGTTTGCCGATCCGCCGGCATCAGGACCTCCAGGGGCAGGGCGGGGAGGCCGAGACAGAGCCAAAGCGCGGCGGGGGCGGACATAGGAAAGCAGGCAGCGCCTCATGAATCCTACCGGCAGGGCGAGAAAAAGAACGGTGACATTGAGTGACGCAGCGCTTGGCGGATCAGGACCCAGGTGCCTTCCCATCTCGCGATCTCCATTCAGTCACCGAGATCCAGACATACGGACCGCGCCTCTACTCCGCCCCGGCACTTGATGATGCGGACCGCAAGGCGTGGCCCGTGTGGTTCCAGCGCCAGGCGCAAGGCCGCGGGCGAGGCCGCGCGGGCGGCCGTCAGGGGGCGAAACACCAGGCCCCAGCACCGGCCCGTCTCGGCGGCGAGCTGTAGGCGGCGCAGGCCGCGGTCATCCAAGCCGCGCGGCCAGCCGAGCACGGCGCTACAGGCCCCGGCGCGCAAGGACTGCTCCATGGCCCACAGCGACTGGCTGTGATCACAGTCCGTCACGATCAGCACCCGTCTCAGGTCCAGGCCCCGGGCGGCGAGCGCCGGGGCATAGGGGAGATGCGGCGGGGCGATCCAGGCGAGCCATTGCGGGAAACGGCTCAGGCGCGCCAGCGCCGGCAGGATGAGCCGCAGCGCGCCGATCCCCTCGGCCTCGCTCAGGACCTCCGTCAGCGCCCCGCGCGGCCAGCCCCCGCCGGGCAGCAGCGCGTCGAGCACGGCGTGCCCCGTGGGGATGGTCTCGGCAGGGGCCGGCGCCTCGCGGCCGTAGCGCCACAGGCGGGGATCGCGTAATACGTGCTCCAGGCTCATGACGCTCACCCATAGAGGCGCAGCTTGGCGATCAAGACCCCTTGGATGGCGACGCGCGCGGCTGCATAGCGCAGCGGTTTCATCGCCGGGTTCTCGGGGATGAGCAGCACCTGGCCGTTCTTGTGGCGGCGAAAGCGCTTGAGCGTCGCCTCTTCACCGTCGATGAGGGCCGAGACGATGGCGTCGTTCTCGGCCGTATCCCGGCGGCGCAGGAACACCAGATCGCCATCCCGGATCCCGGCCTCGATCATGGAGTCCCCCGCGACCTTCAAGACATAGGTATCGCCCCCGCCGAGCAGCGCCGCCAGATCGATCTCGTCCTGGCCGGGGATGGCCTCGATCGGCCGGCCGGCGGCGATGCGTCCGAGCAGGGGAAAGACCAGCGGGCGCCGGCGCACCGCGAGATGGGCGATCCCCCGCCAGCCGCCCGGCCCCACGCGCAACTCGCCCTTGTCGATGAGCGCGCGCATATAGCGGTGCAGGGTACCCTTGGAGCGGATGCCGAGCGCCGCACCGATCTCGCGCAGCAAGGGCGCACGGCCCTTGCGGCCGGTGTAGTCCCGGAAGAAGTCGAGGACGCGCTGCTCGGTAGGGGTCAGCATGAGAAGAAGGATAGAGAACTTAGCGAGAACTTTCAAGGCGAGTAATGGGAATACCCGCAGGACGTTGCCTGCTGGGCGCGCCGAGGATGCAACCCTGTGGCCGATACATCACCCGCCCCGCCATCGCCAACGAGCGCCTGACACTCCACCGGGCCGGACAGGTGGTGCTCACACTGAAAACACCCTATCGAGAGGGCACGACCCATAGCGTGATGTCACCGCTTGAGTTCATGCAGCGACTCGCCGCGCTCGTCCCCCGTCCGCGGTTGCATCTTATACCCCGTCAAGACGCAGGCTCGGAAGCCGATACGCCACGGGATGTTCCCCGGTCCGCCCAGCCTGACTCGGTTCCGTGTCGCGCTCGCCATCAGCGGGGGCTTGCTGCTGGCTCAGGCCCTGGCGCCGAATGAGCTCGTATCCGAGCTCGTGAACCTCGCCACCGTCGGCTTCGCGGTGGCTGCCCTGGTAGAGCGAAGCGTGCGTGGATCGCCGCGCGGCTCCACGGCGTGGGGGCTCCTCGCAGCCGGCGTGGCGTTGCTATTCGCGGCAGAGGTCTACTGGTTCTGGGAGGAGCAGCTCGAGCGGGAGACCTTTCCGTCTGCCGGGGAGTACTTGAACGCCGTCGCGCTCGTCGTCATCGCCCTCGGCCTCTGGCGCACGGTGGTCCGCGTCACCCCGGTCGGAGACCGCACCGGCAGCATCGATTCATCCGTGGTTGCGCTGGCGCTGGGCTCCCTCGGCTGGCTCTTGATCGTGGAGCCGGCTGCAACGGGGGGCAACGTGAGTGCCGCCATGCAGCTGTGGATCACGATCCTGCTGGTCCTCGACGTGGTGGTGCTGGGCGTCGTGGCGAGACTGGGGTTCTCCTTGCACGTGCGCCCGCCCGCGTACCTCTTCATCTACCTCGCGGCAGGCGGGCTCGCGCTCTACGACGGTGTGGAGTCGCTGGTCGAGGTTATCACGGATAGCGACTTCGGGTTGGCGGCCGAGTTCGTCATGATGTCCGCCTACCTCTGTTGGGCGATCGCCGCCCAGTGCTCCGACCGGCTCACGCCCACCCCGGCGAGCACGTTGCATTACGTGGGAGTGCGGAGGATCGCGGTCCTCGGCGCAAGCCTGCTGGTCCCGCTGGGCGCATTAACGGCGCTGCATCTCGATGGAAACAGCCCAAGCGAGGCGACGTCGGCCGTGATCGGGCTGGCGGGGCTCGCAATCGGCGTGCTCGTCATGATCCGGATCGCCGGTCTCGTCACCACGGTGCGCGATGTCGCCGACGAACGGGGCCGAGAGCGATTCGCGGCGTTGGTCGAGCACTCGTCCGACGTGATCCTCACCGTCGATCGGGAGCACCGGATCACCTACGTGAGCCCGGCTGTGGCATCCGTCTGGGGCTACGCACCCGCCGAGCTGATGAGGGGCTCCTTCGGCGTGCTGATGACGGGTCCCGATGTGGCGCTCGCCTCGGCGCAGCTCGTCCGCACTGCGGCACTTGCCAACCAGGCGACGCTCACCTTCGAATCCCAGGTGCTTCGGCGCGACGGGGCGATCCGGACGTGCGAAGCGGTGGCCGCGAACCTGATCGGCCGCGCCGGCATCGGGGAGATCGTCGTCACCATGCGCGACGTCACCGATCGCAAGGCGCTCGAGGCCGAGCTCACGAAGAAGGCATTTCGAGACGAGTTGACCGGCCTCGCGAACCGCGCGCTCTTCTTCGATCGAGTGGCTCACGCGCTGAGTCGGCGCAGCATGAAGCCCGCTCAGGACGTGATCGTCCTGTTCCTCGATCTCGACGACTTCAAGCACGTGAACGACGGGCTCGGGCACGCTGCCGGTGACGAGCTGCTCGCCGCCGTGGGCCAGCGACTGCAGCAGTGCGTCCGAGCCGGAGACACTGTGGCTCGGCTAGGAGGAGACGAGTTCGCGATCCTGCTGGAGAACCGGTCAGGCCTTCCCGACGCCATCCACGCCACCGAGCGGATCCTCGAGGTGTTCTCGCTTCCGATCCACGCCGGGAGCCTCGACCTGAGCGTGCGCGCGAGCATCGGCGTGGCCGTCGCTCCGCCTGACGTGAGCGCCGACCAACTCGTCCAGAACGCGGACATCGCCATGTACGCCGCAAAGGCATCCAGCCAGAGCGCCTACCAGCTCTTCGATCCTTCGATGCGAACCGCAGCAGTCGACCGCATCGCGCTCCGCGCCGACCTCGAGCGTGCGCTCGACCTGCAACAGCTCCACGTCGCCTATCAGCCGATCGTCGATTTGCAGACCGGCCTGATCAAGTCCGCAGAGGCGCTGCTGCGCTGGCGCCATCCCACGCGGGGGGCCGTCTCACCCGCCGAGTTCATTCCCATCGCGGAGCAGACCCGGTTCATCCTCGAGATCGGGTCGTGGGTGCTCGAGCGCGCGTGTCACGACACCGCGCGTTTGCAGCGATCGGGGCACACGGTCGGCATCAGCATCAACGTGTCCGCGATCCAGCTCCACGACAGCCGGCTCGTCGAACAGGTCCGCAAGACACTCGCGAGCGCGGCCCTCGATCCGGCGCTCGTCACGCTCGAGATCACCGAAACCGCAATGATGACGGACCCGGATGCAACCGCGGGCGTGCTCGAGCGGCTGCGCGCGCTCGGCGTCCGTCTGGCGATCGACGACTTCGGAACCGGCTACTGCTCGCTCGCGTACCTGAAGCGGTTCGCGGTCGACTCGCTCAAGATCGACCGGGCCTTCGTCTCCGAGCTGCAAGAGGAGAGTGAGCGTCTCCTCGCGCACAACATCCTGGGCCTGGCGGACAACCTCCGGCTTTCTGCGGTCGCGGAAGGCATCGAGACTCCCGGACAGCTCGCGAACCTTCGGCGCCACGGCTGCGACTACGGTCAGGGCTTCCATCTCGCCCGACCGATCGAGATCGCGGACTTCGAGGAACTCCTCGTCGACAGCGCGGGCTCGCTCGTCGTCGACCCGGGTGCCATCGGCTGATCCTGCGGCCGGTTATGGCTCTTGGTGACACCAATCTAGGCGCAGCGCCACGCGCTTGGAGCGCATCGAGGTGCCGCGTTCGGCGTGCAGGGTGCGCTGCCCGCGGGCGACGTCTTCCCTGTCGCAGGTGGAGGCGATAAGTTCGTAGGCGAGCTCCGCCGACTCCCGTGGCCCGATCTCCGGTCCGTCTACGTAATGGCCGAAGCTCACAGTGGCATAGTCGGCCGGACAATCCACTGTCGTCAGGACAGCGGTCCAGGGCAAAAGGAGACTATCGCGTCCCGTGCCCTGTCGGGAGAGTTGGAGCACAGGCCGTCCACACCCATGGCGAGCAGTTGCCGCATTTGCTCCAGGTCATCCACGGTCCACGCATACACGAGCTTTCAGACAGAGTGAACCGCCGTAACGAGGGCGTCGTCGATAAGGGCGGCGTCCTGCCATAAGACCACGGCGTTTGCATCGTCCAGCATGCGCAATAGGCTGACCGGATAGGACGACGACAGTACGCCGCAGCGGAGATCGCGCCTCTCGAACGCGAGCCGCCGCACGATCCGGTGGTCGAACGAGTGGACGGCAAGCCGTGTCCAGTCCGGCGCAGCATCGAGTGTCGCGAAGAGCTTTTCGTCCCAGCGGGGATCCAGGGTCTTTATCTCAACGCAGGCCATCATGTGGGGGAGGATCTCGGCCAACGCTTGCTCGAGCGTCGGAATGGGCTCGCCATTGGCTAGCCGCTTCGTACCGATTTCCCGGAAGGCGCACTCGGCGATACGGTGGGAGCCGATGGACTCATCGTGATGCACGACGAGCATCCCATCCACGCTCGCGTGTACGTCCAGCTCTACCGCATCGGCGCCCAACGCGCGGGCGGTGCGAAAGGCCGCGAGGCTGTTCTCCACCTCGCGAGCGGACGCCCCGCGGTGTGCGATCGCCAACGGCCTATCCATCCTAATTTTCAATTCATCAATAGCATCGGATTGATTCGATCATCGGCCCTCCACCATCTGAACCATGACGAGCCTGCCGCCCTCCTCTTTGGATAATAGAAGTTGTTGGCCGTCGCTCAACTCCACCTTGCTGCCTACCGGGATTGGGCTCTTGGTGGCGGCGTCGCTCAGATCCGGCATGCGTTCGTTGACCAACCACCAGGTATCCGCGTGAAACACGAAGTAGCCGACACGCTTTTTCTGGTCCGGCGTCAGGCGTTCGTTAGGGAATAGGTTGCGGTTGGTATGCCACGGGAACACGGATTGGTTGGTGTAGACCATCACGCGGTGATTTTCCGGCTTGAACTGTCCAGGCTGGCGCGCGGAGTACAGGTTCAAGACCGGGAGTTTCCCCTTGTAGGCCACACCGCAGAATGGACACCGCGGGGCCACGGTATTATCGAAGACATACCATTTCTGAGTGCAGTCCGGATTCCGGCAAGGCTGTACCAGGTCCACCGTCTTGACCAGGGCCTGTTCCCAGTCGTCGGCGGTGGGACGTTGCGCGGGGTCGTGCAGTCCATCCATGAAAGCCCGGTTGAACAGCGCTGTGAGATAGGGGCCGGTCACCGTATAGGGGATCCTGGAGGTGTCTGCCCAGGGCAATTCGCTGGGTTTCTTGTTGGCGATCCTGATGCGGTTGGCGGCATCGCTCGGATGCTCGACGAACAAGGCGTTGGCGCCCATGGACAGGGTCTCGTCTATTTGGGGGTCCGGATCGTGGACCTTGTCGCCGCGCAACGGATGGCGATAGAGCAGGTACATGTAGATCAAGGTTGCGAGCGCGTGCCGGTCGGTGGCGATGCTCGGGAGTACCCGAGCCGGGTCGTCCTTCTTCAGATGGCCCGTCATCACCACCTCGGGGGCGATGAAGTCCGGCGTGCCGACCACATCGGGGGGATACTTCCCCGGTACCACCAGCCCGTCGATGTCGATCACACAGGCGTTGCCCCGCACCGGGTCCACCAGGACGTTCTTATAGGAGAGATCGGAGTGCGCCAAGCCGGCGGCATGCATGCGCCGCACGGCCCGGGAGATGCGGATGCAGATCCTGATGTAATTCAGCCAATCGCCACGCTCGCGCGCGTCCAGGAAACGGTTTTGGTTATTCGCGCTCGCGAACCACTTGCCTTCCTTCTCCCTGCCCTTGATACTCAGGAAATCCTGGTTCTTGGAACCGTACTCGAAGAAAAAATGCCTCTGGTAGGCCGGGGCCACTACGCCGAGCCTGCCGTTCATCTCGACCACCCCGGTCGGCCAGCAATACAGGTCCTTCCAGTATTCCCCGCCGGCCTGGTTGAAGATACCGTCGCGGTATCGACCGGCGATCATCGTGAGCCGGTCCTTGGCCTGGAAGTCCTGCCGGTCGCGGAAGAACCCCACCACATAGGATCGGTCCGGGCTGAAATAGACATCCTTCATCCCGCCGGCACCGATGACCTCGTCGATGAACTCGACCGGCCGCTTGTCCAGGGTCTGGGTCCTGATGATGGCTGTCATGAGTGCTCGGGAAGGTTTGGAAGGCCTCGGGCGAGATCGCGAGCGAAGCTCGTGATGATGAGCGCGAGCCTACCACAGTACCGCGATGGTGCGATCGTCGTGGTTGCCCTGGCTCCAGAAATCCAGCCACTCCAGCAAACGCTCGTCGGGGGCATCGTCTGCCAGTAGCGGCTCGAGCTCGCGCCAGAAGGCGTCCCAACGAGACAGATCCTCCATATTCCGGTCCGTCTCGAACTTCGGATCACTGACACCATCGGTCATCAGCACCAATGAGGTAAATTCAGGCATTAGCGCGACACGGATCCGCTTCATGGTTTCTTCGGCCGAGTGTACTAGCGGGCGGTCCAGGAAGCGCGTCTGGCCGGCAAACTCGCCGGAGTCCGCTTCCCCGAGGACCACCACCCGCTCTCTGTTCCGATACGCGGCCACGCCCCCGTCGCCGACCCAATAGGAAGCGAACAGGTGAGGTCCCTCGGAAACCTGTTTATGAACACCGAGAATCAGCGTAGTCGAATAGTCCTTGACCAGGGCTGGCGTCGCCTCGTCTTCGATAGCTTTATAAGCCTCGAACGCAGCCTTCGCGAGCAGGTTATAAGCATCCTTTCTTACGCTGTGGATAGCCGACGGAGACTGGGAATCCAACATGGGAGCGGCTTCTTCAAGTTTTCGCCCCGGCGCGCCACACAAAGCGCCTACCAGAAGCTTACCCGCCGTACGCACCGCAATCTGCGAGGCGCGACGCGACATCGTCGCGCTCCCGGCGCCGTCGGCAACCGCCAACACGTTCCACCCCGAGCTCGCGTCGAGAAAGAAATCGTCCTCTCGAAAACCGCCGACGTGGGCATGGGAGCGGCCGCGCTTGCTGGCGGCGGCAAGCCGGCGTTCACCGGCCCCTCGCATGTACTTCCTGTCTTCATCCGGTTTCCAGCCCGGGGCGCCTCGATTGGAAAGCTGGATCTGCCACAAGGTGCGCGGGTCCGCGTTCACCGTGAGCAGGCACTCGCTCATCAGCTCAGGACGGTCAGGCGCGGCGGGCGCGAAGCGGTAATGGACCTTCAAGACATGGTCGCCAGCGACAGTCGGCGTACCGCGCAGCAAGCGCGATGCGGCGTCATAGCCCATCCCGATGCCTTGCGGCACGATGAGGTCGACGATCTCGACGCCTGCGCTCCCGGCGGCGTGGATCCCGGAACTGAACGCCTCGCCTATCCTCGCGTTCTTTTCGAGTGTAAACGATACCTTTATAGGCGGTGGCTGGTCGGGGGCCCGTCCGACCGGGATCGCGCCCGGTCTCTGGGCCGGTTTCCCGCCAGACTGGCCCGCGGCAGTTGGTGATACGCCAGCGCGCAGCTCAGGAATGCCGGAAGGACCAGGCGTCGTATTGAGAGCTTCGGCGTCGAGGGGAGACGAGGGGTTCGCCGACCCTATGGGGGTCGATACGGGTTCGTATTCTGGTACTCCGGACGCCGTTGTGCTGCCGGGCTGTTGGTCTATTTGAATACTCGCCGCGGCATCCGGAATGGATTCCGGTTGCTCCGCTGCTTCCGCGTCCCCGGCAATGCTCATCTCCGCAGGCGAACCCGGTGCCTCGGTCGCTTGGGTGGCGCTCAGGTCGGGTTCTCCCCACAGGCGGCGCAACGCGCATAGGAACCTCTGAGCCTCGTCGAGTACATCTGCCCGCATAAAGAATTCGGCGATCTGAGAATCGGTCGGCGCGCTCCCGAAATCGGGACGAAGCGGTGGGCGGGATCTGAGGTATAGCAACAAGCCCTCAAGAACGTCATGTCCGTCGAACTCGAGTTGCATTGCTACCCCCGGCCGCGCCGCACATCGAAGCCTTCCTCGCCGGCCCCGGCCTCGAAACGAACCTGCTGCTCGCACCACGGGCAGGTCGCCATGCCGGGACCGAGCACGCACAGCAGACCGCCACAACCACATCGGGCGAATGCGGAGGGGTTGCCACAATACGGGCAGCCGGGAACGCCCGCGAGCTCCGAGGTATTGGCCTTGAGGTCAGAGGCGGTCTTGTCGGACCACTCGAAGTAGGCATCGTCCACCGGACAGCACACGGTGAGCTGATAATAGCTGGTGTCGAGCTTGAAGTCGTTCGTGGCGACGGTCTGGCTCACGCGGTCATATTTAATCAGATAGGGCTTGCGGGTCTTCTGGCAGCGGCCCGCCAGGACCACGCAGTCTTTGTCGGCCGCCCCCTTTGCGGGGAGCTGTGCGTCCTTGACCACGGCCAGCACCGAGTCGTCGAGCTTCGCGAGCGACAGGCCCTCGGATCGCCCTTCACCGACGCCCTTGCTCTGCATCGTCACCGAGGCGGTGATCCATTGGATGAACTTGGAAAAATCACCCTCTCCAGCGTCCTCGAACACGAGCACGTGCTCGGTCAGGCGTTGCAACACGGACAGATCCGCATAGCGCCCGAGCGCCACGGCCACGAGGTCGGTCTTCCGGGCATAGTCGCGATTCCAGCGCTCGATCGCCGGGTCCACTGCGTCGGTCGGCTTGCCGTCGGTAAACAAGTACACGATGGGCTTCCAGTCGCCCTTGCGATCGGCCGTCGTCTTGACGACGGAGCGGTCGATCTCCACCATCAACTGATTCAGCGCGGCCCCGAGCGAGGTGCCGCTCCCGATCGGGAGTTTCGGCGGGTAGAATGAAACCAGGTCCACGAGCGGGGCGATGGTCCGCGCCACCCCGGCAAAGGCGATGACCGACAGGTAGACGGTTTCCAGTGCGTGGGGATCGCGGCGCAACGATCGGACTATCGAGGACAGCCCTTCCTCCATCTTCCTCAGCTCGTCACCGAGCATCGATTCCGATACGTCGAGCAGAAAAAATAGGGGTAAACGGCGCATGGCTCAGACCCTGTGAAAAAATCTACTGCACTCGGTATCTCGCGTTCCGGCGGTGCTCGGAATTCTCATGTATTTCAACATACACTCCGGTTCCTGTGCTCCGGCGAAACGCGACCTCCCTTCGCTTGCGACGATTTTTTCACAGGCTCCCCATCCTCGCTAGACGACCACTTGGACCTCCGGGGGCGGGGGCGGCAGGGTCGTCTGATCCGCGACGCCGGCGGTGTGGCTGCCGCTCTCGATCGTGCCCGACACCCATTTGAAGAATTGCGAGAAGCTGGCACTGTCGCTCGTGTCGAGCGCGACCACGTGGTCGGCCAACTCCTTCAGGATCTCCGGCTTTGCCTTCGGGCCGGCGGCGCATGCCACGACATTGCCGAAATTCCGGGACCGGACTAGCGGTATGAGCTCGCGATAGCGTTGCAGATCCGAGGGACTGCCATCGGTCATGACCAGGAGCAGCGGCCGCCAGTCACCTTTGCGATCCTGGGAGTTACGGATCACGTCGCGGTCCACCCGTTGCACCAACAGCTCGAGCGCCGCGCCCAGGAATGTCGCGCCCGCGGCCGGGACCGCGATCTCCGGGATGCGGACCTGGTCCAGGGGCGTCAAGGGGAAAAGCTCCCGGGCCTCGGTATCGAAGGTGATGACCGACAGATGGACCGTCTCCAACGCATAGGGGTCCTGGCGCAAGGTGCTCACCAGGGCCTGCATGCCGACGTTCACCGAGTGGATCGGCTCGCCGCGCATCGAGCCCGAGGTGTCGAGGAGGATATAAACCGGAAGTCGGCGCGTACTCATCGCCCGCACCGATGCCGCGGTCTATAGGGGGGCTGCTCCGATCTCGAGCATCGTGGCAAGCCCCTCACACGTAATAGCCGCGCAAGATGTGCCCGAACGAATCGAACTCGAAGGGCTTGCCGATCGCGTTGAACTTCCACCCGGTGGCCTCCCGTTCCAGCTCGGCGAAGACCATCGACCGGCAGTTAGCGTAGGTGCGGTCGCCCGACAGATCGAAACGCGTCATCTCTCGGCCGCTCTGGTCCACGGCGCGGATGAACGCGTTCTTAACTTGGCCGAAGCTCTGTTTTCGTTGGATCCCCTGGTAGATCTGCACCACGAACACGATCTTTTGGTAATCTTCCGGAAGAGAATTCAGCTTGGCGATGATCTGTTCGTCGTCACCCTCGCCGGCGCCGGTCCGGTTGTCTCCGGTCAACCAGATCTGGCCGGACGGATGTTGCATCGAATTGAAGAAAACGACATCACCGTTAATTGGGCCCGACTTCGGGTCCAGTGTGCCTATATCGTTGACCTTCCCGTTGGCACCGCACAGGAAGGCGACGACATCCAGGTCGTATTCCTCCTGTTTCTTGCCGAACAAGCCCCCGAGCAGTCCGGATGGTTTCTCTTCGGCGATGTCCCATCCCAGACCGATGGTGACCTGGGACAGGTCGTGATCGTCTTTGCGTAAGCTGACACCTTGCCCCTTTTTCAAGCGGACAGCCATAGTGCGAACCTCCGACACATGGACAGTAACTAAGCCACGACGTTTATCTCCGGCGGCGGCGGTGGCAGATCACTCAACCCCGTTACTTCCTTCTGGCCGGATTCTACCTTCTGACTACCGCTCGACACCGAGGCCGACACCCACTTGAAAAAGGCCTTGATAGTCGCAGAATCGGCCGTATCGAGCTGCACGACTACCTCGGTGATCTGCTTCAAGACGGTAGGATCGGCACCGGGGCCGGCCGCACACGCCACCACGATGCCCGACTTGACTTTCTTGAAGTCTCCCAGGCCCTTCTGCCAGTTGTCCGTCGGCGTACCGTCGGTCATCAGGAACACCAGCGGTTTCCAGTCGCCCTTCTGTTCAGCCGTGGTCTTTTGTACTTCGGCATCGATACGCCGTGCCAACAGGGACAAGGCCTCACCGAGGACGGTCGAGCCGGAGGCCGCGATCGACGGGGGCTGGAACGAGGCGAGGTCCGTGAGCGGCACGACTTGCTTGGCCGAGCTATCGAAAGTGATGACCGACAGGAAGGCGGTTTCGAGCGCATACGGGTCCTGGCGCAGAGTGGATAC
>JBOIDW010000056.1:0-2273 GCA_050740655.1 Gammaproteobacteria bacterium | reverse complement strand
GACCAGGCCTACCCGGTGCTGCGCAAATACGGGATCCCGGCGACCATCTACGTCAGTCTCGATTACCTCGATGGCAAGCGCTCGTTCTGGTATGAACGGCTGGAGGACCTGATCGACAAGACCCGCGCGGAGCGGCTCGATATGACGGCGGAACGATTAGGACGATACGACTTGGTGGATGCACCGTCACGGCAGCGCGCGATGGTCGAACTCAACCGGCAGCTGAAACTATACCCGGAGGCGCGGCGGGAGCGCTTGCTGGAGACCATGATGCAGCGCCTCGGTGTCACCGAGGTGAATCAACTGTCGCCGATGCTGGACTGGCGGATGGTCAGGGAGATGGCTGCTCAAGGCGTCAGCATCGGTTCCCATACCTTATCCCACGTGATCCTGAGCCATGAGTCGATTGCGCGCGTGCGGGCCGAACTGCGCGACTCCAGGGCCAGGTTGGAGGGAATTCTTAACGCCGAGGTGACCTCATTTGCTTATCCAAACGGTAACGCCGCGGGTTTCAACGCCGCGGTCATCGCAGAGGTGGAGTCGGCGGGTTATGGCCAGGCGTGCACGACCATCCCGGGTATCAACCGTGCCGGGGCCAATCCCTTTACCTTGCGGCGTGTCAATCTGCATGCAAAGATGTGTACCGATGGAGCAGGGCGCTTCGATCCGGCGCTGTTCTGGTCCAAGGCCTTGGGCGTGATGTGAGCAAGCAGTGCCGCGCCGTGATCACAGCGCATGACGCTTGGTGGACGGCACGCTTGGCCGTGACGTGGGGAGCTATTCGTAGCGGGCGGTTGCTGCATGGCTGAGCTGGTCTTCTGGCTGAGTGCCCTGCTCATCGGGTATACCTATGCCGGGTATCCACTGGCCCTGGCGATACTGATGCGTCTTCGATCGCGCCCGGTCCTCCGATCGGATATCACGCCGCCGATCACCGTTATCGTCGCTGCCTATAACGAGGAGCGGTCGATCGGGGCGAAGATCGCCGATCTTCTCGCGCAGGACTACCCACCCGGCAGCAAAGAGGTCATCATCGTATCCGACGGTTCGATCGACGGGACCGACGAGATTGTCCGACAGCATCAAGCCAGCGGTCTGCGCTACCTCCGCGTCGAGGACCGGCAGGGGAAGAGTGCAGCACAGAATGCCGCGGCCGAGATCGCGCATGGCGAGATCCTGGTGTTTACGGATGCCACGACCCGGCTCGAACCCGGCGCGCTTCGCCGGATAGTGCGGGGCTTTGCAGATGACACGGTCGGGTGCGTCGGGGGCAAGCTCAGTTACGCGAGCAGGGGCGGCAGCGGTACCGGGGCGGGAGGCGAGAGCTACTGGAGATATGAGCGTTCGATCAAGCGTATGGAGGGCGCGATAAGCTCGCTCATCGGTGTCAGCGGCTGCTTTTACGCCGTGCGCAAGCGTCTCTACGAGAAGGTCCCGCCGAACCTCATCAGCGATTTTGCGATCGCACTGATGATCTATGAGAAAGGCTATCGCATCATCTATGAGGAGGCTGCTCGATGCCTCGAGGAGACCCTGGAAAGCGGAGAACGCGAGCTGTCCATGCGCATCCGGGTGGCCTTGCGAACCTACTCCGCACTATGGGCCAAGCGGCATCTGCTGAGCCCGGCTCGGTATGGTTTATATGCGTTTCAGCTGATATCCCACAAGGTCTTGCGCTACGCCGTGCCGCTGCTACTTATCGCCCTATTCGTGTCCAATCTGACCCTCCGGGGGGAGCCTCTCTACACCCTCGCTTTTATCGTGCAGGCGACAGGTTACGCGAGCGCGCTGGCCGGCTGGGTCCTGCAAGGCCGGGGCCCGGCCGGCAACCTGCTCAACAAACCCTACTACTTCGTGCTGGCGAATCTTGCGGCACTAATCGCGCTGCTGCGATTCGTCAGAGGACAGGAGATGGTGGTCTGGACGCCGGTACGATGACGTATACTGACAATGGGCATAACATACGCTTTTACTGGACGTGATGCCGGCGAAAGCCGGCATCCGGAATGAGTAGGGGCACGGCGCGCCGTGCCCCTACTATTACTATTATACCGCACTGGACCCCGGCTTTCGCCGGGGTGACAGTTAACGGGTGGTGTCTTGCATTTTTAGGAAAATTATGCCCGTTCACGGTGTAGCGGCAAGCGTAATAAACCTCACGAGACGATGATGTTCCCAATTAACAAGGTCCGGGGGCTCATGCAACCCCGCGATAAGCGCCGCTTGATCACCGTGGTCGCGGTCATCATCATCATGGCCGCACTGGAGGTAGT
>JBOIDW010000055.1:0-3138 GCA_050740655.1 Gammaproteobacteria bacterium | reverse complement strand
ACCGCGCTCCGGAACAAGGGCAACACCGTGGTCGTGGTCGAGCACGACGAAGACACGATACGGCGGGCGCAGCACCTGATTGACCTCGGTCCGGGTGCCGGCAAGCTCGGTGGGCGTATCGTCGCCGCAGGATCGCTAGCCGAGCTCACGCGCACCCCCGAGTCGGTCACCGGCCGCTGCCTGGCGCAGCCGTTGAAGCATCCGCTGCTGGCGCGCCGGCCATGGCGCAGGCATGACCCTGCACTCGAGATCGTCGGTGCCGCAATGCATAATCTGAGGAACTTGCGCGCCAGCATTCCGCTCGGGCGGCTGGTGTGCGTCACCGGCGTCTCGGGCAGCGGCAAGAGCACGCTCGTGCGGCACGTACTGCACGACAACCTGAAGCGCGCGCTCGCCGCGCGCGGCCGGGCGAGTTTCATAGGTTGTAACGAGGTCCGCGGTTTCGAAGCCCTGCGGCACGTGTGTGAGGTGGATCAGTCGCCCATCGGCAAGACGCCGCGCTCCTGCCCAGCAACCTATGCAGGTTTTTGGGATCCGATTCGGAAGCTCTATGCCGGCACCCCCGAGGCGCGGCTACGCGCTTACGGCCCGCCGCGGTTTTCGTTCAACCTCCCCGGCGGACGCTGCGAGGCGTGCGAGGGCCGAGGGATCAAGACTATCGAAATGAGCTTTCTGCCCGACGTCACCGTGCCCTGCGAGGTCTGCAACGGCGCGCGCTTCAACGCCGAGACCTTAGCGGTGCGTTACCGCGACAAGACCATCGCCGAGGTGCTGGCGATGAGCGTGGACGAGGCGGTCGAGTTCTTCCGCGCCCACACACGCATCTACCGCGCGCTGCAACTGCTGCAAGACGTCGGTCTCGGCTATCTCACGCTCGGCCAGCCCTCGCCCACGCTCTCGGGCGGCGAGGCGCAGCGCATCAAGTTGGTGACGGATCTCGCGAAGGCGAAGACCGAAGAGTCCGGCGAGCTGCGGCTCGCGAACGGTAATTCCAGGCGCGCAAAACCAATGTCCACGCTCTACGTGCTCGACGAACCCACCATCGGCCTACACATGGCATACGTGGAGAAACTGATCCGCGTGCTGCACCGACTCGTCACGGGGGGGAATACGGTGGTCATCATCGAGCACAATCTCGACATCATCGCCGAGGCCGACTGGCTGATCGATCTCGGCCCGGAGGGCGGCGCCGGCGGCGGACGCATCACGGCGCAAGGCACACCTGAAGAGGTGGCACGCCTGCGCAAGCAGTCGCACACGGCGAAGGCATTGGCGGAATTTCTGAAGTAGCGACACCGCCTATCGATGAAACTAGCCGCGCCCCCACCGAGGCTCGGAAGAACCACGGCGCTGTCGGGCGAGCGGGATGCCGCGCTCGCGCAGCCAATCGATTTGCATTTGTCCAAGTTGACGTGAAGCGCGACAAACTGCCGGCGCTAGACCATACTAGCAGGCTGATGCCCAGCTCCCAAATTGCGTCCTCCTTTTCTATGAGGATGTCATCTACCGCACATCCTCGACTCGGCAAGTCGTGAAGACGATCTCGATTCTTGTTGTAGACTGCGGTGACCATAGCGTGACGCGGCGTGTGCGCGCATAAGATCCACTAGGAACCAGCGTCGGAGAGCCGTCAATGTTGAGGGGGAGAAAAGTTCCTTGGGACCTCGTAATTTTTGTAGCCAGCATCAGTGCATTGGCGTTCCTTTATGGGGTCGTTGTCACCCAGTTTCGTCTTTTCCCGTACCCACTAATCAAGTCGGCTGGCCGGGCGGCGAATGCTTTGCGGGAACTGTATCTTGAGCGTCAGAATACCGTCCATCGCATCCAGTCTGAGGATGGTCGTGGCGGTGTAACGACTTACGATCCCGATAGGGCGTACAACGGCCTCACCTTGCTGACGCTCTTCTCCGGTGAACGCAATGTCGCGGTGGTGGTGGACATGTCCGGACGCGAGTTGCATCGGTGGGACGTCCGTTACAGCGCCGTGCTCGGTGAAAAGGATCAGTCGGTCCGCGATGTCAATAAGTACCTCAATAGCGCCCACGTATTTCCGAACGGCGAGATTCTGTTGAACTTTGATTACGGGGGCTTGGTCAAGCTAGATCGGGCATCCAATGTCCTCTGGAAGCTCGACGAGCAGACCCATCACTCGATCTTCGTGGACACCGATGGCGCAATCTGGGTTCCCACGAGGCAGCTGCGGAAAAAGCCGCAGGCGTTCGCGGCATGGATCGAAAGCCCCTACTTCGACGATCAACTCCTCAAGGTTGCCCCGGACGGCAAGGTCATGAAGCGGATTTCCGTGCTGAAGGCGATCTTCGCCAGCCGGTATGAAGGGATTCTGTATGCCAACGCCAGTCTGAACCCTCGCGTGGACTACGAGGATCCCCTGCACCTGAATGACGCTGAGCTCATCCCGGGATCGGCTGCGGGGCATCCGCTGTTTGCGCCCGGAGACGTTCTCCTGTCCCTGCGCAACATCAATACTCTCATCGCGCTGGATCCGGCATCGGAGCGCATCAAGTGGTCGCGAACGGGGCCGTTCCTACGCCAGCACGATCCTGATTTTCTCCCCAACGGGAATCTCCTGGTCTTCGACAACCGGACCGACACAGACCAGCATCACAAAGTCCAACATCTGACCGAGCCACAGGCCTTCGGGTATTCACGTGTCATCGAGATTGAGCCGGTGACGGGGCGAGTGATATGGGAATTCGCAGGATCCCGCGAGAAGCCGTTCTACTCCAGCATCAACGGCATGGCCGAGCGCTTGCCCAACGGCAACCACCTGATCGTGGAGCCCGAGGCCGGCCGCGTTTTTGAGATCGACGGGACCGCGGAACCGCAGGTGGTTTGGGAGTACCGAAATTCGCTAGGCACCGACCCCGCCACCGTTGGCCGGATCGCCTATGCGCACCGCCTGGAGGCGGGTGCACTTACGTTCTTGAGCACGCCAGTGAACTGACCGCACTACCGGATCATTACTCGAATCCTATTCCCTCCCAGGATTCGATTTGGGTGCGGCTCTTTTAGAACGATGCGCGGGACGGGTCAGGCGGCCTTTCGAAGGTCGTGGCTCGCCATCCGTGAAAGGTGGTTGCGCGTCTGCTCTTGGGCCTTGTGAAACGCCCAGTAGGC
>JBOIDW010000054.1:0-1502 GCA_050740655.1 Gammaproteobacteria bacterium | reverse complement strand
CAAGCCCATCGGGAGCCTGCTTATCGGGTGGGTGGTGTCCGGCATAGAGATGGCGCGAGCTCGGTCCGGGCTCTTAGGCGGAACTGCGGGAACCTGCGACCCCGATGTGAAGGGAGACGTGCGTTCGATCCGTCATGCCGGCGGGGAGAGCCGGCATCGAGGACGCCAGGACGCCACCTAGGTCTCTGTCCTCTGGGTTGCTCACCGCCTCCCTGCGGGCTTCTGCCCCGCGCTTCGCGTGTCTCAATTCGTTCCCGGCGAATTAGTCCGGCAATCCAATGCCGGAGGGTTTTACTCGCGTGGAAACAAATTTCAAATACCTTTGGCGAGATTCTCATACATCCAATGTCGTACCGAACCACTTCAACGAATTCGGTGAGTCCCTTCTCCCTCCGGGAAAGACCATCCGGCCGGGTTGGACAGTTTAGGAGAAACCATGGCCGCGCATGAGAACACGCCCCCGGATGCGGTGAGCAAAAAATCGGAGCCGGCCCGCAAGCCGCAAATAGTAATCGTCGGGGCCGGGTTCGGGGGACTCGCCGCCGCAAAGGCGCTAGCCCGCGCTCCGGTCGCCGTCACCGTCGTGGACCGTCAAAACTACCATTTGTTTCAACCGCTGCTCTATCAGGTCGCCACCGCCGCCCTCTCTCCGGGCGATATTGCTTGGCCCATCCGCCGCCTGCTGAGGCGTCAGCCGAACGCGCGGGTCTTGCTGGGCGAAGTGACCGCTGTCGAAGCGGCACGGCAGGTGTTGCACCTGGGCGAGCGATCGCTCTCCTATGATTATCTGGTGTTATCTACAGGAGTCAGGCACGACTACTTTGGCCACGGAGACTGGGAGCGGTTTGCCCCCGGGCTCAAGCACCTCGACGATGCCACGGCGATCCGGCGGCGCATTCTTTCCGCCTTCGAGCAGGCCGAGATGGAAACCGACGAGCGCGAGCGGAAACGCCTGCTGACTTTCGTTATCGTCGGCGCGGGACCGACGGGCGTGGAGCTGGCCGGGGCTATCGCGGAGCTGGCGCGCAAGGCCCTCTCGGCTGACTTCCGCCATATCGATCCGCGCAGCGCTCGCATTCTGCTCATCGAGGCCGGGCCGCGCGTGCTGGCGGCCTTCCCCAAGGCCCTCTCGCAGTTCGCCCTCGCCTCGCTAGTGCGGCTCGGCGTGGAGGTACGCTTGGGCCAGCCGGTGACGGCTTGCGATGGGGGCGGCGTGACGCTGCTCGGCGACAGCCCCATCCCGGCGGCCACTATCCTCTGGGCGGCGGGAGTCGCGGCCGGGCCGGCGGCGCAGTGGCTCACCGCCGAGCACGATCAAGCCGGGCGTGTCATCGTGAAGCCCGACCTCTCCGTACCGGGCTTACCCAACGTCTTTGTGATCGGCGATGCAGCCCTCGTGCTGGACCGCCAGGGCAGGCCGGTACCCGGGATCGCTCAGGCCGCCAAACAAGCGGGTGCCTACGTCGCGCGGCTTATCCAGGCGCGGATCGCGGGGCAGACTG
>JBOIDW010000053.1:0-5152 GCA_050740655.1 Gammaproteobacteria bacterium | reverse complement strand
GATCCGCAGCACCCTGTTGTTCCAGAAACTGATCAACAAAGCCCTCATTGTAAAACCGGACATTGGCTAGTAGCTTTACAAGCTCCTCACGCAAGTCCGGTGGTTCCTGCACATTGAAGGTCCCGCGCAGTGCGTCCAGGGCGAGGTCAAAGCGCTGATACGCCAGCGCCAGCACCCCCGACGCCTGAAGTGCCCGGCTGGCGTAGTCATAGTCGTGAAGCCGCATGGCCTCTTCAAAGAACTCCGAGATGAAACGTGCGCGCCCCTGCCGGCGATGCCGGTGGAAGACCATTTCCGCCCAGGCCATGTGCGGCACAAGCGTATAGCGTCCATGCCCGGTGGAGTAGGTCCCCCCCGATTCCTGGACGGTCTCGCGGGTCATCTGTGCATACCACTCAAGCCATGCGTCCTCGACCGGATCCGCTCTCCGGAGGGTATGAAACGCCGTGTACAGGGCGGACTGCCTGAACCAGCGGCAACCCTCTTGATGGAGCTGGTAGAGGACGGCCATGATCTGCCCCGGGTGTCGCGACCCGTGGAATACCAGCGTGCGTTCGGCCACTAGCATCAGGTATACATCATAGGGCAGATCCCTCTGCAGCAGAATGTCGGCAGTACCGGCAACACCCCGCGCGGGCTCCGCCAGGTCTTGAAGGACTTGTAGACCTAAGCGCTGCGCCTCACCAGGGCGGGAATAGGAGGCGATCAACTCCCTCAGGTTGATGGGTTGATAATCGGCCTGTGTAGCCATCAGCCAGCGGAAATTTCTGGTCAGTAGGAACATCGCGGCCTTGAGCAAAGGACCCATATGCGAGACCCGCCGCACGATGTCCTGCCACCGCCTGCGCAGGTCTCCTAATACTTCCGGGTCGTCGGAGTGATGCATGAGGATCGCGAGTGACATCCCGCCGCAGGCCTCGAGCAGGCGCCGGTCCGGTAGGCCTCCGATACGGAACATGCTGCTGCCGAGGCGTTCCAACAGCGTCCCGCCAGCCTCCGGCCGTTTTTTCCAGAAGCGATAGAGATAAGGCGGCAGCAACGCTCGCACGACCTCCGATCGATCCTTGGCGGCCCGGGCCAGGGCATCGTCGAGGTCGAGGTGATAGGCGACCTCGATAGCGACCCGCCGGGAGTTGATAATGGCCGCTGACGCACGCCGACGCGGACGCAGCAAGCGGATCAAGCGGCGCATAGCCGACGGCCTCCCAGGTCCCTCTTTTACCATCAATGCCTCGACTATGGCCTTAATCCGTGGGGCGAGGTCTGGGTTCTTACCCAAACCCTCGCGCAATCCCCAGGACACGCCGTCGCGCCTATAGCCCTGTTCAGTCAGGGCGAACTCCACGATCTCCTCATCCTGGCTTGTTGCCAGTAGGCTCAAACTCAGATAGCGGACATCCTGCGCCGCGAGAAACGGGTCTTTGAGCCTTTGCACCTTAACATCGAGAAAGTCTGTATCCCGGAGCAGGTTGATAAGTTCCTCGCTCGCCCCGGTCTCATAGAGATACGCTGGAAAGTGACGCAAGGGATAGGCATCGCCGAGCTCGCGCCAGTGCCGCCCGTACTCAAGCCAAGGCCGCTCTCGCCCATGCGCGGTTTTCGCGTACGACGTATGATTCAAGCAGGTGCTCGCGGAAGGAATCGTGGTAGAAGGTCCAGCCCGACGCACCCTCCGGCGTAGGCGCCCGCCGCAGCATCAGGTGCCCTTGCTCCAAGGCCGATTGGAACAACTCATCCCAGCGCGGCGATTTGCTCAGATGGTGCCCGCGCAACAACAGCTTGAGCGCGGACTCGATAACCGGCTCTTTGCCCCACACCAGTAAACAGAACAGTGGCGTCAGCACCGACCCCGCATCGCTTACCCGCAAGCGTTCCAGGATTTGGTCGAAGTAGGCCTTTAAGCCATCCGGCAGTCTGGCTTCGTCTTCCAACGTCCATTTGCCTACGCCCAGGTCTTCGATCACCATACGCACGTAAAGAGGTAAGCCTTGGGATTTGCCGACCAATACCTCTATGAAACGGTTGTGCCATTGGTCCCCCGTCATTTCGTCCCGGGCAAAGAGCCGATATTTAAGCCGCTCGAGATGGGCGGTCAACAGGGCGCGCACGGCCTGCTCGCCCAAAGATGGTAGGCCCTCGGGGAATACCCATTGCGCCTTACCCTGCTCTAGCGCCTGCTCCAAGCCCGGGGGTTCGCTGCGCCCGGCGCACAACCATACCACCCGCATTGCGCTGGCCGCGAACAGCAACGATACAAAGCTCGGGTCGATCCGATAGATCTCATCAAGCCCGTCGATTAAAAACAGCACCTTCTTGCCGAGCTTCTCACTAGCCCGCTTCACCGCATCCATGAGTTGCTGGCGGCGCTCCTCCGGAGTCGGGGCCAAGGGAGGCGCCTCGCCCATCGCGTTGTGCAGATACGAGAGTGCCGCTTTGAGAAACTGCCCCGTTGAACAACCGGCATGTCCGATACGAAAGAAGTAAAGGATCACCTGGTAGTGCCGTGCACCTCGAAAGTCGCGCATCAGCCGTGCCATCAACGCCGATTTCCCGATACCAGGTTTGCCAGAGATCCACAGCACGCCGGACTCATGGCATTTCAGGCAATCCTTCACCTGCGCGACCTGGTCGTCTCGCCCGATGAAGACCTCGCCAAGCTCCGTCAGTAGCTCATCAAACATCCTTTCCCGGTGCTGCCGATCGGTCTCTTTCAACTGCCACTGCCGCCATTCTTCAAGCCGGAACAGCTCGCGAAAGCGCTCCAGGGCGTAACCCCGTTGCTGAGCGAAGGCGGCTCCCTCCGTAATTGGAGTGAATTCCAGATAGCCTTTGTTGCTTAAGCGAAGATAGACCTGTGGCGCGGCGCCCGCCATATGCTCCTCCCGCTCATCCCGCCATTGGATCACCTCACTGAAGGAATGCAACGGAAAGAGGTCCAGCACCTGAGGTCCTTGCACTAGTAGCACACGCTCAGGCTGAACGACCTGCTTGAACTGGGATGACTCATACGGCGGGAACGCGCCGTCGGGTTTCGGGAAACCACGCAGCGATAGCACTCGCCCGTCGGCCGCACAGGCGAGCAGATCGTAGCCGGTGAGGAATGCGAGCTTAGCCATCAGATCCTCGAAGGACCGCTGATGTTGATCGAGGTATCTCTGCGCTTGTGCCGCGTTAAGTCGCCCGCAGTGGGCAAGCACATTTCGCAGCGCAATGATATGCCGTGCGGCTCCGTCTTCGCCGCCCCCGAGGCAGGGCAACAGGTGATCTTTGACGAAGGCTGGCAACTCTGCCATGAAACACTGTGCGCTCCCTGTGTGTCTGGGCAGACTATCGCAGGCCAGGGCAACGATATCCCTCCACGCGCCAAAGGTAGGGCGTTCGATCTTCTCTAACAAGGCCTGGCGGAGGCCCTCGGGAAACGTGCCGCATTGCCGCAGTACATCGCTGACCAGCACCATAGCGGTAAAGCGACTCAGCATCTCCGCCGCATCCGTCAGCCGATGAAGTTTGACAAAAGGGTTTTCCTCGCTGAGGTACTCCGCTAAAAGCAGCGCTAGCGGAAAGGGTAGGCCGCCGGCGAGCCCTATCAGAGGATGCGCCCCCCTTGGAGGCGGAGCCTGTGTTTCTGTCGGCCGGACCCCGTGCTTTGGGCAAACCCAGAAGTCGCCAACCAAGGTCATCGGTTGACTACACCGTGGGCAGTGCATGGTGGATGCTTGTTCCGTCATGTGTCGCTCCCGAGACTGATACGGTTAGCACGTTACTCAACGGCTTCGGTATCAGCTGGTTGAGCACAAGGCCACGAACACGAGCTTAACTCCGTGCCACGTATCAGCTTCTTGGTGTTGCCCCTCTACTCGGGCGGGGTAGCAGGCTCGCTTAATAATATCACCCTTGGTGAGGACATTGAATTGGCTACTTTTTCTACTGGGGCTGCGCCGATGGGTTTCCACCCCTCTACAAGCGATAGCGGCGCATGTATAGTCCACCTCGATCGCCGTTCGGCCGATGAGTGCTTCCAGATCCGCAATCAGGGCGTCGCTGGGCGTTACCCGCCAGGTCTCGTCCAGCCGCAGGCGTACCCGGCGCCCGTGCCCTGATAGTCGATGCAGACCGGGTAGCCCTCCCGGCTGCGGTTCGCGCCTAGCACGCGCTGCAGATCCGTTATGAGGCCGTTCGGGAAAACCCCCGCCGGGGAGGTGCAAGAGGCGGTGCGCGCCTCGGCGATGCCACGCACGTGCTTGGCAACCAAGCTGTAGCGGCCGCTGAATTCACCGGGATCAACCCCTCGCCCCCGTCCAACAGTCATTGCGAGCGGCGCGAGCGGGGTCACTTCTTTACTTTATAGCCCGCGAGGACTAGCTTGGCTCTATGGCAAGTCCACTGAGGCTGGAATTCGCCGGCGCGCCGTACCACGTGACTGCGCGTGGCAACCGGCGCGAGTGATCTTCCGGGACGCCGACACGCCAACGCATGTTCGAGAACCTTCGCGCGGACTATCGCCGCGTTGCCGATCCGGCGGAGCCGCTTGCCAGGCGCTGGTTCAACGTGCTCACCAATTACGGGTTCCTGTCCATCGCAGTGTACCGCTACGGGAAGTATGCGAACGGCGTGAAGACTCCGCTGGTGAATCTCCTGCTGAAGATCATCTACTTCGCCGCCAAGACGCTGGTCGAGATCCTCTTTGGGATCTCGATCGATGTCAACTCCAATATCGGGCCGGGATTCTACATAGGCCACTTCGGTTGCATCGTGATTCACGGCGACCTGGGCGCGCATTGCTCGGTGGGGCAGGGTGTCACGATCGGCTCCAAAGGCGCGGGGCGCTCCGATGGGTGGCCTACGCTGGGAGATAACGTGTATGTCGGGACAGGGGCCAAGATCATCGGCAGGATCCGTATCGGTGATAACGTCGTGGTGGGCGCCAATGCGGTGGTGGTGCGCGACGTGGAGGCCGGGATGCTGGCCGTCGGCGTTCCGGCGCGCTGCCGTCCGCGACGACCCGCGGATGCGAGGCCGGGGTCTGGTGGCGAGATGGCGTAGGGCGCAATTCACCCGCCGTGCGGTCGCCATAGGCCGGTGGTCGAACACGAGTACACGCGATGCGGGGCGTGGGCCTACCTGGCCGCCCTCGACGTCCACCGCGGCCAAG
>JBOIDW010000052.1:0-4428 GCA_050740655.1 Gammaproteobacteria bacterium | reverse complement strand
AGCTCCTGGGACATGCCGACATCGGCACCACCCAGATCTATACCCATCTCGATTTCCAGCACCTGGCACGGGTCTACGACGCCGCCCATCCGCGCGCCCGGCGCAAGCGCTCGTAGCCGGGGCCGGCGGCATTCGGTTACCTTTCCGGCGTACTCCGCTGCGTGCCGGCGGCAGTCCGCGCGTTGTGGGTCAAGGCGTTTTCGAGAACAATCGACGCCGAAGTCGCATTCTGAGGCATTTCGACACTGACGCCATCGTATTGAGAGCGATCAGCTATGCAGAGTTTGACGCCCGCGTGCAAGGCTGGCTCAACCACGTGCGCTACGCGGATTCCTGGGGTCTGCGCAACGCTGTGCTGGAACCCATGCTCCTGATGCCGCGACCGAGGCCCGACCGCGGGCCTTGAAAAAACGCCGGCTCGAAAAAATCGAAAAGCGCCGCTCGCGCGGCGCTTTCAGTGATCCGTGCCCGCAGATGGGGGCGAACAACACAACCGAAACCCGACGACGTAGCGGGAGTCCGAGCGGTTGAGGCCCCGGAACGCCGCGCGCGCGTAGGAGGCAGGAAGGCACCACGCGCCGCCGCGGAGCACGCGCCAGTCATCGTAATTATCCGCCGACGTTTTCTCAGGACTATCGTACTTGTTCAAACACCACTCCCAGATATTACCGGCGAGGTCATGGACCCCTTGGGGGGAAGCCCCCCTGCGATAGAGGCCGACTGCATTGGTCCTCCCCAGGGAATCTTTCTCGACGTTGGCGCGGCCGGCTTCGTACTTCGGGCCCCATGGGAAAACATTGGCGGGGTCGCAGCCGGTTGCCGCCTGTTGCCACTCCCATTCGGTGGGTAGGCGGATCTCCCAATCCGGTTCGATGCGGCCGCAGGCGCGCGACTTCGCGGTCAGCCAGCGGCAGTAGGCGAGCGCTTCGTACCAGGAGACATCGGTCCTGGGGTGGTTGGGTTCCGGCCACCGGGATGGTTCCGGGTCTCGATGTTTACTTTCGAATCCGGCCCACCAAGTACGGTTTCGATGTCCCTCCGGGTCGTCCACAAACGTCTGAAACTGGCGGTTGGTGACCGGGTAGCGGGCGATTCGGAACGGGTGCGCTATGGGGAACTCGCGGTTATTCTCTTCCAAGGTGACCTTCCCCGCAGCGATCTCGACCCAGTCGATGTCCGGCAGTTCGGGAAATTCCGGGTCCAGGCCGACGCCCTTGCGCGGATCGCCCAGGCGCCCCAGGGTGATGGCGGCCTGTTCCCGTTGATCGGGGGAGCGGCCGAGCGCGTCGTCTTCGACCAGCGCGACCAGCCAGCCGACGCAGCGTGAACGCACGGCGGCCCGCGCAGACGGGTGCGTTGCGTCCGCGTCCCGTTCCGCCTCGCCATGCGCCGTGAGCTCGGCAAGCAACCAATCCTCGTCGCTTCGAGCCGGCAACTCGCTGGGGCCGTAGGGCAGTAGATGCGTGAGCAATGCGGTCGTCATCGGCGGGGATTCGTTTTTGTCGCCCATTCTTGCGCCCATCGCAACCACCTCCCGCCACCAGCCGGCATCGGCACGGCAGGCCGCAGCGAAATCCGTCCAATCGCGGATGGAGTCGGTCCGGGTCACATAGCGTGCGGCGAGGTATTCGCGAAAGCTGCGGTGGATGAAGGCGAACTTGGCTTGGTCGCGCGCAACGATAAGGCCGGTGCTGTTCTGCAGATAGTCGATTACATGCTGATTGCCGTACCCCTCCCGTAACCGCGGCGAGAATGCCTCGGCAATCGCGTCGCCGGTAAGGTCGTCATGCTCGCGCTCCGCCGCGCCGGCCCCCGTGAGACCGAGGTGGGCGCGATAGCCCAGATGGTCGAGCGCCGCGTGCAGCTCATCGCGGCCCAACGTGGTGTCGTGAATACTGTAGGATTTCGACGGGTCGTCGTGTTCAAGCTTTTCCTCCCAACGCCGCAGCAGGGCCTCCAGACAGACGCCATAGAGCCCGGCGCGGTCGCGCGGCAAGGCCGATGGGCCGTCCTTGCAATACAGTGCGGTGGTGAGGGTGAGCAGCAGCGGGTTGCGGGCGATGCGCTTCAGCGCCTCGCGGTCCGGGTCTTTCAATACCCCCAGCAGCTCGGTGGCCAGCTTGCTCAGGGCGGCCTTATCCGCACGGGGCCGAAAGGCCCGGCCGTTGGTGAGACAGAACTTGCGCACGAAGGCTTCGATTTCCGGGTCCTGCAGCGGTTGTACCAGCCGATGGTCGAAGTGTGGGATGGACTGTCCGGCGTAGGCATAAGGCCGGGTGGTCAAACACACGCCATGTCGGTCCGGGATGTATTTGACCCAGTCGGATAGGCCGCGGATCAGATGATGTCGCTCCTGGTCCGGGATGTTGATTTCGTCGAGCCCGTCGAGTAGCCAGATCGGTTTTCCACTCCGGTTTGTCGTAGAGCGCCGAGATCCGCGATACGTCACCGAGGTCCGGGTAGTGCGAGGCGAGGGATCGCCGCATCGCATCGTCTACGGCCTTGCACGTCGGTGCATGCGTGAGCGGCTGCCGTCCTTCGCCGATCAGCTCTCTATAAAATCCCTTCAGCTCGACGAACAGAGGCAGACGGAAATCCAACGTGTCCGGCAAGGCCTCTTCATGCTCGTCGGCGTTCCGCTGCTCCCCCCGAAGTCGGGCGCCGAGGCGCAGCGCGAGGTAGCGCAGGAAGGTGCTCTTGCCGCTGCCGGGATCGCCGCGGACGACCAGGCGTTGCCGCTCGGCGAGCGCCTCGAGCAGCGGTTGCGGTTGCGGGGGATCGGAACTTACTCGTGGCGGCGAAGACGGATCGTCGCTACGCCGCGGCTCTACGTGCAGCGGCACATAGAGGGACCGGGTGCGGAGATGCGGGATGTTCTGGCCGGTACCCAGGAGGCGCAGCATCACATCCGTGGGCATGTCCTCGTGGGCACGCGCGTGGCTTTCCAGGTAGCCCTTGAGCCAGCCCGGCAGTAACGTGAACGTGGAGCGAGCGCGGTGTTCGTCGAGCCACGAAGCGATCGCGCTCACCGGCACGACGTATTGGCAGTCTGAATCCGGGCTTCTTCCGTAGAGCACGCCGACCAGTTGGCCGTTGCCGTCCAGGACCGGCCCGCCGCTCATGCCCTTGGCGATGCTTTGATCGAGGCGGACGGCATCGAATTCCGGTGCTGGCTCGATGACGGTCCTGGGGCGTTCCTCGGCGGAACCGCCGTCCGGAGAGAATCCCCAAACCGTGACCGCTGTGCGCGGTTTCGGGGCCTCGGCTTCGGGCGGTACGCTTAACGCACACTCGGCCGGAGAGTTTTGACCAACGATACGCAGCAGTGCTATATCGCGTTCGGGATGTAGGCCCACAGTGTCGTCGGGGCATTCGCCGTGACCGGTGTAGCTGCGGAGAAACAAGCGCTCGGTTCGCTTTACCGATTCGACGCAGTGCCTTGCCGTCAGCAGATGGCGCGCGTCGATGAAAAAGGCAGAGCCGATAAACCTTTTTCCCGTGTCCTTACCGCCAGCCAAGACCTTGGCGAGGGCCCGTTCGACGTCGCCTCGTTCCATGCGCGAGGAGGCTTTATTCCTTCCAGGTTGCGGTGACTTTCAACGCCGCATGGGCCTCGCCCTGCACGATGAACGGGATCGGGTTTGCTTTCCCCTTGAAACCGATCGAGAACTCCAGCGACCACTCCTGCGGTTTGTGTTCCTGCAGCGCCTGATGCACCTCGCCGGCCAGGGTCCGGATGTTCTCCCGCATCTGTCCTAGCGCATCGATGATCTCTTCCCGAACACCGGTCGGTTCGGCACCCGGGGGCAGGTCGGCAGGATGGCCACGGGTGCCCTGCGGGATACTTGCCGCCAGCCGCCGTTGTTCTTCATCCGGCAGCGCTTCCACTTCGATGAAGAGCCGCTGTCCGCCCTCCAGTTCGATGATCCCCAACTCGCTCATAAGGCCCTCGTTGTCTTCCCGGTGATTCTTTGGGTAGCTGTACACCCGGAGGGACGGGAATGCAAGCGTCCAAGTGCCCAGTTACGGTCGGACCGGCGATCCGAAAAGCGCGAACCGCCGTTAAGAAGCGCATATTCGCCCAGGTGGTGCTCCGTATGCCGCCGTTAACTTGATGTGCTATTGTCAAATTCGGCGCTTGCACAGGATACTACGCTGTGAACGAACCCGACGCACGAGCAGAGCGCGCTGAGCACGGCATCCAGCCGATGAGCCTTGAGAACGAACTCCTGGCGTTCTACCGGAAACACGGCTTCGGTGAGGTCGTGGGATCGAGGCCGCTCACCGTGCCCGTGTATACGGGCTGCCTCTTGGTGCCGCTTCCGAACATCGAGACACGCCGGCGGTTCCTCAAGTATCACGATCTCCATCATCTCGTGACCGGCTACAGCGTGGGCAGGATCGGCGAGGGCGAGGTCAGTGCCTGGG
>JBOIDW010000051.1:0-1987 GCA_050740655.1 Gammaproteobacteria bacterium | reverse complement strand
CGCCCAGGGCGTAGATATCGGAGCGTTCGTCGGTACCCGTGCCCATCGCTTGTTCGGGGGGACTGAAGCCGTGCGTCGCGGCGCGCCCCAAGGTGCGCGTCATGCTTGAGGGCGTCGCTTCCTTGGCGATGCCAAAGTCGATGAGCATGATGCGATCGGCCTCATCCAACAGGATATTGTCCGGTTTAAGGTCGCGATGGATGATCGGCGGGTTTTGGGAGTGAAGGTACGTCAGGACCTCACAGAGCTGGCGCATCCACGGCAGCAAGGTAGCCAAGGGAATGCGCCCGCCCGCCCGTTTGCGCTCGCTTGCAAGCGTGCGGCTGCCACCGAATTCGAGGACCAGGTACACCATGCCGTCAACGACGCAGCGGTCGATGATGTCCGGGATGGAGGGGTGGTTGAGCCGGCTCAAGAGCGTCGTCTCGTATTCATCGAACAGCAGCTCCGGGACCTCCTTGAGCGCCCGCCGCTTGCCGTTCAATCGCAGGTCTTCGATCAGATAAGTCGCGCCGAAGCCACCCCTGCCCAGAACCGCTTGGATCCGATAGCGATCCTGGACGGTGTCGCCGACGGCACGCAGCCAACCGAAGATCCCGCGTACCGAGCCGTTCCCGGCGATGTCGAGGTGGGCCAGTTCGAAGCCACACTTGGCGCAGCGGTACTCGCGCTGGCTCAGTTGGTCCCTCTGATTGGCCGCGTCGCACTTCGGGCAGACGTGTACGGCCTGCGGTTCCACGGCGCTCATTCGCCACCTCCACCCCACGGTGCCATCATCGTTTCCGATCTTTCAGTTTGAGCCCGATAGACGCAATGATCAAGAAGACCGATCCGAGCACGGCCACCATCGCTAAGTCGTGTGCAAACTGCCCAGAGAGCGGCACAATCAGTTGGCCAGCGGCATCCTTCGCGCCTAGCGTCTCCGGGCTCAGCGTCGCCTTCATCGCATCCAGGGACCAGAAGGAGATCATCGTGGCCTTGGCGACGAGCAAGCCGGCATCGCCCAGGCGCACCACGGCGTTCGAGAGGACGACCTGAGGGATGAGGAGGATCGGGACCATGGCCACGGCTTTGTCGTTGGAATCGACGAAGGCGCTGAGGGCGAGTCCCATGGTCGTCGCCGCCATGCCGGCCAGAAACAGGGACACGACTCGATCCAGAAACCCGCCCGGCAGTGACAGCAGGGCCGAGACAATGGCGAGCAACATCACGCACTGCAGGGCGCAAAGCGCGGCGAGCGGCAGGACCTTACTGGCGAGATACGGCGCAATGCCGAGATTCACCGAGCGCTCGCGCAGGTAGATCGGCAGCTCTTTCACCAACTCCCGGGCCGAATTGAGGCAGCCGAACCAGATCGCGGACAGCACCAAGATGAACGAGATCTGCGTTTCCGAGGCAGCGCGCGCCGGCAGCGGGCCGTCCGTGCTGAAGACCAGCCCGATGATGGTGGCGATGAGCGGGGCCTGCAGCAGCAGGATCACGAGATTGCGTCGATCCGAGACGATCAAGTCCAGGTAGCGCCCCATCAAGGTCCCCGCCTGCGACCAGTCGAACCAGCGTCTATGGCTCTTGGCCGAAACCTCCGCTGGGCCGGACGCTTGAGTCTGCGCAGCGTCGTCGGTTAGGCGGTCGGTGACATGGGTCTTATAGTAGTGGGAGGCAAGAAATTTGTCTGCCCAGTAATCCGCCGGTTTGGATTCCAGGAGATCGTAGACATCGGAAAGCCGGGCAATGCCAAAGAACTTCGGGGCCTCGAGTGGCGGGCCGAAGTAGACTAGCTTCCCTCGATGGAGGAGCACCACGAGATGACAAGCGTCGATGTTCTCCAGGGTGTGGGTGACGCAGATCACCGTCTTTTGCTCCGCCGCGAGATCGGCGAACAGGCGCATCATCCGCTTATCGGTGCCTGCATCCAGCCCGCTGGTGACCTCGTCGAGGAACAAAATATTCGGGTTGGCCACGAGTTCCACGGCGAGGCTCACCCGTT
>JBOIDW010000050.1:0-2156 GCA_050740655.1 Gammaproteobacteria bacterium | reverse complement strand
CGCTCATGCATCATCGACCGGTACTGATAATCGAATTGGATGACCAGCTTCTCGGCAGGATGGGCACGAGTTCCACGGAAATTTGCAATCTGCTTGCCTCTTACGATTACAACTCCAGCGGTACATTCGATGGTACATTCGACGCTGCCAATGTCATGTTTGTTCCGAGTGCGGTTTCTTAGACTGATCCTCTTTGAACGCCGCCCACGAAAGCCACCGACGTGCCTGGTATAACGGGCATCATCAGCAAGGCAGGCGTCGCGCAAGCAGACGTCGAGAGAATGACGAGATGCATGGTGCACGAGCCATCCTACGTCTCGGGGACGTACGCCAACGAGGATGTTGGACTATGCGTCGGCTGGGTCAGTCACGGTGGATCGTTTTCCGACTGCATGCCGTTGTGGAATGAACGTCGCGATGTATGCCTGATATTCTCGGGCGAAGATTTCATGGGCGTCGAGGAAGTACGGCAGTGCGGGGGGCGAGGATGTGACTATGGATCAAGGGGTGCGTCGTACCTGATAGCGCTTTACGAGGCCATGGGGCTGCGGTTCATAGAGAAGCTGAACGGATGGTTCAGCGGATTGCTGGTCGATCTGCGCAAAAAGGTGGCGGTGCTGTTCAATGACCGCTACGGGCTCGGCAGAGTTTACTATCACGAGGGTCCGGAGCGATTCACTTTCGCGTCCGAGGCCAAGTCGCTTCTCGAAGTCCTGCCGGGCTTGCGTCGGCTTGATCTGCGCGGGGCGGCGGAAACCTTTGCCTGCGGCAGCGTGCTGCAAGACAGAACGCTTTTCGCGGGCATCTCGCTGCTCCCTTGCGGCTCAAGGTGGTCCTTCGCTTCGAATGGACAGATCAGCAAGGAAAGGTACTTCAGTCCGGAAACGTGGGAACGACAGCCGGCAATGGGTAACGTCGACTTCTACGATCACCTGAAGGAGACCTTTGCCCGGATCCTTCCAAGATACCTCGGGGGGGGCAATTCGGTGGCCATGTCTCTGACGGGTGGCCTGGACGGTCGCATGATCATGGCCTGGGCCAACCCGTCGCCCGGGGCGCTGCCCTGCTACACCTTCGGCGGCGCCTATCGTGCCTCTGCCGACGTGAAAATAGCGCGTCGCATTGCGATGCTTTGCGGCCAGTCTCATCGAACGATCGCGGTAGGGGCGGACTTCCTTACTAAGTTTCCGGGTTTGGCCGAAAAGGCCGTATTCGTTTCTGACGGTGCGATGGATGTGACGGGGGCCGTCGAGCTGCACGCAAATAAAATCGCGAGGCAGATCGCTCCCGTTCGCCTCACCGGCAATTATGGCTCTGAAATCGTCAGAGGAAACGTCGCGTTCAGGCCAGGGAAATTGACGGAAGCCCTGCTGGAGCCTGAATTCGCGCAATCGGTGCGAACTGCCGGCGCGACGTACCAAGCAGAGCGCAAAGGCCACCCCTTGTCATTCATCGCATTCAAGCAGGCGCCCTGGCATCATTATTCGCGGCTCGCGGTAGAACAATCCCAACTCACGCTTCGCTCGCCTTATCTCGACAATGATCTCGTCGCGCTGATGTACCGCGCTCCTTCCGAACTACTTTCGAGCAAGGAGCCATCCTTGCGGCTGATCCATGAGGGGAATCCCCTTTTAGCCAAGCTACCGACGGATCGCGGGCTGGTTTATCGTGAGACTCCGGTTATCGGGAAGATTGGCAAGCTGGCCGCGGAATTCACCGCGAAGGCCGAATACGCCTGCGACTACGGCATGCCGCAGCGGCTCGCGGGGCTCGACCACCTGTTAGCGCCGCTGCATCTCGAAAGGATGTTTTTGGGAAGGCACAAGTTCTATCACTTCCGCATATGGTATCGCGACCAACTTGCGCAGTACGTAAAGGAGATATTGCTCGATTCGCGCGCGCGGCATAGGGATTACCTCCAGGGGCAAGTTCTGGAACGTATGGTCAACGCCCATACGACGGGACGGCAAAACTGGACAAAGGAGATACACCGCGCGCTAACCCTCGAACTGCTCCAAAGGCAGTTGATCGAGCGATGGTAGACACAGCGTACAAAATGGATGCGGCCGTGGGCGGTAGCGGCGCCCAAGCGAACGGTTCCGCGCCCGCCATCAGGGATCTGACACTTGATCTCGCGATGGGAGTTGGGATACGAG
>JBOIDW010000049.1:0-4253 GCA_050740655.1 Gammaproteobacteria bacterium | reverse complement strand
CTCGTTGATTCAACGCTCAGTGGTCGATCTACTCCCAACTGGTACCGGTTGCGCCCCCGATCCTTGGCCTGGTAGAGGGCGGTGTCGGCGTGCTTCAGCAAGGTCTCCGGATCAGCGCCGTCCTTGGGAAACAGGCTCACCCCGATAGAGCTCGATATGTGCAGCTCGTGCCCCAACACCGTAAAGGGTACGGTCACCATGCCGAGGGCCTTGGCCGCGACCCGGGCGACATCGCGCGCTCCGGAGATCCGCGGCAGGAGGATGACGAACTCATCCCCGCTCAGGCGAGCAATCGTGTCGCCCTCGCGCAGCGCCGAGCGCAAGCGCAGGGCCACCTGGCGCAGCAGCTCATCGCCTGCCGGGTGGCCCAGCGTGTCGTTGACGACCTTGAAGCGGTCGAGGTCCGTGAAGAGCACCGCGACCTGGGTGCTGTCTCGCGCGGCTTGGGCGAGCGCCTGGCTCAGGCGGTCCAGGAGCAATGAGCGGTTGGGGAGGTCTGTCAAAGGGTCGTGGTAGGCGAGGTAGTGGATCCTCTCCTCACGCGAGCGCGCCGTTTTCTCTACCGCCTTTCGGGCCGTAATGTCCGTCCATGAGCCAACGAACTCGGCCGGGTGCCCCGCCTTGTCTCTCACCAAGCGGTAGCTATCATAGAACCAGCGGTAGATGCCATCGGCATGCCGGAATCGGTACTCGATCTCACCCTTTTCGGGCACCCCTTCCCGCGCGAAATGGGCCAGCACCGTAGCGCGGTCCTCGGGGTGGAGATGCGCGAACCAAAACTTGGGATCGGCCATCATTTCTTCAGGCGCATAGCCCATAGTCTCCAGGAGATTAGGGCTGACAAAAGTGCACCGATGATCGAGAGCCCCGGTACTGTAGATGATCGAGGGGTTGGACGCCAACAGGTGGTCCAGCCGGCCGCGCGCTGCACGTAAGGAATCCTCCGCGGCCCGCCGATCGGTGATGTCTCGCAGATGGACGCTAAAGAGCGGGAGACCATCGAGGAGGATGCGGGTCACCGCCAGCTCTACCGGAAACTCCGTCCCATCGGCGCGCAGCGTCGTGATCTCGATGCGCCGGCCGAGCACTCCCTCCTCGCGCGTCGCCACACAATCGGTGATGCCGCAGCATCGGTGCACCTCGCGCAGGGCGGGCGGGATGATGAGCTCCGCCAGATTCTTACCGAGGACATCGGCCTTCGGGTAGCCGAAGGTCTTCTCGGCGGCGGGATTGAACTCGACGACGCGGCCCTCGTGATCCAGCGTAACGACGCAATCGAGCCCATTATTGAGGATAAGATCATACCGGCGCAACAAGGCTTCACGGCGCTTATTGATGCCCAAGGCGATGATGAGCAGGGCCAGGCCCAGGATCGTAAAAGTCCCCAAGATCAGGACAGTGCTGCTCAGGCGCGAGACGTTCATCGCATAGCTCGTATCGCCCAGTACGCCCGCGCCGGTAAAACTAGCCCCCGCCATGGCCGTATAGTGCAGTCCCGAGATCGCAAGGCCCATGAGCAGGGCGCTGAGAGCTTTATAGCGCGTTCGCTTTGCCTCGTCCCGACACGCAAACTGCAGGCGCAGGGCCACCATGGCCACGACGACGGCAATGATGACCGACAAGGCCACCATCATGGGGTCGTGATGCATCGCCCCCGGTAGCCGGATGGCGAGCATGCCGGTGTAATGCATCGCCCCGATCCCGGACCCCATCAAAACGCTGCCGAGGAGCCAACTCTTGAGGCCCATCGCCTCGCGGCTGACGACGTGGAGGGCGACCCCGGCAGCCACCACCGCCGCCAAGTGGGAGAGCACGACAGTCGGCACGTCATAGAATATGGGGATGGGGAGGGAGAAGGCCAGCATGGCGACGAAGTGCATGGACCAGATCCCAGTGCCCATCGCGACCGCACCGCAGAGCAGCAAACCGAAGCGCTCCCGCCCGCGGGTGGCGGTGAGCCTGGCGGCGAAATTGAGGGCGACGTAGGAGGCCAGGACCGCGATCAGCACCGAGATCGCAACCAGGCCGGGGTCGTAACTATGAGGTAATAAACCGTTAACGGGTAAGTGGGTCATGTAGCTGACAGCTATTGGAAACCGCGTTTGCGCCTCGTCGGTATGAGGGCAATCCGCGCGCCAATCCCGCAAGTCAGATCAGTCCGGCCGCAAAGGACCGTAAAAACGAATACCTGCGATGGTCTGTCAGTCCGACACCGGTAGTACAGGTGCAGTGAAAGGTGGATATTTGACGGTCCGAGCAGCAACGGGTGCAATAGTGAGCTTAGCTAGAGTCGCGTTCCTGGTGTTGGTCGTGCTGGTCCAGAAGGTCCTCGGCCTGGTAGACGACCCGTCCGCTCGCCTCACCCTTTTGAAATTGGCTCTGTCTTCCTTGCAAGCCGCCCCCGCCGTCAGCGACCGGCATCGACCATCCTCCCGCGATGGACCAAAATCCTGAGTCATCTCGGTTTACCCGCCAGAACGCCGTCCGGATTCCCGGCGCGGCTGTTCGATCGCTTCTAGTAACAGGCGTTTCCGGGCGTGCGCATTCATGCGCGCATCGAAGAACTGGTACCGATTGCGCCCCCGATCCTTGGCCTGGTAGAGGGCGGTGTCGGCGTGCTTTAGCAGGGTCTCCGCATCAGCGCCGTCCTTGGGAAACAGACTCACCCCGATAGTGGCGGATATGTTCACCTCGTGCCCAAACACCGTGAAGGGCGCGGTCATCATGCCGAGGGCCTTGGCCGCGACCCGGGCGACATCGCGCGCCCCGGAGATCCGCGGCAGAAGAATGACGAACTCATCCCCGCTCAGGCGAGCAATCGTGTCGCCCTCGCGCAGCAGCGAGCGCAAGCGTAGGGCCACCTGGCGCAGCAGCTCATCGCCTGCCGGGTGGCCCAGCGTGTCGTTGACCATCTTGAAGCGGTCGAGGTCCGTGAAGAGCACCGCGGCGTGAGTGCTGTCCCGCTCGGCCTGGGCGAGCGCCTGGCTCAGCCGGTCCAAAAGCAGTAAGCGGTTGGGGAGTTCTGTCAACGCGTCGTGATAGGCGTGGTAGGCGAAGTGCTGGATCTTCTGCTCACTCGAGCGCGCGGTTTCCTCGGCCACCTTGCGCGCCGTAATGTCCGTCCACGAGCCGACGAACTCGGCCGGGTGCCCCGCCTCGTCTCTCATCAAGCGGTAGCTATCATGGAACCAGCGGTAGCTGCCATCGGCATGCCGGAATCGGTACTCGATCTCACCGTTTTCGGGCACCTCTTCCCGGGCGAAACGGGCCAGCACCGTAGCGCGGTCCTCGGGGTGGAGATGCGCTAACCAAAACCCGGGATCGGCAATCATTTCTTCAGGCGCATAGCCCGTAGCGTCCAGTAGGTTACGGCTGACGAAGGTGCACCGATAACCGGCGTTAGCCCCGGTGCTGTAGATGATTGAGGGGCTGGACGCCAACAGGTGGTCGAGCCGGCCGCGCGCTGCACGTAAGGAGTCTTCCGCTTCCCGCCGATCGGTGATGTCTCGCAGATGGGCGGTAAAGAGCGGCAGACCATCGAGGAGGATGCGGGTCAGCGCCAGCTCCACCGGAAACTCCGAGCCATCGGCACGCAGCGCCATGATCTCGATGCGCCGGCCGAGCAACGGCCCGTCTCCCGTCGCCAAGCAATGAGCGAAGCCGCGGCGGTGGGCCGCGCGCAGCGAGGGCGGGACGATGAGCTCTACCATTTCCTTGCCGAGGACATTGGCCTTCGGGTAGCCGAAGGTTGTCTCGGCGGCGGGATTGAACTCGACGATACGGCCCTCGTGGTCTATGGTAATGACACAATCGAGCGCGTTATTCAGGATGAGATCATACCGGCGCAACAAGGCTTCGCGGCGCCTATGGCCCAAGGCGATGAGCAGGACCAGCGCTAGACCCAGGATCGTAAAGGTCCCCAGGATCAGGACTGTGCTGCCCAGGTGCGAGACGTTCATTGCATAGCTCGTATCGCCCAGTGCGCCCGCGCCGGAAAAACTAGCCCCCGCCATGGCCGTATAGTGCAGTCCCGAGATCGCCAGACCCATGAGCAGAGCGCTGAGGAGCTTTATAAAACGCGTTCGCTTTGCCTCGGCCCTAAACGCAAACTGGAGGCGCAGGGCCACCATGGCCGCCATGACGGCAATGATGACCGACAAGGCCACCATCATGGGGTCGTGATGCATCGCCCCCGGTAGCCGGATGGCGAGCATGCCGGTGTAATGCATCGCCCCGATCCCGGACCCCATCAA
>JBOIDW010000048.1:0-2466 GCA_050740655.1 Gammaproteobacteria bacterium | reverse complement strand
GCGCGAAGCCGCCCGCGGCTTGGCCGAACGCGGCGGCAGCGATCCGGCAGCCGCCGCCGGCCCGCGACGCCGCAGCGCACCGCCGCCCTGAATGATCCTGGCCGACAGCTCGGTCTGGATCGACCATCTGCGCAAGGGCGATCCGCAACTGGCGGACTTGCTGCTGCGCGAGCAGATGGTCATGCACACCATGGTCTTAGGCGAACTGGCTTGCGGCAGCCTGAAGGACCGCAAACGCGTATTGCTGCTCTGGCGCCGGCTGCCTCGGCTGGAGGTCGCGAGCGACGAGATCGCCATGCAGTTTCTGGAACGACATAGGCTAATGAGCCGCGGCATCGGCTACGTTGACGTGCACCTGCTGGCGGCCGTTGCGGAGCGGCAGGGCACGCGTCTTTGGACTAAAGACAGGCGGCTTGCCGACATAACACAGGAATTGGGATTGGGCTTCCCGCTTCCATGACGCAGCGTTCGGTACGGAGTTGAACGGGATGTTGGATGAGCCCGTGTAGGATGCGGTGAAGAACGAACCGCATCGCTCGCGGAGGTGGCACTCACGGCCTCGCATGGCATTGGCGCGTCGTCGATCGCTGTGTGCTACTTGACCGTGGTATCATGAGTCACACAAAGCGGCGACTTTATGGAACGACCATGGTTACGATCACCCGCAAACTCGAGATCCCCGAGGACCGCACGCTGGTCATCAAGCTGCCGGACACGGTAGCACCCGGTCCGCATGAGGTTGTGGTCATCGTCAGTGAGGAGACCACCGACCGTATTTCCTCGGACTCGAACGCGGAGGAACTCATGCGCTTCGCCGGAACCATCCAGAGCTTTTCCCGGATCGATGGACTGGAATACCAACGTCGTATCAGGGCCGAGTGGGAATGACGTTCCTGCTCGACACGAACACGGTCATCTACCTCATCAATGATCGCCTGGCCGTGGCGCTCCCGGCTGGACGATACGGGGTTTCGGTCATCACGGAAATCGAGCTGCTATCGTTCCCAGACCTACAGGTCGATGAAGAACAACGCATCCGCGCCTTTCTTGCCGTCACTGACCGCGTGGCCATCAGCGAGCCGATCGGTGACCAGGCTATCGCATTGCGCCGCCTGCATCGACTAAAGATCCCCGATGCCATCATCGCTGCCACGGCCATGGTGGAAAATGCTGTCTTACTCAGCAATGACGGTAAGTTAGCGAGCATTCCCAAACTGCAGCTCAGGGCTATTCGGCTCAAGAATTGAGGACAGCACAGGATGCGGTGAGAAACGAACCTCAGCGCTCGCGAAGCCCCGAGTAGTCAGCTATAAGTAAGAGGCGAGAACCCTCAAAATAAGGGTTTTCAAGAACGAACGTCCCTTAACGTCGCCAAGGTCGAGCAGTATGCGGTATTGATGGACAGCGAGCGGGAGGTGATGGTCACGGTGAAGTGGGCACACCCGGCCGAGACACCGGGGCTGCTGGAGCGGCTGAGGGGCTTAGCCTGTGGGTCGCTCACGGCGGTGATGGAGTCCACCGGGGTCTATGGGGACACGCTGCGCAGGCAACTGCGTGAGGCGGGGTTTGAGGTCCATCAGATGAGCGCCAAGCGCGTGCACGATGCCTGCGAGGTCTACGACGGCGTGCCGAGCCTGCATGATGCGAAGGCGGCGCAGGTGATTGGGCGGCTGTACTTTGAAGGGGCCAGTCGGGTGTGGATAGAACCGAGCGAGCAGCAGCGCAGCCACGATGCCCTCGGGCGGCTCTACCGGCTCTACCAGAAGAGCCACCAGCAACAGCAGAACCGGCTGGAGGCGGCGCTACAGCGGCACTGGCCGGAGTTGACCGGATACCTGGATCTCGACAGCGTCACGCTGGAGGCGTTGCTATTGAGCTTCGGGACTCCGGCTGAGCTCAGCGCCCGAGCCGAGGAGGGCCGCGAGCGGATGCGGCGGGTCTCGCGTGGAAAGCTCGCGGCGGAGAAGATCGAGGCGGTGCTCGAGAGCGCCCGCCACTCGATCGGTGTACCGTGCGTGGCGGCCGAGCGGGAGTACCTCATGGCCCTGGGCGCCGAGCTGCGCCATAGCCGTGAGCAGAAGGAGCGGGTGGGGTTGCGGCTTTCGGCGCTGACAGAGGCGGATCCGCAACTTCAATCCATGGGCGTGACCCTCGGTCGGGTGACGACCGGCCTGCTCATCGCCGAGGGCCTGGACCCACGGGCGTATGCGAATAGCAAGAGTTACTGCAAGGCGTTTGGGTTGAACCTCAAGGAGAGGAGCAGCGGCCAGCATAAGGGGCAGCTCAAGATCACCAAACGGGGCTCCGGGCCGGCTCGACGCGATCTCTATCTCGCGACGCTGCGTCTGATCAACCACGATGAGATTGTCAACACCTGGTACGGGAAGAAGGTACAGGCCCAGGGCGGGCGCCACAAGGTGAAGATCGTGGTGGCCTTGATGCGCAAACTCTCCCGTGCCCTGTGGC
>JBOIDW010000047.1:0-2819 GCA_050740655.1 Gammaproteobacteria bacterium | reverse complement strand
CCAACGTGGTCACGGCGATGCAGCTATTGATGGATGATTTTGCTTATGGGCTGTCGCGCTGGCGTATCACCTTGAGCACCGCCGGCTTGGCGCCGGCCATCGACCGCCTGAAAGACGCCTGTCCGGTGAGCCTGGCGGTATCGCTGCACGCGCCCAATGATGCCTTGCGGAATGAGCTTGTACCGATCAACAAACGCTATCCGATCGACGATCTTCTCGCGGCTTGCCGCCGTTATGCCGACGCCACCGACAGCCGTATTACGTTTGAGTATGTGATGCTCGCCGGGATCAACGACTCGCCTGCATGCGCGAGCGAGCTGACGCGGCGTTTACGGGGGATCCCCGCCAAGGTCAACCTTATTCCGTTTAATCCTGTTTCGGGCGTCGACTACCGGCGATCCCCGCAGGTAGCGATCGACAAGTTTCGCGAAGTGCTCGCCGATGCGGGGATCCTCGCCATTACGCGCAAGACCCGGGGCGAGGATATCGAGGCGGCGTGCGGGCAGTTGGTTGGCCAGTTTATGCCGCGGGCCGCGAGACACCGCCTGCGGGCCGCCGATGCCGGGAGGAGCCTAATATGAGCACGCGCCGGTGGCGCAGGTTGTGCTGTGCGGCACTGCTACTCTCTGGCTGCGCCGCGATCACGCCCAAGACCGAGGAATCCGAGGCTACGCGCCGTAGGGCGGACAATTATGTTCAGCTTGGCATCGAGTATGCGAAGCAAGGGGACTACAATACTGCTGTTGCCAAGTTGCAGAAGGCCCTAGAAATCGAACCTGACTTCGCTAACGCGCATCATGTCATCGCTCTGGTTTATTACCGGACCGGTGACAAGCAGCGGGCGGAACAGTATTTCAAGCGTGCGCTGGAACTTGATCCGAAAGATTCGCAAACGCTTAACGACTACGGTTTGTTTTTATGTACCGGGGGCAAGCATCAGGCAGCGGATGAGCTGTTTGTGCGCGCGCTGGCGAACCCCTCATACGCGACGCCCGAGATCGCACGTGCCAATGCGGGAGTGTGCGCTGCCCGGGCCCAAAACTACCCCCAGGCCGAAAAGTATTTGCGCGCCGCGTTGTCGGAAAACCCAAGACTACCGACGGCGCTTCTGGAGATGGCGGACATCAGCTTTCGCTTCAACCGCTATCTACCGGCCCGGGGTTATTTGCAACGCTATCTGGAGAGTGCGCGGCACACCGCGCGCAGCCTGTGGCTCGGGATCCGCATCGAACGTCAACTCGGCGACCGTGATGCGGTCGCCAGTTACGCCTTAGCCTTAAGATCCAAGTACCCCGACTCCGAAGAAGCCCGTTTGTTCCTAGAAACGGAGGGTCGACGATGACAGCACCGCAACCAAACAACGCGCCGGAGAGCCCGACTACCGGCAAGAAATTGCAACAGGCGCGCGAGGCGTTACAGCTAAGCACGGGGGCGATTGCGCGCCAGCTTCGCCTCAAGCTCGACATCATCGAGGCGATCGAGGCTGATCGCTGCGACCGGCTTCCGCCGGTCTACTTGAGAGGGCATATCAAAAACTACGCGCACATCGTGGGACTGGATCCTGCGGAGCTATTCGATGCCGGCAGCGAGATCGCATCCACTCCCATAGATTTTCAACCCTGTGCCGGTGTTCGGAAATCACTGTCCTCCACAGGGGCGCAGGATTACCTAAATTTCGCCACCTATCTCATTGTCGGGACACTGGGCGTGCTCACGGCCGCCTCGTGGCGGACCCAAGACGCCGACACACCCTTACCGCAGGAAAGCGCTGTCATCACCAACATCCGCGCCGCCGAGCCGTTGCCCGAGCTCGCGCTACCGGCGGTGCAGACCGAGGTGACGCCCGACGTGACCGTCCCCGCCGAGACGCCGCATGTAAGCGTCGAGCCTCTGGCGACAGCGATCACACCGCCCGAAGCACCGGTTTATCCGGTAATAGTAACGCCGCTGGAAGACATCGCCCGCGCAGCCACGGAAGAGTTGCATCGTTTGGTGTTCGAGCTTTCGGGGGACTCCTGGACTGAAGTCAAGGACGCCGAAGGCGTGAAGCTCTATTCCAAACTTGCAACCGAAGGGCAAACCATACGCCTGGGGGGCCGCGCGCCCTTCAGCGTGGTGCTCGGAAACGCGCCGCGCGTGGCGGTGTTTTATAACGGTAGGCTGCTGGATATAACGCCTTGGTCACGCGGAGGCGTGGCACGGTTTAAGGTGGGCGGCGAAGGCGCCGGCGAGCCTCGGTAAGCGCTCGGGTTTCAAGTAACCTGGGCGGTCAGCATCGCCGGCGCGAAGCGCGGGCGGGCAAGGCGGGTAATGCGCCTGCAACTCAAGCGTGGGCGATCAAATCCTAAAGTATCCGCAGAAAAACCCGTTGAGTGAGCCGATAAAAGCCGTGCGGGGCATGAAGGACATCCTGCCCGCCGATGCCGCGCGTTGGCGGTATCTGGAGGAAACCGTCCGTGCGGTGCTCGCGGGCTACGGCTATCAAGAGATCCGTCTACCGATCGTCGAGCACACCGCCCTCTTCCGGCGCTCGATCGGCGAGGACACGGATATCGTCGAGAAAGAAATGTATACCTTCGTCGATCGCAACGGGGATAGCCTCAGTCTGCGGCCCGAGGGAACCGCGAGCTGCGTGCGCGCGGGGCTTGAACATGGTCTCTTCCATAACCAGACCCAGCGTCTCTGGTATACCGGCCCGATGTTCCGCCACGAGCGTCCGCAAAAAGGGCGCTACCGCCAGTTTCACCAGGTCGGTGCCGAAGCTTACGGCATGCCGGGCCCGGATATCGACGCCGAGATCATCTGCCTCGGCGCGCGCC
>JBOIDW010000046.1:0-9810 GCA_050740655.1 Gammaproteobacteria bacterium | reverse complement strand
TTGCGGGAGTTCTCGGGGCGCGATCGCGAGATCATCGAGTTCTTGAAGGCGGCGCCCCAGGTGGAGGAGATGATTGCGGATATCGCGAGATTCCTCGAACGCTGGGTCGCGCGTTTCGAGGCGAGTGATCGCACGTATTTGACCATCGGTGTAGGTTGTACCGGCGGCCGCCATCGCTCCGTCTACGTCGCCGAGCGTCTGGCCGAGCGGATTGCGGCACAGGATCAACCCGTCCTGCTCACGCACCGAGATCTGTAAGTGCTGCTGGCCGGTACCCCGATGTTCCGGTACCGCCAAACGCCGAGAACGAGGCGGAAAACCGATACGTTAGAGCAATGAGCGTAGGCGTATTAATCATCGCACACGAGCGCGTCGGCGACGCGGTCCTGGAGGCCGCAGCGCATACCTTGGATGCGGAGCCGTTGCGCACGGAGGTCTTGTGCGCCGAGCCCAACAGCGATCCCGATCGGCTATTGGCCGAGGCGCAGCGCCAGGTCCGCCGACTGGATGAGGGGCAAGGCGTGCTGGTACTCACGGATCTGTGCGGATCGACCCCTTGCAACGTCGCCACGCGGTTATTGCAGTACGGGCGGATCCGCATCGTCACCGGTTTCAGTCTCCCCATGCTGATCCGGGTATTCAACTATCCCGGCTTGTCTCTGGAGGAACTCGCCGAAAAGGCGGTGAGCGGCGGCCAGGAGGGGGTCTCGATGATCTCGGGAGACCCGTGAGCGGCGATGGCGGAGCGTCTCGTCCGGATCGCCAATAAGCTCGGGCTGCATGCCCGCGCCGCGGCGCGTTTCGTGCAGCTCGCGGCCAGCTTCCAGTGCGAGATCAAGGTCGCGCGTAGCGGCCGCGAGGTGAACGGCAAGAGCATCATGGGGGTGATGATGCTGGCCGCCGGGCAAGGCAGCGAGATCCAAATCAAGACCGCCGGAGCGGACGAGGAGGAGGCCTTGCAGAGTCTCGCCGAACTGGTCATGAGCCGCTTCGGAGAGGCGCAATGACCATCAGCCTGCATGGCCTGGGCGTGTCGCGCGGGGTCGCCATCGGCAAGGCCCATATCCTGGAGCGCGGCCAGATCGAGATCCCCGAGTACGGCATCCCGCCGGAAGGGGTAGCCGAGGAGCATCTGCGTTTTCGCAACGCCCTGATGATGGCGCGCCAGCAACTGCGCGCGATCCGCGAGCACGTCCCGCGCGGCACCGCAGCGGACATCGCCGCGTTCATCGATACCCACCTCCTGATGCTCGACGACCTGAGTCTGAGTCAGGAGCCGATCCGCATCATTGCCGAGCGGCGCTGTAACGCGGAATGGGCGCTCAAGCTGCAACGCGACGCCTTGGTCGCCGTGTTCAACGAGATGGATGACCCGTATCTGCGGACCCGCAAGGACGACGTGGACCACGTGGTGAATCGCATCCAGCGCGTGCTGCTCAATCACGCCCCGCTGCGCCACGAGGTCCCGGACAACCGGCTGCGCGGCTATATCATCCTGGCCGACGACCTGACGCCGGCCGATACGGTGTTGATGCAGCACCACGGCATTGCCGGATTCGTGACCGAATACGGCGGACCGACCTCGCACACCGCCATCCTCGCGCGCAGCTTCGAGATCCCCAGCATCGTCGGCCTGCACCACGCCCGGCGTTACGTGCGCGAGGATGACCTCATCATCGTGGACGGCGCGCGCGGCGTGGTGGTAGTCGATCCCGACGCCGAGACCCGGTCGCATTATCGCGGCGTATCGGATGCGGAGCGCGCGCATTACCACGAGCTGCGCAAGCTCAAGGGCGAAGCGGCGGTGACGCGGGACGGGGTACGCATCCGCCTGGAGGCCAACATCGAGTTGCCGCAGGACTACGACGCGGTGCTGGGCGTGGGCGCCGACGGCGTGGGGCTTTATCGCACCGAATATCTCTATATGAACCGCGAGACCCCGCCAGATGAGGAGGAGCAGTTCGCGCGCTACAGCGAGGTGCTGAGCGTGCTGAACGGACTCCCCATCACCATACGCACCCTGGACCTCGGCGCCGACAAACCGATAGAGGGGCGTGGCGCGGGACCCACGGCCGCCAATCCGGCGCTCGGTCTGCGCGCCGTGCGCTGGTGCCTGAAGGACCCGGGGATCTTTCTCCCGCAACTGCGCGCCATCCTGCGCGCCTCGGCGCTGGGGCCGTTACGTCTGCTCATACCCATGCTCTCCAGCCTACAGGAGTTGGCACAGGTACAGGCGCTGATCGAGGAGATGCGGGCCGAGTTGCGCGGCCAGGGCCTGGCTTACGACCCCGAGATGCCCATCGGCGGGATGATCGAGGTCCCGGCGGCCGCGGTATGCGCCGATCTCTTTGCGCGCGAGCTGGATTTTCTGTCCATCGGCACCAACGACCTCATCCAATACAGCATCGCCATCGATCGCGTCAACGAGGCGGTGAGCTACCTCTACGATCCGGTGCACCCCGGCGTGCTGAGGCTTATCCGCGGTACCATCGAGGCTGCGGTGGCCAATAATAAACCCGTAGCCATGTGCGGGGAGATGGCCGGCGACCTGCGCTATATACGGCTGTTATTGGGCCTCGGGCTGCGGGAGTTCAGCGTGCACCCGACCATGTTGTTGGAGATCAAGCGGGTCATCAAGGATACCCGCATCGATGCGAGCGAGCCCGCTGCCCAACGCTTGCTGCGCGGGGCCGGCAGCGGAGATATGGCGGCGGAGCTGGAGCGGCTCAATGCCGGAATTGCTTGTTAGCGGCCACGAGGGGTGACCATGGCCCATGCCCGTACGGACGCCCTGCGTGACCGGGCTAAGGCGCTTTGGGTGGCGCCTCCGTCACGGGGGCCGCCGGACGGCCGGGCGCTAGTGCCTGCCGGGACTGGTGCATAGTCGTGACCATGGTCTTCAAGGCCTGCTCGAAGCTTTCCATGGGTTTCTTCTTGCAGTACGCATCCAGCCAGCCGAGGACGCCGTGGAGATCGGTGCTGGCGGTCACGTTGTAGGTATCGGGGGTCAGCGCGTTATAAGCGGTCAGATAGCCCAAGGTGTAGTGCTTGTAATCGTTGAAGCCCCCCGCAGTGCGGGCCTTTTGATAGGAAAAACACGAGGTCTGTCCGACCCCCCAGACGGCCAGATTCCCCTGTGCATCATAGGCCCGGCACGGTGCCACCGCTTGCGCCGCGCAGAGCGCGACGACGAAGGACGGTTTCATGCTCACCCCCCTAGGGACGGTTCCAGGCCATTGATCCAGTGCGCATAGAGTTGGTCCGCGACCTTGCGCATCAGCTTCACCCGCTGCGGGAGGTTGCGCGCCATCTCCGCAACCGACTGCACGCCGGGTGCCTCCCGCGGGATCGTATCGCGATAGACCTCCAGCCACTGGTGCACCATTTTCACGTTCATTTCCACGTGGCATTGCAAGGCCAGGGTCTTGCCGAGCACGAACCCCTGATTCCTGCACCGCGCGCTCTTGAGCAGCGGCAGCGCACCGGCCGGGAGAGTGCAGGTCTCGTCATGCCAATGAAAGACGTCGAAGCGTGGCGGCAGCCGCCCAAGCCAGGCGCCCGCCTTTCCGGCGGCAACCGACTCGACCTCATACCAGCCGATCTCCTGCGTCGGGTTGCGGGTCACCTGCCCGCCCAATGCCTTGCTGATCAGTTGCGCACCGAGGCAATGTCCGAGTATCGGCAGGTCGCAGGCTTGGGCGGCGCGGATCAAGCGCAGCTCGGACTCGATCCAGGGCAATGGGTCGTTAACCGACATCGGGCCACCCATGAACACGAGGCCCAAGCAGCGTGACACATCGGTGGGCACGGTCTCGCCCGCATCGACACGCACCAGGGTCAGTCGGATCCCGCGCGCCGCGAGGATCTCTGCAAGGTACCCGGGACCTTCACATGCCTCGTGCCTAAAGATGAATACCGATTTCATGGGTGCAGCTCCCTGATCCTATGCGCTCGGGCGCATTCTAGGCCGCGCCCGGGCAAAACAGAAGGACGGTGCGGCGGTACGACTGCCGTGTCGGCAATGGCATCTACACCGGTGAGCGGCTTTCGAAATGCGGCAGTAGTGCGGGAAAGAAAACAGGCGGGGTCGCCCCCGCCTGTCCAACGCTGGCGCCCTGCGGCCGGTTAGTGCCGGACCGCGATCTTCCGTGGCTGTGCCTTTTCGTGCTTGGGGATGGAGATCTCCAGGACCCCATTCTTGCCGCTGGCCTGAACGGCCTCGCCATTCGCGCTGTCCGGCAGGCTGAAACGGCGGTAGAAGGTCCCATAGGGGCGCTCGACGCGCTTGTAGGCCTGGCCTTCCGTCTCCGGGTGCGCGTGCCGCTCGCCCTTGATGGCCAGGATGCCTTGCTCCATGGTGATCTCCATGTCCGCCGGATCGATCCCAGGCAGATCGGCATACAGGACGAAGCGCGTCTCCTCCTCTTTGAGGTCGACCGCCGGTGTCCAACTGCTGGTGGCGACATTTGAGCAGTCCACACCCACGACCGGATTGGAGAAACGCGACTCCAATAATCGATACCTATCGCTTTGCACTTGATTGAAAAGGCTCCAAGGCTCGTAACGTGTCAATATCATAATGGGTTGCTCCGAATACTGAGATATTCCGCGATTGCGGTGTGCGCTCAGACATGGGGATGGCTTGCCGTATTTCAAGCCTTCTTGCCCGATAACTGCGCCTGGAGTATCGCTGCGGCGTGCTCCGGTCCCACCTGCCCCTTCCAGCGCTCCAAGGCCTCTTCGTACCAAACGAAGATGCAGCGCTCGCAGCCGCGCTGGCAGCATTCCTCAGGACCGGGTCTCTCCGGCGGGGGAGGATGTGGCATGGGTGTCGGAATTTATATCCAGTACGCGGTCGTGGTCATGACCTTGGCAGTCATGGACATCAGCACTTTGACCGGGTCCGGTAACTCGGCGGCCCCGGTCTCCACCGCCCGCGTCGCGTGCCGGCGTTCGTCCGCCTGCATCTGCGTGAGGATCGCGCGGCTCTTGTGGTCGTCTGCCGGCAAGCGTTGCAAGTGCTCGTCCAGGTGCTTGACCACCTGATGCTCGGTCTCCGCGACGAAGCCCAGGCTCCATCGATCGCCCGCCAGCCCGGCCGCCAGGCCCATCGCGAACGAGCCGAGATACCAGAACGGATTGAGGTAACTGGTATGGCCGCCGAGCGCCTGCACGCGCGCCTGGCACCACAAGAGGTGTTCGTTCTCTTCATCCGCCGAGCGTGCCATCTTGTCCTCAAGCAAGGCGCTGCGCGCGACCAGGGCCTGGGCCTGATAGAGGGCCTGGGCCGCAATCTCCCCCGAGTGATTGACCCGCATCAGTCCCGCCGAGTGGCGCCGCTCACCTTCCGCTGCCGGGCCATCGGACGCGGCGGCCCCCGGCTCGGGGCGCGGGCCGGGGTTGGGGCGGCCGAATACCGTACGTACGGCGCGGTCGAGGCCTATTATGCTAAGATCGAGGCGCGAGTAGCGGCGCTCGTTCACGGGTCTCGCACCATGTGGAACCGGGGTCTCGGTTCTGAATGAGCATGGGCAAGCGGTTGACACTGGTAACGCCGGCTCATAGGATTCCTGGGTTTTGATGACGAGCGAATATAACCAATATTATGACGACATTCAGCGCCACGCCGAGCACTATCGAGCATAAGTGGCTGCTCGTGGACGCCGACGGCAAGGTCCTCGGGCGTCTCGCCACCGAGGTCGCACGACGCCTGCGCGGTAAACACAAACCCGATTACACCCCGCATATGGATACGGGTGATTATATCGTGGTGATCAATGCACGGAAGATCCGCGTGACGGGGGACAAGGCCGCGGTCAAGCCCTACTATCGCCATTCCGGATATACCGGCAGCCTGAAGACCCGGACCTTTGCCGAGCAGATGCAGCGGGCGCCCGAGAAGGTCATCGAGCATGCGGTCAAGGGGATGCTTCCCAAAGGGCCGCTGGGGCGCAGCATGTTTCGCAAGCTCCGCATCTATCCCGGACCGGAACATAAGCACGCGGCGCAGTTACCACGGCGCTTGGAATTCTAAGGCATGCCAGCAATCCATTATTGCGCGACGGGGCGGCGTAAGAGCGCCACCGCGCGGGTGTTTCTAAGCAGCGGGGCGGGGGCGATCTCGATCAACAATCGCAGCGTAGAGGATTATCTCGGACGCGAGACGGCCCGCATGCTGGTGCGCTCGCCGTTGGAATTGATGAGCCTGCTGGGCAAGTTCGATATACGCATCACGGTCACGGGTGGGGGCGCCTCCGGCCAGGCCGGCGCCATCCGGCACGGCATTACGCGGGCGCTGATCGCCTATGACGAGACGCTCAAGAGTCCCTTGAAAAAGGCCGGTTTCGTAACCCGCGACGCACGCGAGGTGGAACGCAAGAAGGTGGGGTTGCACAAGGCGCGCAAGCGGCCGCAGTACTCCAAGCGCTAGCCCGGTATGCGGCGCGCCCCGCAGCGGCTCTGGGGGATCGTCTAGCGGTAGGACTACGGACTCTGACTCCGTCAACCTAGGTTCGAATCCTAGTCCCCCAGCCAAACCCTTCGCGAACACCTACTCGGCCCGCGCGGTGTCGCTTGAGACCGGTCACGCCCCCCGCGCGGCGCTACTCCCATAGCCACCTCGTGCCCGTGTTCAGGTTTCTTCCGACTCGGGCGACCACGGTCGGGTAATCGAAGCAAGGCATTCCGCCGTTCGGATGGCCTCCTCCCGGCTTTCGCCAGGGCGGCAGCAAAGCGTAAGCCGCTGCAATACCAGGCGGGCATGTCCAACTATGCGCTCCGGAGCGTAGACGGGCCCGGCATCCCCGTGACTCCCGATCCTGCCCATGCGAAGGACGTACGACCCCGGTTTCGGAATGCAGGTCGCATTCTGGGCGGGCCGGCATGGCCGGCACGAGCGCGAAAGTGGGAGAATAGGTCGCTGGGCGGCAAGGGCGGCGGGAGGGGCTCGTTTAGTCGCAGCATGCGACGTGCTATCTTTTACTGGTGCACGCACTCCCGCAGTGAGCGGGTCGCGTAGCAGCAATGCGTAAGGGTTTACACATGACGAAGACGATACGAGGACTGGGCCTCGCGTTAGTGCTCTGGGGCATCGGCGGGCAGGCGCTCTGGGCCTTGTCGCCGCGCGTCACGGACGCGGCCTTGAGCCCGAGCCTCCAGCACCGTCGTGCCACCCAGATTATTACCCACTATATCGCCAATTATCACTATAAGAAGGTCCCGCTGGACGATGCGTTATCCGCTGAAATCCTGAGACGGTACGTCGAGGACCTGGACCCGGGGCGTAGCTATTTCCTGGAGGAGGACCTGGCCGGACTCTCCGTATACCGCGACCGTTTGGATGATGCCTTACGGCACGCCGAACTGGAGCCGGCCTTCGAGATCTTCAAGCTATTCCGGCACCGCCTGACCGAGCGGGTCGAGTATGCCAAAGGACTGATCGACCAGGGTTTCGATTTTAGCGTCGATGAGGACTTGGTGCTCGACCGCAGCCGCGCGCCGTGGGCGCGCAATCGCGCCGAGCTCGACGATATCTGGCGTAGGCGCGTGAAGAACGATTTCCTAGCGCTGCGTGTTACCGGCCAGAATGACGGGCAAATCAAGACCACGCTGAAGGACCGTTATAACGGCTTGGTGGGGCATGCGTATCAACTCACCGCCGATGACGTCTTCGAGATCTTCATCAACGCCTACGCGGGATCGGTGGAGCCGCATACCGCGTATTTCTCGCCGCGCAACTCCGAGGACTTTCGCATACGCATGAGCCTGTCCCTGGAAGGGATCGGCGCCGTCCTGCGCAACGAGAGCGAGTACACCATCATCCAGCAGTTGGTGACGGGCGGACCGGCCGATCGCAGTGGTCGCCTGCAGCCGGAGGACCGCATCGTGGGCGTAGGCGAGGGCTCGAATGGGCCCTGGACCGACATCATGGGCTGGCGCCTGGAAAAGGTCGTGGACCTGATCCGGGGGCCGCGCGGGACGGTGGTACGCCTGCGGGTGATGCCCAAGGGTGCCGCCCCCGAGGCGGCCAACGTCGTCGTGATGCTGACCCGCGATACCATCAAGCTGGAGGACCAGGCGGCCCAGGAGTCGGTTATCGAGCTCCCGGCGGACGGCGCCAAGGCACGCATCGGGGTTATCAAGCTGCCGACCTTTTACATCGACTTCGCGGCCCGCGCCAAGGGGGATTCCGATTACCGCAGCACCACCCGTGACGTGCGCCGGCTTTTGGCCGAACTGCAACGCCAGCGGGTCGATGGACTGGTCATGGACTTGCGGGGTAATGGCGGCGGCTCCCTGGTGGAGGCCACCGAGCTGACCGGCCTCTTCATCCGCAAGGGCCCGATCGTGCAAGTGCGGGACGCCTCCGGCAGCATCGACGTCAACGAGGACCCCGATCCGGCGCTGGCCTATGCGGGTCCGCTCGCCGTGCTGGTCGACAGGCAAAGCGCCTCTGCCTCCGAAATCTTTGCCGGTGCGATCCAGGACTATGGGCGCGGCATCATCATCGGCGAGCCCACCTTCGGCAAGGGGACGGTGCAAAACCTCATCGATCTCGAGCGCGTCGATCGTCAAGCCGGCCGCGGGATAGGTCAATTGAAAACCACCGTCGCGCAGTTCTTTCGCGTCAGCGGCAGCAGCACCCAGCACCGCGGCGTGATCCCGGACGTGCTGTTCCCGAACGCGCTGCGCTCCGAAGAACAGGGCGAGCGGGCGCTGGAGAATGCCCTACCCTGGGACCATATCCGGCCGGCCGATTACGACGCGCTGCGGATCTCGTTCCCGGCCTTGAAGGAGGCGCGCTCCCGCCACGACGTGCGCGTGAGCGCATCGCCGATCTTCAAGTTGATGATGGCTCAGGGCGAACGCCTGGCCATGGCGGAGAAGCGCAACCGGCTCAGCCTGCGCGAGTCGCAGCGGCGCGCCGAGCGCGACGCCAACGAAAAGCTGCGTATCGAGATAGAGGCGCAGTTTCGCAAGGCCTTCGCCAGCGAATTGAAACGCAAGCCCGGCTCCGGCGCCGCGAAGAAGGGGGCCGAGGAAGACGCGATCGACCTCGGCGAGGTCGTGCTCTACGAATCCGCCGAAGTCCTGCGCGACTATATCCAGAGCTTGCTCGCGCCTTTACCGGCCACGCGGCATGCGGGTGACGCCGACGCCGATCCCGAACCGGGCGTGGCCAATCGCTAGCGGGCGTCACCGGCAAGCGGCGCCCGCCTGTGGTGGGTTTGTTCCGGCAGGCGCTAGATTTAAGGGCGGGGTGATGACGCTTGGGCACCCGCACGTGAGAAGGCACGCGAGTGTCCGACAAAGAAGGCACAGCCCGCATCAAGATCAACAAGCTGCTCGAAGCCGCAGGCTGGCGCTTCTTCGCGGAGGGGAACACCCCCGCCAACATCCGCCTTGAACCCGGCGTCACGATCGAGACGTCCGATCTCGACGCGCTAGGCGACAACTTCGAGAAGACGGCCAAGGGCTACATCGACTTGGGTGCGGCTCTTTTAGAACGACGCAAACGAACAGCATGTTAGTCCTTGGCGGTACGTCCAGACCCATAGGTAACACTTTAGTCCGGGGACATGGGTAACAGTTTGTTCATACTGCGGGCACCTGAATTGAAGAGGTGCCCCAATGCCTTGGAGTCAACTGTCACCCATGGACCAGAGAACACAATTCATCGCCGACTATCTACGTCAGAGCTTATCGGTCACTGAGCTTTGCGAGCACTATGGCGTCAGCCGCAAGAGCGGGTACAAGTGGATTGAGCGCTACGAGCGCGAGGGTCCCGCCGGCTTGGCCGAGCGCTCCCGA
>JBOIDW010000045.1:0-3765 GCA_050740655.1 Gammaproteobacteria bacterium | reverse complement strand
CCCTAACTCTCTCTCCCGGAAGGAGAGGGAAATTATCGAAGTGCTTAAATTTCGAATAGCTTTGTCTAGTCTTTCGTCACCGGGAGGTGCGAGTCCTGCCACTCCAGCATTCCCCCTTTCAAACGATAGATGTTCTCGAAGCCGGCCTTGACCAGGTCACCGACCGCACCGACCGAAGTGTTCCCGGAATGGCAATAGAGCACGATCGGCCGCTTGCGATCGATATCGATCTCGGCGATACGCTGCTTGGCCTCTGCCAAGGGGATGCTGAGCGCACCGGCGATATGCCCCTTTTTGTAGGCACTCTTGTCGCGCACGTCGATGACCACGGCCTCCTCGCGATTCATGAGACGAATGAGCTCGGTCGGCCAGATCTGCGGCGCTCGGCCCTTGCTCGCGCGCACGAGGTCCCAGATCAAGGCCGCGACGACCGCAATCAACCCCGATACCAGCACCCAATGCTTGACTACGAATACGCTCAGTCTCTCCATCCGGTTGCCTACCGCGAAGTTAAACCCCGTGTGCTTGCACGCGTCTCTCGTCAACGCGATGATGAATGACGGCCGACGAAACAGACGCCCCCGGCGGCCATCGACTCCCGCCACTGTCCGGCGCCGGTGCGGGACCGGCATTCTGCCACATCCCGCGTAAAAGGCCACGCCCGGCGGAAAACCCGAAGTTCAATCGTGGTAATATCCCGGCATGCGCGACGCGAGCCGCAACGACGCGGGTCGGACCGTACCCCAGAGGTCGAGGTGCCGATCGCGCTAAGCCACCGTCCGCTCATCCTCATCATCCTGGATGGCTGGGGGGCGAGCGACAACACCGAATACAACGCCATCCACGCCGCGCACAAGCCCGTCTGGGACGACCTCTGGGCGCTCCATCCACACGGCTATCTGCGCTGCTCCGGTGTCGACGTCGGTCTCCCCGATCGGCAGATGGGTAATTCCGAGGTGGGGCATATGCACCTCGGGGCCGGGCGCTTAGTGCCGCAGGAGTTCACGCGCATCATGCAGGCCATCGAGGACGGGAGCTTCTTCCGCAACCCGGTGCTGCATCAGGCGTTGGACCAGGCGACCCGCGCATCGAAGGCCGTGCACGTCCTCGGCCTCCTGTCGCCGGGCGGCGTGCACAGCCACGAGCAACAAATCCTGGCGCTGCTGGAGCTTGCCGCCCGCCGGGAGGTGGGCGCGATCTACCTGCACGCCTTCCTGGACGGCCGCGATCGCCCCCCGAAGGGCGCGGCCGAGTCGCTGCGCCTTGCACACGCCAAGCTCGCCGAGATCGGGCGCGGCCGCATCGCCTCGATCATCGGGCGCTACTATGCGATGGACCGCAACAATCGTTGGGAGCGAACCCAGTCGGCCTATGAGCTGATCGCCCGGGGCCGCGCGCCTTTACTAGCGAGCGATCCCTTCATTGCCTTGGATATGGCCTACGCGCGCGGCGAGACCGACGAGTTCGTGCAGGCCACGGAGATCGTGCCCGCGCGTTCCTCGCGGGTGCGGGTCGAGCCCGGTGACGTCGTGATCTTCATGAACTACCGGGCCGATCGCGCCCGGCAACTGACCCGCGCCTTTATCCAAGGTAACTTCGACCGTTTCGAGCGTGGACCGGCCATCCCGCTGGGCGAATTCGTGACGCTTACCTCGTACCACGCGGATTATCACTGCCGGGTCGCCTTCCCGCACGAACACCTGCGAAACGTCTTCGGCGAATACATCGCCGCACGCGGCCTGCGCCAACTGCGCATCGCCGAGACCGAGAAATACGCCCACGTCACCTTCTTTTTCAACGGCGGCGAGGAACGGGTGTTCGCGGGCGAGGATCGCATCCTGGTACCTTCGCCGCGGGTGGCGACCTACGACTTGAAGCCGGAGATGAGCGCCCACGCTGTAACGGATCGACTGGTCGAGGCCATCCACAGCCGCAAATACGACGTCATCATCTGCAATTACGCCAATGCCGATATGGTCGGGCATACCGGCAACTTCGAGGCCGCGGTCAAGGCCGTCGAGACCATAGACCGCTGTCTCGGCCGCGTGATCGGCGCGACGCAGGCGGTCGGCGGCGAGATCCTCATCACCTCCGATCACGGCAACGCGGAAAAGATGCGCGAGGTCTCCACCAAGACCCGCCGCGGCCAGGTGCATACCGCGCATACCAGCAATCGGGTGCCGCTGCTCTACCTCGGGCGTGCCGGTGAGGTGGCCGGCGACGGCAGCCTGGTGGACATTGCCCCGACCCTCCTCTACCTGCTGGGTCTGGAGCAACCCGCCGAGATGAGCGGCCGATCGCTGGTGACCCTGGACGCGGACGAGGTCGTGGAGCCGCGCTCGCGCCAGCGTCTGGGGCGCTTGCTGGGCTGAACGCCGGCCGGAGCGAGGCTCCGGGATCTCCCCTAGTCGGCATCATGCAACGCATTTATACCCAGCGTGCCGCACTCTTGGCCTTGTTCACGACCGATCTACCCTGGCCGCGAAGGTTTAGGCGCGGCGCGACCCGTCGCGACGAGCCGGGGGACACGGCGCTGACCGGCAACTGGATACCGACGCCGTTCCTGCGCTTTTCCGCGCATCTGCATGCCCTGAGCGCCGCCGTCGCGGCGGCGCAGCCGGAGGGACTCGCCTACCTCGCCGGGTTGCTGGCCCTCGATCAGCTCATCGTCATCGGGGCGGGACTGCATCCGCGTAGCCGGCTGATCGGAGCCAACCTCGCTCGATTGCCGGCGCAGGCCGCGAGCCGGGGCGAGGTGGCGATCACCTTCGATGACGGTCCCGATCCCGGGGTCACACCGCGGGTCCTGGACCTCCTGGACCGCTATCGGGTCCGCGCGAGCTTCTTCTGCATTGCCCGCCGAGCGCGCCAGTGGCCGGGCCTCACGCGCGAGATCGTTAAGCGTGGCCATCGCGTAGAGAACCATTCGTACTTCCATCATGCGCACCGCTTCGGCTTCCATGGCGTGCGCCGGCTGTCGCGGGAGATCGGCATCGCCCAGCAGGCCCTGGAGCGGATCACCGGCCAGCGCCCGTGCTATCTCCGCACCCCGGTCGGGATCCGCAATCTGTGGCTCGATGCGGTATTGGTGCCGCTTGGACTCAAGTTGGTGTCCTGGACGCGCCGCGGTTTCGATACCGCGAGCCGCGATCCGCGCGCCATCGCCGCGCGCCTGCTCAAAGGGATCATCCCGGGCGACATCCTGCTGCTGCACGATGGCCGGTATCTACACGGGGCGCGTGGCAATCCCATCGTGCTCGAGGTGCTGCCGCGCCTGCTCGATGCCATCGCTGAGCGCGGGCTGCGGCCGGTGGCCATCGATCCTCCCTAGACCTCATGCTTACGCTTTACGAAACCGCATCAACTTGAACAGGACGGCAGGCTGGATTGAAGATTTACCCCGAGCCGTTCCAAGGATCGTTCCATTACAGCCCTCGTGACTTCCGAGCGCAGCGTCGCCGCGCCTCACACCCGCCTACGCCACCCGATCGCCGGGCGGCCTGCCGGCAAAGTAGGCCTCGAGGTTTCCCAGAACCCGCATGCCCATGCCGACCCGCGTATTGCGCGTCGCATGGTCCCTGGCAAAGTGTGCCGCCTCGGCCTCCTGAGGGCCGCCGATCTCGCCGATAATGACGACCGCCTTGGTCTCCGGGTCCTCCTCGAAGACCTCCAATAGGTCCTTGAAGGAACTGCCGTTGATGGGGTCGCCGCCGATGCCGACGCTGGTCGTGACGCCGATCCCCAGGGCCTTCATCTGCGAGGCGG
>JBOIDW010000044.1:0-20108 GCA_050740655.1 Gammaproteobacteria bacterium | reverse complement strand
GCCCAGGGCGGGCGCCACAAGGTGAAGATCGTGGTGGCCTTGATGCGCAAACTCTCCCGTGCCCTGTGGCATGTGGCGCGCGGGCAGGCCTTTGACGCCCGCAGGCTCTGTACCGTGGGCTGAGAAGATTCAGAAACAAGAGACGGCGGAGGACCCTACCATGCCACCCTGATCAGAGGCGCATAAACTGTGTTGACCAGTTCCGCCGGAGTGACCTTCAAACCCAACCCGTGGTATCCACATCGGAATACCCTCGTGAAGTCCCAAGGCACTCCCCGGATCTACCCGTGGACCGAATGCCCGATGAAGCTGAGCCGATGCCGTGTAACGGACATCCCATGACAGGTCTGGCTTACCCCACAGGTGGCTGATCCCGGAACCCGGGAACACACGAATAGATACACCGCGTCTAGGCTATCGAGCATACTTGTATTTCGATGAAATCAAGTGTGACAGTCGACGCGGGAAACAGCCATGAATTTAAGAGAAAAAAGAGGCATTGACAAAGCTATGACAGGTTGGGATGGGGGTTGAGACTTACCGTGGCCCCACTGACCCGATTGAGTTCGGCAACCCAACAGAACAGCCGGTGCTTGCGTCGTGAGATGACCGATGCGGAAAGGCGCCTTTGGCAACCTCTCCGTGAACGTCAGATCGGAGAATATAAATTTCGCCGCCAGCATCCCATCGGGCGTTACGTGCTGAATATCGTTGGTCCGGAAGCTCGATGGGTCATCGAGGTGGATGGGGGACAGCATGGCGAGCGGGGTCTCTGGACTCTCAACCCCCATCCCCGCCTTCCCCCTGCCAGGGGGAATGGGCAAAAATGAGGAGATACGTTAGGCTGCGCGGCCCATCTTGTTATGTCGCGTATTCGGCGGAGCTTCGTTAGCAATCGAACGAGGAAATTTCTACAGCGGTCCTTGCATCAAGCAATCAAACCTACATGGAGAAGCCTATGCCACTCATGACTCGCATTGCACGGCTGTTCAAGGCCGATCTGCACTCCATACTGGATACACTGGAAGAGCCGTCCGCGGTGCTCAAACAATCCGTCCGCGACATGGCGGCCGAGATAGAGCGTAATGAAGCGCGGCGCGACGCGCTGAATCGCCGCGCCGGGCAACTCGCCAACTATGTGCAGGAGGAAGAGCGCTTGCTCAAGGAAACGACGCAAGCCATCGAGCTCTGTTTTCACGCCGGGGATGAACGGCTCTGTCGCAGCCAGGTCCGGCGCAGGCTGGAGATCGAGAAACGCCTGGCGCTCGCGGGACGCGAGCGCGCGGCGCTGGCCGCGGAGCGGGACAAGCTCGCGGCCGAGCTGGGCGCGCAACAGGCCAAGCTCAGTGCCATCCGGGAACAGATGGCGTTATTCGTCCAGGAAGAGCAACTCCGGACTCCGGCCGATGCTTCCTCTTATCTCGCGCGTGAGGACGCGGTTACAGACGAGGCGGTCGAGGTCGCCTTCCTAGCGGAGAAGGAACGCCGCGCCGCGGCGGCTAACGCGAACGGTTAAGCAGTCCGGTAATCCACGTTTAGGAGCCTCGCCATGCAACGTCCGAGTCTGTTTCACGGTCTGGTCCTCGCAATACTGCTGAGTCTCACCGCACCGCTCCTGTACCATGCTGCGGTCGTGGTCCTGGCACCGCTCATGGCCCTCAAGCTGGTGCTCGCCGCGATCTGCTGCCTGTATATCTCAAGTCTGCTGCGCCGGCGTTCCGCCCGGGCCGGCCGCATCACGACGATGGTCTTTACCCTGCTCAGCTTGGCCGCCCTCCTGGTCGGCGGCGGATCGATCTTGATGCTGATACTGGCCGCCACCGTGCTTATCTGGCTGGCTCGCTCGCTACTGTCGTACTCCAGCCCGAGCATGGGTCTGGCGGATGCCGGGATCTGCGCGCTCGGCCTACTGCTCGGCGCTTGGGCGTTTCAGGCCTCGGGCAGCCCGTTCTGGGCGCTTTGGTGTTTTCTGCTCGTCCAAAGTCTCTCGGCGCTGCTCCCCGAGCGCCCTGGTGCGCCACAGGCTAGACCGTCCATTCCGTCCGCGACCGGGCCTAGGGGTTTTGCCGATGCCTACGAGGCCGCGGAGGCCGCTATCCGGAGTTTGGCGAGACCACACCATTGATCCGGTAGCTGGCGTGCGGGTTAGGAGTTAGACACCTGCTTCCGTAGCGATAGGACCGACCGGGGCAACGCCGAGCGCTGCACGCGACGCGCGGGAGGCCGCCTTAGGCCGCGTTGGCAAACCCGATCGAATGGCTTTATCCTTTCCCGCATATCGTCGAGCCGTACAGAGTCCAGTCATGCCCAAACGCCGCGTCTACAAGGTCGTCTTTCACAACCAAGGCAGGGTCTACGAGATCTATGCGCAGGCCGTGAGCCAAGGCGGCCTCTACGGCTTTGTGGAGGTCGAAAAGCTCGTCTTCGGGTCGCGCGCCTCGGTGGTGCTGGACCCCGCGGAGGAGCAGTTGAAATCGGAGTTCGCAGGGGTGGCGCGGACTTATATCCCGATCCATTCCATCGTGCGCATCGACGAGGTGGACAAGGAAGGGCCGGTCAAGGTCACCGCCGGCGACACGGGTGCGAACGTGACCCCCTTCCCTATCTACACGCACAAGGACGGCGGCAAGGGCTGAGCGTTTTTGAAAAAATCTACTGCGCTCGGGATCTCACGTTCCGGCGGTGCTCGGAATCCTCATGTATTTGAACATACACTCGGGCTGCTCGTCCCATCCTTGGGACTCGCCCCTGCGGGGCTCGTGCTCCGTTTCGCTCCCGGCAAAACGGTCCTGCGCTCCGGCGGAACGCGACCTCCCTTCGCTCGCGACGATTTTTTCACAAACTCTGAGGGCCCGCGCCGCTATTCCAATGCAATATCGTCCTCTATCTCATGCCGCACGCCGAGCGAGCGGACCTCGAGCGTTACCTTTACGGCAAGCCGCTCATGGCCGGCCAACCGGCCGTCACTGATGGCTTTGCGTACCGCGCCCTCAACCTCGCGCTGTGACGTGATGCCGACCTTTTTCAAGAATCTGCGGATCTCCAGATTGAGGGTGTCTTCGTTCATGATCTCTCTCCGTGGGTTGTAGCGACCGATTTAATCTTAGCGCACGGATCGCCGGGTGAAGTCATGAGTATATATCCCAACGCCAGTGCCGCGGTCACGGGTGTCGTCCTGGCTGGCGGGCAGGCGCGGCGCATGGGCGGCGAGGACAAGGGCCTCGTCCGCGTGGCCGGTAAGCCGATGCTCGAGCATGTCATCGCGCGCTTGGTGCCGCAAGTGTCCACGCTTATCATCAATGCCAACCGCAACCTCGAGGACTATGCTGCTTACGGTTATCCGGTGCTCCCGGATGAGGGCGGCGGTTTTTGCGGGCCGCTCGCCGGGATCGCGAGCGCGATGCGGTTCGCGCGCACGCCCTTAGTCCTCGCGGTGCCCTGCGACTCACCTTTCGTACCGGCCGATCTCTGCGCGCGGCTGCATCAGCGCTTGCAAACCGACGGCGCCGAGATCTGCACCGCCCATGACGGCGAGCGGCTGCACCCGGTGTTTGCCTTGCTGCAGACGGCGCTGTTGCCGTCGCTCCGACGCTATCTCGGCGCCGAGGGTCGCAAGATCGATCGCTGGTACGGGCAACATCGGCTGGTGACCGTCGATTTCTCCGACGCACCGGCCGCGTTTATCAATATCAACTCCCCTGAGGAACTGCGCGAGGTCGAGCGGATGCTGGGCGCCGCCGCGCCGCAGAATGCCGCATAGCATGATCGAATCGAAAGATCCCATCGCTAGAGAGCCTAGCTGTGCGGATGGTCACGACGCCGATGCCATGCCGGTCGCGGAGGCGCTCGCCCGCATCAGCACGGAGATAAGCCCGCCGGCCGGGCAGGAGCGACTCGGCCTACGTCTGGCGCTGCAGCGGGTCTTGGCGGAAGACATCGCCGCGCCTGAGGACGTGCCGGCCCACGCCAATGCCGCCATGGACGGCTATGCCCTGGCGGGCGGCGATCTCCCGAGCGCCGGTAGCGCCACCTTGCGGGTCATCGGGACCGCGCTCGCCGGCCGGCCGTTTGCAGGCACGCTGCGACCCGGCGACTGCCTGCGCATCATGACCGGCGCGCCCGTTCCGGCCGGCGCCGACACGGTGATCATGCAAGAGCACGTCGAGCGCGCTGGCGATACCATCCGCCTCGGCCCAGGCCACCGATTGGGCCAAAACGTCAGGCCGGCGGGTGAGGACCTGGCGCGCGGGGCGGTGGTGGTCCAGCGCGGACGCCGGATCACGCCTGCCGATCTCGGTCTCATCGCCTCGCTGGGCCGCGCCGAAGTGAGCCTATTCAGGAGGCCGCGCGTGGCGTACTTTTCAACCGGGGATGAGCTGCGATCGATCGGCGATCCCTTGGAGGCGGGTTGTATCTATGACAGCAACCGCTACACGCTATACGGGATGTTGCATCGGCTTGGTGTCGAAGCGGTCGATCTGGGCGTGGTGCGCGACACGCAAGACCAGGTGTTGCAGGTCTTGGGGGGGGCGGGCGGCTGGGCGGATGCCATTATCAGCTCGGGGGGTGTCTCCGTGGGTGAGGCGGACTTCATCACCGAGGCGCTCCGCTCGCAGGGACGGCTCGCGTTATGGAAGGTCGCCATGAAACCCGGCCGCCCTATCGCCTTCGGCCGCATCGGCCAGTCTGTGTTCTTCGGCCTGCCGGGTAACCCGGTCTCGGTCATGGCGACCTTTTACACGCTGGTGCAACCCGCCCTGCGCCAGATGATGGGTGAACAAGCCCCCACGCCGCTAGTCGTCAAGGCGCGCTGCACGACGCGGCTCAAGAAAAAACCCGGCCGCGTGGAGTATCAACGCGGCGTCCTGGGCCGCGACGAGCACGGGGACCTCACCGTACGCGCCACCGGCCCGCAGGGCTCCGCGATCCTCCGCTCCATGCACGAGGCCGATTGCTTCATCGTCCTGCCCAGCGAGTGGGGCCGAGTGGAACCCGGAACCCTGGTGACCGTGCAACCTTTCTTTGGGCTGGTATAGCACGAGGGCACACCGTCAATCGGTGCCCACACGCGTGTGTTACCTTCGAGTCACATCGGCCAGGGAACCTCCAACACTCGAAGATCCCCGGTCCCTCCGGGCGCGCGAAGGAATCGTCAGAGCCGCTCTCAACACCATGCGTTGACAATTCGGTAAGAGGCCCGTCATAACGACTCGTCAATGTGGACACGGGCACACCGCAGTCGCGTGACTATCTTCGGGTGTCGATGGGTCCGTCCCAATGCGGCCCGCGTACTGCTCCTCGGTAGCCTGCTGGCGAGCGTGCCGGCGGCGCGAGCGGAGGAGGGCTCCACCGCGCGCATCTATCGAACCCGCGAGGAGCAGCGCGAGGTCGGCACGGAAAGGCGGATTACCTCTTGGCTGGCGGCCTCGGGACTCGCCGAGATCGAGTGGCTTGGCGAGTTCCTCGCGTTGGACGGAGACGATTTGCAGGCACGGCAGGCCTCGGGGAGCCTGCAGCTCGCTCTCATTGCAACACCGCTCGCCTACGCAAGCGGCGAGGTCATTCTGGAGTACGACACGGATACGGATCGCATCGAAGTGGACGAAGCGAGCGCGAGCATCGAATGGGATCCGGTGGAGTTGGAGCTTGGGAGACAATTCCTTCCCTTCGGCGTCTACTTCAGCCGCTTCGTCAGCGGTCCACTGCTCGAGTTCGGCGAAACGCGAGGTGACGGGATAACCATCTCTTACGCGCGCGGCGACCGCTGGGACCTGTCGTTATCCGGCTACCACGGCCGGGCCCATCACCGGGATGACAACTCGGGCCGCTGGGACTGGAGCGCCGCACTAGAGACCTTTCCATGGGATACGCTCGCGCTGGGTCTGAGCTACCAATCGGACCTGGCCGACTCCGAGGCAGAGCTGCTGGCCGATCAAGATAACCGCTATGCACGCGCGGTAGCCGGCGCGAGCGCCTACGTGTCATGGCTGGGAGAACGCTTCGATATGTCGGCCGAGGTGTTGGCGGCCACCCGTTCTTTTCGCGAGCTGGAAGACGATCGCAACCGGCCCTGGGCATGGAACACGGAATTCGCTTACGCCATCCGTTCCGACCTCGAGGTGGCCCTGCGCCTCGAAGGTAGCCAGGAACTGGAGGATGCACCGGGGTTCCGGACCGGCATCGCATGGACTTGGCGCATCGCCCCGCAGGCCAGCATGACGGTGGAATATCTGCATGGATTCTACGAGGGCGCGCTTGCGACCCGCGATGAACGGCCCCTCCAAACTAGCGACCGCCTGGCCGCGATACTGTCGGTGGCGTTCTAGACTGGCGCGGGACTCCCGATGGCCGCACTGGAAGGATCGGCCTGGCATCGGGTCATCCCGCAGTATTCGTTTCCACCCAGCGCTCGCCTTGCGCCAGCACCTCCTTTTTCCAGAAGGGCGCGCGCGATTTGAGGTCCTCGATCAGGAAACGGCAGGCATCGAAGGCCGCCGCACGGTGGGCGGACCACACGGCGACCAACACGATGGGGTCGCCCGGTTGCAGCACGCCGACGCGGTGCAGGATCATCAGGTCGCCGATCGGCCAGCGGGTGCTCGCCTGCTGGGCGATCTGCTGTAAATGCCGCTCGCTCATGCCTGGATAATGCTCTACGGTCATGGCCTGCACCCTCTGGTCTTCATTGAAGTCGCGCATGGTCCCGATAAAGATTGCAGTGGCGCCGTGTTCCGTCCCCATCCCTAACCGCTCGCACCGATGGCGCTGAACCTCGGCCAGGGGATCAAAGGGTCCGGTGCGGATCTCGATCTGCATCGATGTCAGGGCGGCCGCTTAGGGGAGCTGCACGCGCTTGAAGAGGGCGGGATCATAGCGGCTGAGCAGCCCCCGGCGCTCGAATGCCGCGTAGAGCATGCGCGCGCGCGCGGGAATGTATTTCATATAACGGCGACCGAGCGCCCGCATATAGCCTTGTACGGCCGTGTCCGCGCGCTGCCATAGCCGTACGTAATCGCTTTGCATCACCTTGTCGGTGAACAACGGTACGACTTTGACGCGTTGGGCGAGCACCGCCAGATAGGTCGGATAGCGATTGGCCAGCTCGGCGCGGCGCCCGGCGCGCTCGGGATCGGCGACCTCATACCAATCGGTGCCGGGCCGGTCCTCGTAGACCAGCATCTTGAGCACGGCAAAGCCGTTGGCCGAGCTGAATACGCGAAAGAACAGCTCCGGGCTGAATTGATAAAAGCCATGCCCCAGGAAGTTGTTGGCGGGTACGATGCTGAGAACGTGCCCATAGGGCGCGACGATTTCCATGCAGTTCCGGATCGCGACGGGAAAATTGAAGATGTGTTCCAGGCTGCCGGAATCCAGCATGAGCGTGTATTGCCGATGGTAGCGCTCCGCGATGGGAAGATTGAAATCGACGACGTCGGTGCATTGCTCATAGCCGGAGGCATCGAAGGACGACACCGTCTCGGCACCCAAGCGCTGGAACAGTGGCTCGGCATAACCTTGAGCCCGGCTGAGCAGCGCATCGACCTCCTCGGCATCGGTGGATAGATCGAAGAGCTGCAGCAATTCCCGCAGTTCCGCGACACTCAGATGCAGGGTCTGGCGTCCGAGCATGGCCACGTGATCGAGAGACACGCCCAACGACCTGGCATAGAGGAGCACGCGGGTGCCGTGTAGGTCGAGGCCCATGGATCGCGACGCTCGGATTCAGCTCCGCAAGGCCGCGATACGGAATGATTCCAACTCGAAGAGCGCCCCCATCCTTCCCCAAGATGGGACGAGTATAGCATCGATGGGTGAAGCCGGCTTACCCCGTAGCCGGGCGCTGGTTGTCCGTGCCGCTCGGGGTCGCCCGGCGTACCTTGCCGAGGCCCTTGATCAGGTTCTGCATCTCCTTTTGCAAGCGGTCGTTATGGGCTACCTCGGACATCCGCCTGGAGACGGCGTTACGCTTGACGCGCTCCATGGCATCCTGTTGCCGGTTGCTAAGGGCTTGCTGCTCGGGTGAGCTGAAAAACGCCTCCTGTTCTCGCCGCCACTGCGCCACCTCGGCCTCGATGCGGGTGCGCACCTGCACCTCGGCATCGCTCTGCTTGGCGAGCTCGCTCTCGTTGAGACGTTGCGCCGCTACGGCCAGGTCCTCCGCGCGCGCCGCGGCGTCCAACTGCTCACCCGCTTGGCTGGCCTGTTCTTGCAATGCGCGGATCCGGGTGTCGTAAGCGTCGTGATCGATGTCGGTACCCGCCAGCAGCGCCTGTTGGCGGCGCACGGTGAGTCTCATGGTCTCTTCCTGGGCCGAAAGGCGGCTGAGTTCCGCCTGCTCCTTGATACGGCGCACCTCGTCCAGGCCCTGGGCGATGCGCCGGGCCTCGGTCTCGATGTGCTCGCGCTGGGCCTGGAGCTTCTCCTTCTCGCTCTCCCAGAGCCGCTCATAGTACTCGCGGTACTCGGCAATCTTGCGCCGTGCCTCTTCCGTAATGGCCTGGCGCGCCTGCTCGGCCGCCTTTCTCTCGCGCTTGGCCAGATCAATGTGGCGAGCGGCGCGTGCGCGTTCCGCATCGAGCTTGGCACGTTCACCCTGGAGCCTATGCTCCAGGTCTTCGCGTAATTGCCTTTCCTGCTCGCGTTGTGCGTGGTAGCGGCGCTCGACCTCCTCCAAGGCCTGGAGGCGTTGCTGCTCGACCTCCTGTTTGGCTTGCATCGCCTCCAATGCCAGGCGCTTGCGCTCGGCGCCCAGCTCGGCCTCGGTCTTCTCGCGCATCTTCTGCACGCGTTGCAGCTCCGCGGATTGCGTGGCGTAGGCGGCAGCTAGCAGCTGCTCCTTCTCCGCGATGCGCTTCTCTATCTCGGCCTTGAGCTGCTCGATGCGTTGCTGCCCCTCCTGGCGCGCCTGTTGTGCCTCCTGGTGTGCGACGCGTTTGGCCTCCTCGACGCGTTTACGCATGGCCTCGGCCTCGGCCAGCATCGCCGTGGCGCGCGCGACGTCGGCCTGCAAGCGCTCGCGCTCGCTCTCCACGGTCTCCTGGGCGGCCCGCTCGGCGCGCAGGCGCGCCGCCTCGGCCTCTTGTTGGATGCGCTGTGCCTCGGCCCGGTGGCGCTCGGCCGCCTGCGCCTCGCGTGCCAGGCGTTCGCGCTCCTCCTGCATCTGTAATTCAGACTCCTCGCGCAGGCGCTGCAAGCGCGTCAGTTCCTCGGACTGAACGGAATAGGCGCTCTCCAGCGCCTGCTGGCGCTCGGCCATCTGTCTCTCCAACTCGGCCTTGAGCTGCTCGAGGCGCGCCTGCTCGCCCTGGCGCGCCGCCTCGACCTCCTGCTCGGCCCGGCGTTTGGCCGCCTCGGCGTGGTGTTTGGCGGTCTCGGCCTCGGCCAAGAGGTTGCTCGCGCGGGTGACCTCGGCCTGCAAGCGGGCGCGCTCGGCACCCACCGTCTCTTCGGCCGCCTGAGCGGTCCTGACCCGCACCGCTTCCGCCTCTTGCTTGATGCGCTCGGCCTCCGCCAGCCGCGCCGCCGCGGCCGCCGCCTGTTCCGCGAGCCGGTCCTTTTCCGCTTGTAATTGTGCCTCGGCGCGCCGTTTAAGCCTGAGGATCGCTGCGGCCTGCTGGGCCTGTTGGGCGCGCGCGGCTTCCCGCTGCTCGCGCTCGCTCCGCACGCGTTGTTTGATGCTCTCGTCTACTTCGCGGGCACGTGTCTCGGCAGCCTGCAGGATGTGCTCGGACTCGAGTGCAGCCGCCCGCTTCGCTGCCTCAACCTCCGCCACCATGGCCTGCGCTTGGGCGAACAGGGCGTTGGCGCGGGCCAACTCTTCCGACACCTGGCGCTCACGTTCGGCCAAGCGTCCGCCGCTAGGCGCCTCTTCGGCCCGGAGTTGGGCCAACTCGGCCTCTTCCTTGGCGCGCTCGGCCTGCTTGACCTCCACGGTGGCGGCCGCGTAACGGGCATTGAGCAGGGCCTCCTGGGCCTCGGCGTCGCGCGTATAATCGGGCTTGGGCCGGGGGAACACGCCGGTTTGAGTCAGCGTGAGTGGATCCGCGCCCGTCGCTAGCCGGGTCTCGGTTGGCACCTGAGGCAGATCGCCCCCTTGGTACACCAGATAGGCGGAATCGATCCCGTACTCGGCGAGGATGAAGCAGGCCTCGGCGCCCTCGCCCTCATTCCCGGCCAGGATCAGGTAGCGCTTGTCGCGATCGAGCGCGGCGGTGGCCAAGCGCAGGTCCTCGCAAACAACCGTCATCGCCTCCGCGACCGGGTGCCTGTCTCGATCCGCCTCCCCGCGCAGGTCTATGCAAAGCGCGCCGTGCTTGATGGCGACCGCGGCCGCCGGCAGGTCCACGGACTGGACCAAGGGGGTCTTGATAAGCTCGACGAAGTCGCTCTTGGCGAGCCGGATCACCGATACCGTGCCCTGCGTCGCTACGCTGTACTTATGCCGATGGCCGGAAATAATCGCGGTTCCCCCGAAACATTCCCCGGCCCCGAGCTCAGCCAGCCGGACCCCGGCGCTGCCCTCGATACGGGTCACCTGGCACTGGCCATCCACGATCACATAGTAATGGCTGGGGAGGTCCCCCTCTTGACACACCGTCTTCCCGGCCGGGATCTCCAGGGACTCCATGCGCGCAAAGATCCGGTGCACGTTCGAGATCGGGATGCGCGCGAACAGGTTGGACTGCAGGAGCCTGGTCATCCAATCGACGTTGCAGGCGGTATCCATCTCGGTAACCTCCAGCGCCATCCCGTGACAGGTCTCAAAGGCCGGCTGGATCTGGATCTGCTCCAACTGCGCACGGTCCACACACAGGATCGTGGCCGCCGTGGTCGCCAGGGCCGACATCTGCCGCGGCTGTAACTGCGACAGCGGGCGCGAGGCGCCTTCGGTATTGGCTGCCACGCGCGTGACGACGTGGCCGTCGCTGCTCAACTCCAGTTCGCCTTCCAGTAGATAGAACTGGAACTCGTCCCTATCGCCCTGCCGGAATACGAACTCCTTCTTTTTGAAATGCCGGACGTGGCTGTCTTGCAGCAGTTCATCGCGCTGCTCCGGCGTCAAGGTAATGAAGGGTGTGAGCAGACGGATGAGGTCGATAAAATGCAGATATTCTTGTGCCATGGCCGGTCCTTGTGGAGCTACATAGAGCTACGGATATTGTCCCCGCAGCGGGGGTTTCCCGCGTTGACGCGGGTTATCGACCAGTTTGTGGTTCGCCGTAGTACCGGCCCAATAGCGCCGAACGGGAAGCCCCGGCGCAACGCGCGATTCGGTGCCAGGGGTGCTTAGTCGGGACCGGCCAGGCGCAGGCCCACCGGCATGGTCTCGCCGAAGAGGTAATCGCGCTCCTCGCGCGTGACCTCATGATAGGTCTGTACGACCTGCCATTCGGCGGCGCGGGCGCCGGCCTCGCGGAGCTTGTCGATGACCCGCAGCCGCACCGGCTCGTGCACGTCCAGGGCGCGCTGCTCGACCCGCCGGCACGCGGCCGAAAAGACCGGTACCAAGGCCGCCCGCTCGTGCTCCCAGTCCAGTGGCTCGGCCTCGGCAAACAAGGCCTCGACCAGGCTTGCCGGGACCACCGCCTCCGCCGCGGCGTACAGCGGCACGCGGCTTAACACCCTGGCCAGGCTCCAAAAGACATGCGGCTGTCGGGTGGCCTTGCCGCTCACGATAAGCTGCATCCAGGCCCGCGCCAGCTCGCCTTTGGTCGCGACCGGGAGCCGCTCCAGACTGCCGAGCAAGCGCGTGCCCTCGGACAGTTCGAGCGGCGACTTGCGAAACAGCGGCAACACGGCGCGATACAAGGCGAGCTGTTGCGCCGCCGCTAGGCCACCCGCTACGCGCCGCCACATCATCCACCAGTTCGATTGCGTGCTCTTCTCGTCTTTATGCTGAATGCCGAGCCGATAGCAGGACCAGAGCTGGCCCACGCGCCAAGGGTCGAGCTCGGCGCCATAGCCCGGACGCAGGACGAAACCGGCGAGATAAAGCCACGTGTTCTCATGGGCCAGGGAGCGCCCGCGCCGGGTCATGCCCGGATAGAGGGCCGGCCATAGCGCGCGTAAGGTGGCCAAGTCCCACTGCCCGCGCCCCGCGCCGAGGATCTCCTCGAGGTCTTTGACCAAGGTCTTGGGATGGTCCTTGGGTCCGAGGTCCAGCTTCTTACCGTAGAACAGCTCGATGCGCTGGGCGGCACACCGCACAGACTCGGCCGGGACGCTAGGTGTCGGGCCCGCGCCCGGCGGTGCGCCGGCGCCCTCCGTCATCCGCCCGCGCAGGTTGAAATCGAGCCGCCAGCGGCGCGTGCCATCGGCATTGACCAGCGCAATTTCCAGTACCCCCAGGGGGGTCAGCTCGGCCTCCAGATGCACCTCGACGCTCTGCCCCTTGAGCTTGCGCAGGTCCGTGTCCGCCTCGTCCCAGCGCAGCGTCGTGTGCATGGGCGGCAAGGGATGCAGCTGGTCGCCCGCCAGCGGTATCACGGCGCCCGCCTGGTCCTCACGCCGGTGCGTCGAGGTGTAGGCGATGAAACGCACCGGTTGATTGAGCAACAAGGAGAACCGCCGCGCCGCGAGTCGGACCTTGCCGCCCTCCTGGAAACCCTGCGGCAGCACGCAGACGAGTTGCGGGGTCTCGGCGGCGTCCGCCCGCTGTAGCTCCAGATAGACGCTGCGCGCGGCCCCGGCCTGGATGCGACGACGCGAGCCCAAGCTGAGCGCGCCGAACACGGCGGCACCGCGGGCGATCGCGAGGTTCAGATCGGCGAGCGCCAGCCGCGCCGGACGCCGCCCCTGCCAGGCCTCGATGATGCCGAGCAGCCGTTCCTGTAAGAAAAGCGGCGTCATCGAGCCGCCGGCAAACAGCACGGCGTCGACCGCCTGCCGGTCCAAAAAGGCCGCGAGATGGCGACTCACCGCGGTGTCGGCGGCGTAGGGTAGACCGATCTCGCGCAGCCCGGCCTGGCGCAGACGCGGTCTATCCCCGGCCGCGACCCTCGGGAAAAACCCCTCGAGGACGATCTCATGCACCTGCCCGCGCTTCAGGGTGGTGCTCAAGGCCGAGGCGAACAGCCCGTGGCCGCTGCCTGGGATCGAGACGTGATAGACCTCGTCCTCCGGTCCCTCGGAGGCCAGGACGCGTTCTTTTAGCACGCTGGCCTGCGGCACCAGGAAGGCCCATTGGCGGCGCGACAAGCGGCCCTCGCCGCCCCCCGCCAGTTGTGCCTCCAGCGCGTGCGCCAGGGCCAGATCGATGTTGTCACCGCCGAGGAGCAGGTGATCGCTGACCGCGATGCGGCGGATCTCCGGCTCCGCCTCACCGCCTTGCCAAGGGGCGATCTCGAACAGGCTGAGATCGGTGGTGCCGCCGCCCATGTCGCAGACCAGCACGGTCTGGGCGCGCTCGGCCAACCCGGGCAATTGCCTCAAGAGGGGCGGCTCGCCGCGGCGCGGCCGGGTTCGGAGCTGCTCGCTCCAGTTATAGAAGGCCGCCTGCGGCTCTTCCAAGAGCCGCATCCCGGCTGGATAACCGGCCAGATCCGCCGACTTGCGGGTCAGGGCCTGGGCGCCTTCGTCGAACGACGCCGGCACGGTGACCACGATCTTCTGCCGCTCGAAGGCCAGGGCCGGGTCCTGTGAGGCATAGGCCGCATCCCAAGCCGATTTGAGATAGGCGAGGTAACCGGCGCTGGCCTGTACCGGCGAGCGCTTGTGCTCGGGCGCCACGGCCTCCGATCCAAACGGCAGGATGGCCGCCTCGCGGTCGATATCGCGGTGTGCAAGCCACGACTTCGCGGAATGGATGACCCGGTCCGGCTGCACGCTGAGCTGGGCCCGTGCGTAGTTACCGATCACGGTGGATGCGTCATTACCGGGCACCTGGATCGGACAGCGTTCGATCGACGCCCGCTCGCTGTCCGCGGCGAAGTAGTAGCAAGACGGCAGCATGCGGCTGGCCGCCAGCGTGTCCAGGGTTTGCAGTTGTGGTATGGCCAGGACCTCGGCGCGCGCCCCGCGGCCCTCCAGGTCCAGATAGGCCAGCACGCAATTGGTTGTGCCGAGATCGATGCCGATGGAGAAACGCACGCCAGCCACCGGCTAATCCCGATCGTGCGCGCGCAGGTTATATTCCAGGCGCCATTTTCGCTCCGATTGCGTGTGCGACATCCACAGCTCCAACGTGCCCACTGCCGTGACTACCGGTCTCAGGTGGACCGGTACGATGGGTTGGTCCACGCCTTCCGCCGGCGACAGCGTCAGGGTCAATTCACTCGACTCGTCCAGCGCCTGCTCCGCATCCTCGACCATGCTGCCGACGCGGTCTCCGGCCCTGACGGCGGAGCTGAAAAAGCGGAATGACACCGGTACACCGGTGACCAGCCCGAACTCGCGGTCCGGCAACTCCAGGGTCGTCCCCTCCTCGGTGCCCTGCGGGACGATGCATATGGCCTTCACCGGCGGCGTATAGCCCGGCACCGTCGGCATCGGGCGCTCGAGCCCGATGTAGAACGAACGCGCGGTGCCGGCGCGGATCTTGATGCCCCGTCCGGTCTGCTGCACGGCACCGTAATAGGCGGCGCCGTTGGCGACCGCGGTATCCAGCCCGGCGCTTGGTAAGGACTTGATGGGCGGGTCTTCCGTGAGCCAACCCCGGAGCAGTGCCAGGATGCGCTCGCGCAGCAGGCCGGCATGGAACACCCCGCCGTTGAACAACACCGCCGTGGGCCGGACTGTGGGCAAGTCATCCCGCAGGGCGTCCGTGCCGATCAAGGCCATCATGGCGGGATCCGATAGTACATTATCCCTCGCACGCGCCAGAAAACGCGCGAGATGTCGGCTCAGGGCCGGCTCCGTAGCGTACTCGAGCCCAAGCTCCTGCAGGCCGGCCGTCTTGCGCGGCTTGGGCAGGTCACGCACCCCGGTCAAGGGGAAATAACCGTCCAGGATCGTGGTCAAGGCCAGCTCGCGCCGGAGCGAGGTCGAGAGGGTCTTGGCGAACAGGCTGGCGCCACGCGACGGCACGGCGATCGGTACCTCGGCGAGATCGGGATCGCTCAGTAGCCGCTCCTTGGCCGCGCGCGCGGCATGTACCAAGGCCAGGAGTTGCCAGTTATCGATGGCTTGGCCGGCCGCGGCGAGTTGCGCCTTGAGCGCATAGGCCAGCGCCAGGTCCATATTGTCGCCCCCCAAGAGGATGTGCTCACCCACCGCGATGCGATGCAGCATGAGGTGCTTGGACAGTCCAGCCTCGCTCTCCGATACCGCGATCAGGCTGAAGTCCGCCGTACCCCCACCCACGTCGCAGACCAGCACCACGTCGCCAGGTCCTATCTCGGCGCTCCAGGAGCGGTCCGCCTGTGCTACGGGTAGGCCGATCCAGGCATAGAAGGCCGCTTGCGGCTCCTCCAACAGCGTGACGTTGCCGAGTCCCGCCTGGGTCGCCGCCTCGTGGGTCAGTGAGCGGGCGATCTCATCGAAGGAGGCCGGTACCGTCACCACCACCGCGCAATCCTCGATCCCGGCACCGTCGTAACGACTGGCGAGCACCGCTTCCAGTGCTTGGCGCAGGTGCGCGAGATAGCGCCGCGAGGCCTCGACCGGCGACACCTTGCCGTCGCTCAGCTCGGATCCCCACGGCAGGATCGGCTGGTAGCGATCGACGTGCGGATTGCATAACCAGGACTTGGCCGAGGAGACCAGTCGGTCCGGCGCCAGGGCCCCGCGTTCGCGCGCGTAGCCGCCGACGATGCCGTTCCGATGCGCCTCCGGGTCCCAGGGCAGGGCCAACGCCTCGGCGGGGTATTCCTTTTCCACCGGGATATACAGCGACGAGGGCAGCAAGGGCCGCTCGCCAAGCATGCCGGGGCCCAGGATCTGGGTGATGCCGATAAGGCTCGGCGTCCCGTCCAGAGGGCAGATGGAGACGCACGAATTGGAGGTACCGAGGTCGATACCGATGCTGTAGCGTTTACTCATGGGGGCCGTAGGGAGCTTGCGGGCGCTACGCGGGCGGATGCCGGAGAGTATAAAGACCGCGGTAACCCGGATTGTTTAACCGACGCTCGGTACCGGTGGGCATGCGCAGCTTGTGCACCCCCGGGAACGCGGCCCGCCCGTCACTACCTCAGCCCACCTCGATCTCCGCCGGGGTGATGACGTTAACGGCTGAGCGATCGATCGGCTTAGAATAACGCGGCAAGGACAGCCGGGTGGTCTTCCAGCCGCGGTGCACGACGGTTCCCTTGTAGGGGGGTGGGCCGGTGGTCTTGCCGACCAAGCGAAAGCGGCTCGCATCGGCCTCCGGATCGACCGTGGTCTTATCACCCTCCTGGCCCTGGAATACCGGGCCGACCTCCAAGTGCTCGCGGATGACCTGGGCACAGCCTTGATGCACCACGCGCGAGGCCGCCGCGACCTGTCCATCGTTATAGGCGGTGATGTCCTCCATCAAAAAATCCACGAACCGCCCTTTCTCTTGCAATAGGGCCAGGAAGGCCAGCGCCTCACCATAATCCGCGCCTTGCGGGATCACCGCGGCCGGCGCCTTCACCTCGCGCTTGGGTAACTCGGCCGGCGGCGTTACGACCCGGGTGCGGCGGATCCCGGCCATGCATTCGATGATGATATACAGGCTCAAGAGCGCGATGGCGACCTTGCTGTAGAATCCCAGGGCCTCGGACTCCGGCTGCAAGGACAGCGGCAGGGTGTAGAGACCGCCCAACAGCAGCACCGGGATGGCCACCAGCAGGATGCGTAGGAAGTTTCCGCGCGTCATCGTCGTTTCTCGTATAGAGTTCGTTTCGAGGTTGATCCACAAGGGCGTAGCGCCGGTTCCATCCCCGAAGCCGGCGGCGCGGATCCCGGGCTGGAGCGGGCGAAGAATAGCGTATCGCCTCCACTTTTGTCATGGCCGCTTTTACCATGCGTGCACTCGCAGCCTATAATCGCTATCGGATCGCGCCGGTAACCCCCGGAACGCACCAAGCCGCCGAGGAATACCGTCTCGGAGGAGAACGAGGATGTACAGCAAGAAGATCCTGAGTCTCGATGACGTGAAGCGGGTGGTGGCGGCGGCCGAGGCCGAGGCCAAACGCAACGATTGGAACGTGGTCATTGCCGTCGTCGATGACGGCGGCCACCTGATGTATCTGCAACGCGAGCGTGTGCAGCTCGGTAGCATCGAGGTGGCCATCACCAAGGCCCAGGTCGCGCTCATGTTCCGGCGACCGACCAAGCTCTGGGAGGAGACCGTCGCCAATGGCCGGCTCGGCTATCTGGCCATGCCCGGCATGCTACCCATCGAAGGCGGTGTGCCCCTCGTTTACAAGAAGGAGATCGTCGGTGCCATCGGCGTCAGCGGCGTCAAGTCCTCGGAGGACGGCCAGATCGCCGAGGCCGGTGCGCGGGCGCTCGAGGTTTAGCATTGACGGCATCCGGGCGGCATTGGAGCGACGCCTCAGGGTATAGCCACGATTTCCACCCAGTTCGGGCTTGCAGCTATCGGGTAGGCCTTGAGCTTGGTGAGTTGCCCGCTGTCGGGGTCGATGGTGTAAATCGATAGGCTATCGGAGGCCTCCCCGACGGCCAGTAGATAGCGCCCGGAGGGGTCGATGTTAAAACCGCGCGGCTGCTGTTCGGTAGGCACGCTGCCAATGGCGGTCAACAAACCATTCGCGGCGTCGATCTTGAAGCCGGTAAGGATACTCGACCTGCGCTCCGAGGCATAGAGGAATCTGCCGTCGGGGGTGACGTGCAGGTCGGCGGCTAAGGGTTGGCCCTGGAAGCCGGGCGGCAGGGCGCTGATCGCTTGTTTCCGCTCCAGTTGCCCGGTATCGGGGTCGTAATCGAAGACATAGATGGCCCCATCGCGCTCACCGATGACGTAGACCCGCCTGCCGTTCGGATGGAACACGAGGTGGCGCGGGCCGGCCCCGCCGGGTACGGACACCGCCGCCTGTGCGTTCGGCGTGAGTCGGCCCGCGACCGCGTCGAGCTGAAGCGGATTGATGCGGTCATTCCCCGCGGTGGGCACTAGGACATAGCGGTTCCGCGCATCGGCGAGGATCGCGTGTGCATTCGGATAATCCGGCAACACCTGGAGGGGCGCCCGCACGGTCCCCGGCGGTCGAATAGGATGGATCGTAATTTTATGTCCAGGAGGGGACGCACCCAGCAGGAAGCGCCCGCTACGGTCCGTAACGAGATAGGCCATGCTGTCGGCGAGCGGGCCGCTGGCGACATGCTTGATCTTGCCGTTTGCCGGGTCAATGGCGAATCCGGCCGCGACCCTCGGTACGCCGCGCGTCCCGATATAGAGGAACCGGCGATCGGGGCTTACCGCCATCGGCGTCGAGATGCCCGGCGTGTCGATGCCCGGAATAGGCACTTGTTCCACCACTGTTAGTTCGCCGGTGGGCAGATCGAGTTGCAGCACGCAGATGTCGCTACTCGCGGCGCTACCGACGTACACGAACGTATTGCCGCAGGTCGGCGACGCCAGCAGCACCCCGACCAAGACCGTGGCCCCAAGCAGTGCGGCTAGACGCGTAGGACTAAAGGGCGGCCCGACGCCCCTGCGCAGGGTAGCTAAGGCATACCTGGCATGAGGGCGTATCCACGCCAGTCGCGGGAGACGGAGGAGGGCTAAGCCAATCGCGTGCTGGTGCATGAATGCAATGCCACGGAACCGCAGGGGATAAAATATACGACGTAATCCAAGCGCAGCAACGGTATGGGGAATCCTCTAAGAATTGGGAGTAGATCGATGGAGATCCCCATGGAATAGAATGCCATCGAGGTTCCAACCATGAAAGAGGAGGCAGCACCATTGTCCCGCGTGAGCGCGATCTCGACCCAGGTGGCCGAAGTGCTTTCCGATCGACTGCGGACCGCGCACGAGCGTTACCGCACGCGGCTCATGCAGATCGGGAGCGAACCCCCGACTTGGCCATGGGCGCCCACCCCTATCGAGGCCTGGAAGATATGGACCGATTACGCACTCGACACCGCAGAGCGCTCGGTGCTCTTCTGGGACACCCTGCGCCGGCGCGGCGACGCTTATCTCGAGCACGAGCGCGCCGGCCATCCACCGCTCTTGCACTTCCGGCACGAGACCGTGATGGATGGGCGGACCTTCGAGCACCCGGTCAACTATGCGCTCCTGCGAATGATCCCCCCGCCGGATGTCGAGCTGTACCCGCAACGGAGACCCTACATCATCATCGATCCGCGTGCTGGTCACGGCCCCGGGCTCGGCGGCTTCAAGGACGATTCCCAGGTCGGTGTGGCGCTGCGCTCGGGCCACCCGGTGTACTTCGTGGTGTTCTTCCCCGATCCGGAGCCGGGCCAGACGCTGCTCGATGTATGTGCGGCCGAGGCGGTATTCGTGCACAAGGTCCGCGAGCTGCACCCCGAGAGCGCCAAGCCCGCGATCGTCGGCAATTGCCAGGGCGGTTGGGCGGCGATGATGCTCGCCGCCGCACTCCCCGGAGACACGGGCCCCATCGTCATCAACGGGGCGCCGATGTCCTATTGGGGGGGCGCTTGGCGTGAAGGCCAGGGAGACAACCCCATGCGCTACGCGGGCGGATTGCTCGGCGGCACTTGGCTCGCTTCACTGGCCTCGGACCTCGGTGCGGGCCGATTCGACGGCGCCCATCTGGTGCAGAACTTCGAGTCCCTGGACCCGGCCAACACGTTCTGGGACAAGTACTACCACCTGTTTGCGAACGTCGATACCGAAGGCCCGCGTTTCCTCGGTTTCGAGCGCTGGTGGGGCGGCTTCTATTTGATGAACCGCGAGGAGATCGAGTGGATCACCAAGACGCTCTTCGTCGGCAACGATCTCTGGTCGAGCGACATCGAGTCGAACAGCGGCAAGGTGTTCGATTTGCGCGAGATCCGCTCACCCATCATCCTGTTCGCCTCGCTCGGCGATAACGTCACGCCCCCGCAGCAGGCCTTCAACTGGGTGGCCGATGTCTATGGCTCGACCGAGGACATCAAGGCGCGCGGCCAGGTCATCGTCGGCCTCTTGCACCAGGACATCGGCCACCTCGGGATCTTCGTGTCCGGGCGCGTGGCGAAAAAAGAGCACTCGCAGATCG
>JBOIDW010000043.1:0-6045 GCA_050740655.1 Gammaproteobacteria bacterium | reverse complement strand
ATCGTGGGGATGGACGGCGCTCAAAAACTGTTCATAGTTGGCGAATGAGGACTCGGAGGGCAGACCGCACAGCGCCCCAAGTTGATCGCTATAGATCGCCATCCCGTTTTCAAAGTCGCGGTAGTGAGAGCCCATCTGTGCGGTAGTCATGGCCAGGCGGAGCCGTTCCTGGCTTTCCTTGAGCCCCTCCTCGGCGTAGCGGGAACGCTGCATCTCTGCCTGTAACGCCGCATTCGCCTGCTCCAGCTCGGTGGTCCGTTCCTGCACCCGGCGCTCGAGAAGCCGGTTGAAATTCGCCAGGGCCTCGCGGTCCCGCTTGCGCTCGAGGGTGTAGCGGATCGCGCGCTCGAGGGCCGCGGCGTCGATCCGATCCTTCAGGAGGTAGTCGGCCGCCCCCGCCCGCATCGCCTCCACGTCGAGCCCGAGGGCGCCGTACCCGGTCAGCAATATGACAGGGATGCCATAGTCCTCGGCCGCCGTCCGGCGCAGGAGGTCGAGCCCGCTGCACTCGCCGAGCCGGTAGTCGAGCAGACACACGTCGTGCGCACGGCGGGCCAGCGCGGTAAGACCGGCCTCATAGCTCGGCGCCCAGTCGAGCTGGACCCGATACCCCGGCAGCTCGGCGAGCAGCTCGCGGGTGAGACGGTAGTCGTCCTCGTCGTCCTCGACGAGCAGCACCCGGATCGCGTGCGCCTGCGCCTCAGCCTGCATCCGGAACCCCCGGCAGCTCCACGATATCGAGCCAATACCTCCCCAGGGTCCTAATGACTTTGACCAGGGCTTCGAAGGTTACGGGCTTCTGGATAAAGGAGGCCGCGCCGAGGTCATAGCTGCGGTAGATGTCCTCCTCCTCCTTCGAAGTGGTGAGGACAACGATGCGGATGTGCTTGAGATTCGGGTCCGCCTTGATCTCCGCGAGCGCCTCCCGCCCGTCCTTCTTGGGCATGTTGAGATCGAGGAGGATCAGGCCCGGGCGCGGGGCCGCCGCGGGATCGCCGTATTGACCCCGGTGGCGGAGATAATCCATCAACTCAACCCCGTCTTGGACGAAGCGCAGGTCGTTGCGCAGGTGAGCGTCGCTGAAGGCCTCCCGGGTCATCAGACGGTCGTCCACATCGTCGTCGGCCATGAGTATCGTGACGGATTTTCCCTGTGGTCTCATGCCGGGTTCTCCTCCTGTGTGACCGCTAAGGTAACGAGGAAGGTGGCCCCGTGCCCGGGGGCACTGTGCGCGCTGATGGTGCCGCCGTGGCGGGTGACGATCTTGCGGCAAATCGCGAGCCCCATACCCGTGCCCTCGTACTCATCGCGCCCGTGCAGGCGCTGGAACAGCTCGAAGATGCGCTCGCTATAGACTTCCTCGAAGCCAATGCCGTTGTCTTGCACTCGGATCTCGCAGTGGCGAGGGCCGGGTGCGGGGCCTTCGGCGGGGTCGCTGGTGTCGAGCAGCCGGCCCGAGATGCGCACCACGGGCGGCTCACCCTCGCGATGGAACTTGAGCCCGTTGCCGATGAGGTTCTGCAGCAACTGGCGCATCTGTAGCGGTTCGGCCTCGATGGTGGGAAGCGCTCCGACTTCTACGCGCCCGCCCGTATCAAACATACGCCCCTCCAGATCGGACACCACCTGTTGCGCAACCTCGGCGAGGGCGACCGTCACGAAGGCTCGGGCCTTGGTCGTCACCCGCGAGAAGCTCAAGAGGTCGTTGATGAGTCGGCGCATGCGCACCGCGGCGGCGAGCATGCGCGCGAGGTAATCGCGCCCCTGTTCGTCCAGGGCCTGATCATACTTGGTCCTGAGCCGGCTGCCAAAGGCCTCGATCTTGCGGAGCGGCTCCTGGAGATCGTGGGAAGCGACCGCGGCGAAGTCCTGCAGCTCGCGATTCGAGGCGTTCAGATCCGTCGTGCGGCGCCTGAGCGTGCTGGCCATAGTGTGAAAGGCCTGGTCCACCCGGCCGATCTCGTCCTCGCCGCCGAGCGCCGAAAGCGGCGCCTCGCCCTCGGCCAGCCGCTGGGCATTTTGCACCAATGCGTTAAGGCGCCGGCTGATCCCCCGGCTGAAGGCATAGGTCAGCCCGAGGCCGAGGAGGAGGCTCGCTGCGGCCCCCGTGCCCAGCCACCAGTCCTCGCGCCGCCACCGCTCTTCCGCCGCTAGGTCGCGCGCCCTGTCCAGCTCGCGCGCCCGCTGTAAAAAAATATTCATCTCCCGGCGCAAGTCGTTCATGCGTTGCTGGCCGGTGAGGGCTTTAACCGCGGCGACCGCCTGCTCCAGCTTTCCGGCTTGCATGAAACCGTTCAACTCGCCGAGGAAGCCGAGCAGCGCGGTCGCGTCACCCGCTATCCGAGTGATGCGCAACCGCTGTCCAGGGTCGCGGACTGGGCGTTGTAACGCTGCGATCTTCTGGGGCAGTATCCGGACGGCCTCCTCATAAGCTTGGGCGAAGCCAGGATCGCCGGTGATCACGAACCCGCGCATATCGTTATGGGCCTCGAGCAGGAGGCGCTGGATGTGCCCGGCCTCGGCCACGACCTCTTTGCTACGGGAGAGCTCTCGGTGGTCCTCCTGCCCTTCCTCGCGGATGTGGAGGGAGAGGCCGATGAACGCCCATTGCAAAATTAAGGGGATGGCGATGAGGATCAGCCCCTTCTTGAACAGGGACAAGTCAGCGCCCATCAGTCGCCGGCTCGCTTTTCGGCGGCGGGCCCGCGGTGCCCCCACGGCGAAGAGCCCGAGAGTGCTGCATAGCCGCCCATCATCGCAAGAGATCCGCTCACGGTCCTCATGGCACGCCATGGATACCATCGATCGCCGCATGAAATCAAGCGAGGGGCGCCGTCCTTGCCGGTACTTGATCCGGATCGCAACGGTGCTACTCACGTGATTGCTTCTCTACTGAATCTCCGTGTATTTGCGCCAACCTCGAAGAAGTGTGTCGCGTTCTGGGGCTGAGGCGCTAAAAGCGCAGCCTCGTGCTTTGGTCTCTCCACGTCCCGGAGGCGCCGCGGTTGAACATGGGCGGAGCGTCCGTTTCACCTTTTCCCTCGGAGTGCTGGACGAATCGGCACCGTGGCGTAGCATGGCTCTAGCACCCGGCCGGAGAACGGGCCAGGATTAAACCGTCTGACGGCGCCCCTTGCCCGCCGAACCTTGGCCTGTGGCAACCGCGGGACCCGCCTTGCCGGGGCCGGGGATTTCGGTGGAAACTCGAGATATTCGAAATAAGGAGATCCGTCGAAGTCTCTCGGCGTCGCGAGCCGCGGGTTTGCCTCCAAAGACGCCTTGAAAGCCGCATTGCCGTGGGGCGCCGCTACCGCGACGACGGGGTGGGCCACCGAGGTGAATGCCTGCACCAGCAGGGTCGAGCAGATACAGCGCCTGGAAGCCGGGTAATCGGGGTCGAACAGGGTTGAGCGCCAACGGCGCGCAAACGCTGGCAAGGGGACGGCGAGGCGCACCAGATCCAGGATATGCCGGAAGTCGTAGTCGAAACCCAGATGCCGAACCGCAAACCGGATTACCCGGCTCACCTGCTGCTCGGAGAGGCTCCTTGGACGGGAAATCTTCACGGCGTGATCGCGGTAATGCCTGAGGGGGGTGAGGACTGTCCCTCGGCCGAGGAGCGCCTCGATCAGCACGGGTTCTTTCGGGTCCCCGCGGGAGGCGCGCGCCATTAGATCGCGTAGATCGCGCATAGCGGGGTCGGCGTGGTAATCCTCCAAGCGGCCGAGGCAGAGCGCGACGTGCGTCCACGGGCAACCGGAGAGGAACCTGATAAAGCGGCTCATGCGAGTGCGCCCGGCGACGAGCACGACATCGCCCGCACGAATGGATTCGAGCACGTGTTGGGGATCGGTCGCCGGCGGGCCGTCCGCTTCGACTTTCTGGTCCAGCCAGGCCGTAAACGCCGCTTCTAGCCGCTTCATGACCGATCCGGCGAGGGTGGTTAATGCCGGCTTCCGGTGCCTGTCGCTTGGCGGCACCCCCGAATGCGTCGCGGAGGGCATCGCAAACTGTTCCTTAGGGTTCATGACATGGAAATGTAAGGTTGTGATCGCATTCATCCGGCTTAACCGAGCGGGGCAGCCTGACGAGGATCAAGTTGCATGCCGGAACCGGCGTAAACAACTAATGGCTTTATTTTTTAATGCGATAATCCAGCGAACGCCGGATTTTGCCACCAGGCTACTCAGCATTTCTTACCGTTTCTCCCGTAAGAGTTACAGCCCAATAATCGTCCGTAACGGCCTGTGGATCGCTCGGCTGGAGTAGATGAGATCACCGTTAACCGACGTATCGCCTTCCAGCCCTGCGAGGAGAGACGCCAGGTCGTCGGGCATGTTGCTGTCCACTGCTACCTGCAGTAAAACCTACAGAAGTACAAGTAACTATTACCCATACGACCCTAGCTCGCAGCGCGGGGCTTGGTGCAACTTACTGAATATACGCTCATATTTATCCAGGACCCGGTATGGCGCAGATGTTGACGCAGCTACCGTGACTGAGAACCGATAGTCAGTCAATCTTTCAGTGGACACCGACATGAATTGGAACGAGATCACCGATAGGCTCTTCAAGAGAGAATGCTTAGCCGTGGAAACGTATCAACAGGCGTTGCGCAAAGAACGGCAAGAATTGGAGCGGCACGCGGAATTTAAAGAATTGGTCACCATCCTTAGAGACCATCAGCAGGCGGCCTCGCAGCTCGAGGCCCGGATCCAGCAACCGGAGCGCAGGGCGGCCCAAAACTTCGGGGACTGGGGTACCTGGTCCAAGGTCGTCATGGGAGCGGCAAATATCTTCGGCGATAGGATGGTGCTCAGGGCTCTGAAAGCAGGTGAGGAGTCCGGCCTTAAGCGCTATCAAGAGGTGCTGGAGGCTACCGCCACGCCGGCGGAGCTTAAGCCGCTGTTCCTGGACCTGCTCGCGAAGCAGCACACGCATATACGGACACTGGACGGGCTCATGTCCAAATTGGATGGGCTCATGTCAAAAGGTTAGTTAGAGCTGCCAGTGGCACAAAACGGGAAGCGCGGAGCGTCTGAGGCGCGGGTAGGATCAGCCTCATTGCGCTACGTGAGCGATAACGGGCATGGGATCCGCCGCCTGACGAGCAGGACGGGTTTTTGCTATCTCGATTCGGATGGCAGAACGATACGCGATGCGCGAAAGCTCGCACGCATTAAATCGCTGGTTGTACCTCCTGCCTGGCGTGAGGTATGGATCAGTCCGTTTGCCGAGAGCCACCTCCAAGCGACGGGTCGCGATGCCCGCGGCCGCAAGCAGTACCGCTACCATCATCGCTGGCGTGAATCGCGCGACGACGCAAAATATGCTCACGTGATTGCCTTTGCTAACGCCCTACCACGTATCCGAGCGCGTGTCTCGCAGGATTTACGGAAGCCCGTCCTGTCGCGCGACCGCGTGCTGGCCACGGTGGTGCGTTTACTCGAGAGCTGCTTGGTTCGTGTCGGCAATGAAAAGTACGCGCGCGACAACAACTCCTTCGGTCTCACGACCCTGCGCGACAAGCATACGAAGATACGCGGAACTCGACTCCAATTCGAGTTTCAGGGCAAAAGTGGCAAGCCTCACCGGATTGACATTCAAGATCCGCGGCTCGCCGCGGAGGTGAAAAGCTGCCGAGACCTGCCGGGTCGGGATCTGTTTCAATATCTCGACGACGCCGGGGAATGCCACAGCATCTCCTCGCGTGATGTCAACGCATATCTACGCCAAGCGAGCGGCGGCGATTTCACCGCCAAAGACTTTCGCACTTGGGCGGGCACCGTTACGGCAGCGCGCGCGCTGTCCGACCTCCCACCGTTCGATTCCCGGGCTAATGCAAAAAAATACATTGTGCGGGTCATCGAATCGGTAGCTAAGCGCTTGGGGAACACCCCTGCCGTGTGCCGCAAGTCTTATATTCACCCCGCGGTACTCGACGCATACGTCAATGGAAAGACGATCCGCCACAGTGCGATGCGGAGCAGAAGATCGGTAGAAGCGGCCATCGTGGCGTTGCTGCGAAAACAGCTTGCCGCGCAA
>JBOIDW010000042.1:0-26183 GCA_050740655.1 Gammaproteobacteria bacterium | reverse complement strand
ACCAGATGCAGGGCGGCGGGTCGAAGGTGATGAGCTTCGGCAAGTGCCGCGCCAAGCGCATGTCGCCCGACTCGCCGAAGGTCACGTTCAAGGACGTCGCCGGCGCGGACGAGGCGGTCGAGGAGCTGCACGAGATCAAGGAGTTCCTCGAGAACCCGAAGAAGTTCCAGGCGCTCGGCGCGAGGATTCCCAAGGGCGTGCTCCTGTTCGGGCCGCCCGGCACCGGCAAGACGCTGCTGGCGCGCGCTGTCGCCGGCGAGGCAGGCGTTCCGTTCTTCTCGATCTCCGGCTCCGACTTCGTCGAGATGTTCGTCGGCGTCGGCGCCTCGCGCGTGCGCGACCTCTTCGAGCAGGCCAAGCAGGCGTCCCCATGCATCATCTTCATGGACGAGATCGATGCCGTCGGCCGGCACCGCGGCGCGGGCCTAGGCGGCGGCCACGATGAACGCGAGCAGACCCTGAACCAATTGCTGGTCGAGATGGACGGCTTCGAGGGCAACGAAGGCATCATCATTATTGCCGCGACCAACCGGCCCGACGTACTCGATCCCGCGTTATTGCGGCCGGGCCGTTTCGATCGGCACGTGGTGGTGCCCCTGCCCGACATCCGCGGCCGCGAGCAGATCCTGCGCGTGCACATGCGTAAGGCCCCGGTGGCCGAGGACGTCAAGCCCTCGATCATCGCCCGCGGCACGCCCGGCTTCTCCGGTGCCGATCTGGCCAATCTCGTCAATGAGGCCGCGCTATTCGCCGCGCGCGCCAACAAGCGGGTGGTCGAGATGATGGACTTCGAGAAGGCCAAGGACAAGATTATGATGGGTGCCGAGCGCCGCTCCATGGTCATGAGCGAGGAAGAGAAGCGGCTCACCGCCTATCACGAGGCCGGTCACGCCATCGTCGGGCGTTCCGTGCCCTCGCACGATCCCGTGTACAAGGTCACCATCATCCCGCGTGGCCGAGCCCTCGGCGTGACGATGTTTCTGCCCGAGCAGGACCGGTTGAGCTATAGCAAGGAGCGCCTGGAGAGCCAGCTCTGCACCGCCTTTGGCGGGCGCATTGCCGAGGAGCTGATCTTCGGTGCCGAGAAGGTCACCACCGGGGCCTCCAACGACATCGAAAAGGCTACCGAGCTGGCGCGCAATATGGTCACCAAATGGGGGCTTTCCGAGCGCCTCGGTCCTCTGGCCTACGGCAAGGACGAGGGTGAGGTGTTCCTGGGTCATTCCGTGACCCAACACAAGATGATGTCCGACGAGACCGCCCATGCCATCGACGAGGAGATCCGGCGCGTGGTCGATCGCAACTATGGACGGGCCAAGTCGATCCTCGAGTCCCACGTGGACAAATTGCACGTCATGGCCGATGCCTTGATCAAATATGAGACCATCGAGGGCGCACAGATCGATGACATCATGGAGGGCCGCAGCCCGCGTCCCCCGGCGGGGTGGTCGGACGATGGCGAGCGGCGCGATCCCCCCAAGGCCGGAAGCCCCGCCCGCGAGGCGGACACGACGAGCGAAGGCGGGACCATCGGCGGGCCGGCCAGCCTGCACTAGGCGCTGCGCTTGTATGGTTGAGTAGCAGCCCCCACTTGGTGGGGGCTGCTGTTTTAGAGAGCGCCGTCTATGCAGCGCCTACCATCCCGATTGGAATTGTCTTGTCCCCATTCTTATGTAATACGCCTTGGCGGGTTAGGTGTTTCGCGCGCCCTGATGGGAGTGGCGGGCAGGAATCGGGCGCCAGCGTCGATTGTGATCCCCTTCACCATGACGCTCGCAGGGACGTAGAGCGAGCCGATTGCAGGTCTCCGGTAACGGTATGATTGGGAACCCATGAGCGTCGCACGGCGTTATTTCGGAACCGACGGTATTCGCGGTCGTGTAGGTGATCCGCCCATCACGCCGGACTTTGTCATGAAGCTGGGCTGGGCGGCCGGCTGTGTCCTGTCCCGCAGTGGTGGCGGACGCGTCCTCATCGGGAAGGACACGCGGATTTCCGGCTATATGTTCGAGTCGGCCCTGGAGGCCGGGCTGTCGGCTGCCGGCCTCGACATCCTATTATTGGGTCCCATGCCGACGCCCGGTATCGCCTATCTCACCCGAACGTTTCGCGCGCAGGCCGGCGTCGTGATCAGTGCCTCGCACAACCCCTATTACGATAACGGGATCAAGTTTTTCGGCGGCGACGGCATGAAGCTACCCGACGCGGTCGAAGCGGAGATCGAGGCCGCGGTCGAGCGCCCACTGAAGATTGTCGAATCGGGGCGCCTGGGTAAGGCGCACCGCGTGGTGGACGCCAGGGGCCGCTATATCGAGTTCTGCAAAGGCAGCATAGCCACCGGGAGCAACCTGAAGGGGCTTAAGATAGTGGTGGACTGCGCCCATGGTGCTACCTACGAGATTGCGCCTCACGTGTTTGAGGAACTCGGTGCCGAGGTGATTACGATCGGCGCCGATCCCAACGGCCTCAACATCAACGATAACGTCGGCGCCACCAGACCCCAGGCCTTGCAGGCTGACGTCCTGGCGCACGGCGCGGACCTGGGTATTGCCCTGGATGGGGACGGCGATCGGGTCATTATGATCGACAACCGCGGGGAGTTGGTGGATGGTGACGAGCTATTGTTCATCGTTGCGCGGGAGCGCCAAAAGAAAAACCGGTTGAACGGCAGCGTGGTCGGGACGCAGATGAGCAATCTGGGCCTAGAACACGCATTACGCACCTTGGGTGTCGAGCTCGAACGGGCCAAGGTCGGGGACCGCTACGTACTGGAAATGATGCAGAGCGGCGGCTCGACCCTGGGCGGGGAGTCCTCCGGGCACATCATCTGCCTGGACCTGACCACCACCGGCGATGGGATTATCTCCGCCCTGCAGGTGCTTGAGGCCATGGTCAACAACGGCCAATCCCTGAACAGCCTGAAGGCGGGGATTACAAAATATCCTCAGCGGCTCATCAATGTCGAGCTACCGAGGCTCTGCGGCATCTGCGATCACGAAAACGTCAAACGGGCGGTACAAGAAGCAGAGGCGCAACTCCGCGATCGCGGCCGGGTTCTGGTGCGCCCCTCCGGGACCGAGCCGCTGGTGCGCGTGATGGTGGAAGGGCCCGATCTGGCGGAGGTCGAGCGGCTCGCCGCATGGCTGGCCAACGTAGTGCGCGAGACCCTGCACGCAGAGCGCTTTTAAACAATTCTGCTTTCCCTCACTCGCAACGGTTTTTATTGCACATGGACTCAGGGCTCGCGTAGCAACTCGTTGATCGCGACCTTGCCGCGGGTCCTGGCATCGACCTGCTTCACAATAACCGCACAATATAGGCTGTAGCGGCCGTCGGCGGAGGGTAGGTTGCCTGATACTACCACCGAACCGGGCGGGATCCGTCCATAGGTGACCGAACCGGTCTCGCGGTTGTAGACCTTGGTGCTCTGTCCGATGTAAACCCCCATCGAGATGACCGAGCCCTCACCGACGACAACGCCTTCGACGACCTCGGAGCGCGCACCGATAAAACAGTTGTCCTCGATGATAGTCGGCGCCGCTTGGATAGGCTCCAGCACGCCGCCGATTCCGACCCCGCCCGAAAGGTGAACGTTCTTGCCGATCTGGGCGCAGGAGCCGACCGTCGCCCAGGTATCGACCATCGTGCCGCTGTCCACGTAGGCGCCGATGTTGACGAAGCTCGGCATCAGCACCACGTCCCGCGCGACATAGCTGCCATAACGCGCCGTGGCCGGCGGCACGACCCGCGCACCGGTGGCGGCGAAACGCGCCCGGTCGTAGTCGCCGAACTTGACGGGTACCTTGTCGAAGTAGTTCGTATAACCGGCACCCAGCACGCGGTTTTCCTCCAACCGGAAGTAAAGCAGCACGGCCTTCTTGAGCCATTGATTGACGACCCATGCCCCGTCGCGTTTCTCGGCGACCCGCAGATGTCCGCGGTCCAGCCCGTCGACCGCGGCCAGCACCGCCTCACGGAGTGCCTTCGGGGTATTGCCGGGACGCAGCTCGGCGCGCTGCTCAAAGTATTCCTCGATGATCGCTATTAACGCTTGCATAGCTCACTCTTTTACAGGTTCTTGACCAGGTTTCGAATTAGATTTGATAAAATGGATTGGGTAGCACGACGGTTGGCCGCGCGCGCTAAGGATCGATGAGGCATGGGGCGATCGCAAATAGCGCATCTGCATCCCGGGGGCTTAGCCGCGCGCGCCGCTCGTTCATTGCCGGCATAATAGTTACAAACGGGCGGGTTTTCGAGCCATGAGGTAAAAGCCCGAAAGACAGGAGTGAGTTGCGACCGAGGCGTGATAAAAAGAATCTTGGTATTGCCCGGGGACGGGATCGGGCCGGAGATCGTCGTGCCGGCAGTAGAGGTATTGAAGGCCGCCGCGTCGATCGTGGGGCTAGGCCTAGCGATCGAGGCGGGGACCATCGGTGGCGCGGCGCTCGATGCCTGCGGCAAACCCCTGTCCGCGGACACACTGGCACGCGCCCAAGCGGCTGACGCGGTATTGCTGGGCGCCGTGGGAGGACCCGAGTGGGATAGTCTGGACCCGCACCTGAGGCCGGAACGAGGGCTACTCGCTTTACGGGCCGGTCTAGGGGTGTTCGCCAATCTGCGTCCGGTGCGCGCCTACCGCGAGCTCATCGGCGCCTCGACGTTGCGCGCGGAGGTGATCGATGGGCTCGACTTGGTCATTGTGCGCGAGCTTACCGGCGACGTCTATTTCGGAGAACCGCGCGGTTTTCGACGCCTGGCTAACGGCGAGCAGCAGGGCTTCAATACCATGGTCTACAGCGAAGGCGAGGTGCGCCGTATTGCCAGGGTTGCCTTTCAGTTGGCGGCCGAGCGCCGCGGCCTGCTGTGTTCGATCGATAAAGCCAATGTCTTGGAGGCCACGCAGCTCTGGCGGCGCGTGGTGGGCGAGGTGGCGCGGGACTATCCGAACGTGGCCGTCACGCACCTGTACGTCGATAACGCCGCCATGCAGTTGGTGCGGCAACCGAAACAGCTCGATGTGATGCTCACGCCGAACCTGTTCGGCGATATACTCTCCGATTTGGCTTCCATGCTGACCGGCTCTATCGGAATGTTGCCTTCGGCCTCCCTCAACGAGACCTCGAAGGGGCTCTATGAGCCCATCCATGGTTCGGCCCCGGACATTGCGGGCCGCAACCTCGCCAACCCGCTGGCGACGATCCTGTCGGTGGCCATGATGCTGCGATATTCATGCGGTGCACCGGCCGCGGCCTTAATGATCGAAGCGGCCGTGATGGAGGTCCTGAAGAAGGGCTTACGAACAGCGGATATCGCTTCGGCGGGAGGCGTAACCGTCGGGACCCGGGAGATGGGGCGGGCGGTTCTGACAGCATTGCTCGCCAGGCGCGATGAAGTACCAGGGTAAGAAAAGGGGATGAGGCGAAGGTTTAATGTTGCCGTGGTCGGCGCCACCGGCGTGGTCGGCGAGACCCTGCTCGCGGTCCTCGAGGAACGCGGATTCCCCGTCGGTAGGCTACATGCACTGGCCAGCCGCCGGTCGGTGGAGGCGGGCATGCGCGTAGCGTTTGCCGGCGAGGAGGTCCCGGTACAGGACCTCGAGACCTTCGATTTCGCGGGGGTCGACATCGGTCTGTTTTCCCCGGGGGCCTCGGTTTCGGCGGTCTATGCCCCTAAGGCCGCCGCGGCCGGCTGCGTGGTCGTCGATAACACCTCGCAGTTTCGTTACGAGCCGGACATCCCTCTAGTGGTCCCGGAGGTCAACCCGCACGCCGTGGCCGGCTATCCGCGGCGCGGCATCATCGCCAATCCCAACTGCTCGACCATTCAGATGGTGGTGGCCTTGAAACCCATCTATGACGCGGTCGGCATCGAACGCATCAACGTCTGCACCTATCAGTCGGTCTCCGGTACCGGAAGAGAGGCCATCGAGGAGCTGGCCGAGCAGAGCGCCAGCCTCCTGAACGGCAAGCCGGTACGGCCACACGTCTACCCGAAGCAGATCGCCTTCAATGTCCTACCCCATATCGACGAGTTCCAAACCAACGGCTATACCAAGGAAGAGATGAAAATGGTGTGGGAGACGCGCAAGATATTAGAGGACGAGGCCATACGGGTGAATCCGACCGCGGTGCGCGTCCCCGTATACTATGGACACTCGGAAGCCGTGCATATCGAGACCCGTGAGAAACTGAGCGCCGAGGACGCGCGCGCCCTGCTGGCCCAAGCCCCGGGTGTCGTGGTGCTCGACGAACACAAGGCCGGTGGTTACCCGACGGCCGTGACCGAGGGGGCGGGGCATGATGGCGTCTACGTCGGGCGGATCCGCGAGGATATATCGCACCCGCGCGGCCTCGACTTATGGATTGTTTCTGATAATGTACGTAAAGGAGCGGCGACAAATAGTATCCAAATCGCTGAAATTTTGATAAAAGATTACCTGTGAGGCCGCAAGTGGAGCAGGGGAGGATCGGGGCGCAGTCTCCGATCGTAGCAACCGGGGGCGGATGGCGCTTAGGAAACGGATCAACGGCGCCATGCCGTCGCATTCAATCATTAGCAAGGGGTCCCGAATGAAGAGATCAGCGTTATTTCTTTCGGTCTTGATCGCGTTGAGCCCGGGGGCGGCGGGTGCGCTGGGTTTGGGAGAGCTGGTCAAGCAATCGCGCTTGAACGAACCGTTTCATGCCACCATCGCGCTGATCAACGCCAAGGCCGACGAACTGAACACCATCAGCGTGAAGCTGGCGCCGGCCGAACGCTTCCAGCGCGCCGGGATCGCGCGGCCGCATTTTCTTTCCCAATTGCGGTTCGAGGTTGTCGAGACGCCGCGCGGAGCGGATTACATCAAGGTCACGAGCCACGATCCGGTACGCGAACCGTTCCTGAGTTTCCTGATCGAGGTGAATTGGTCCAAGGGGCGCCTGTACCGTGAGTACTCGGCCTTATTCGACCCGCCGAGCTATCGGGCGCGCATGCCGGTACGCGCCGCGGCGATCCGCCCACCCGCTGCCCGCACGGGGCGTATCGAAACGCGAGCCGCCGCGGTGGGTCGGCAGCCGCCGCGGCCCGCCCCGGGCCGCGGCGTTTCGGCGCCCCCACCGCGCAAGACATCCGGGGAGCTCATCACCCGTCGCGGCGACACCCTGTGGGCGATCGCCCAGCGTGCCCGCCCGCACGCCGGCGAGACCGTCCAGCAGTATATGCTGGCGCTATTACAACATAACTCACGGGCCTTTTTTCAGGATAACATCAACGCACTCAAGGCCGGCGCGGTATTGCGCTTTCCGGATGCCGCACAGGCCAAACGGATTTCCTACGCCCAGGCGTTAGCGCTGGTCAGCCAACATCGCTCAGCCTGGGAGCAGTACCGCCAGCGCGCCGCCAGCGCGTCGGCCGCGCAACCGAACGGTACGGTGACGTCTACCGGTGCCCCGGCTCCGCCCAGTGCTCCGGGTATCAGCGCGGTCACACCGGCACCGGCCGATGATGCGCTGCTCAAGCTGGCCTCCGCGGACACCAGCGCCCCGGCCAAGGCCGGCGGGACCGCCGGCGCGTCTAACGCCGACCTGGAGAATACCAAGAAAAGCCTCACGGCTGCCGAGGAGACCCTGGCCTCGCAGAAACTCCAACTGGGTGAGCTGAATACCAAGGTCAATGAATCCGACGAAATCATCAAGCTGCTGCGCGAACAACTGGAGCTGAAGGACAAGGACTTCGCGGCGCTGCAAGAACGGCTGGCCTCGGTACAGAAAGAGGCCGAGGTGCAAGCGGAGGCAGCCAGGGCGGCTCGCGCAGCTGCGGCCGCGTCACCGCCGCCGGACACAAGTCCCGGGCCTACCCAGGCGAGTGCCGCCCCAACAACGGCTGCGGCGCCCGCCATGCCCAGCGCGCCGGCGGCCGAACCAACCCAGCCCGGCGAGGCGCAGCCGCCGGGGGACCAGCAGCCGCCAGGCGCACCACCCGAGAAAGCGTCGGCCGCGGTGCCCGCGGCCCCTAACGTACCGTCCGAGCCAGCGCCGGAGGAGCGATCCGCAGCACCAGCGCCAGCTCCAGTGGCGCCAACCGAAGCCCCGCCGCCCGCACCCACAACGCCTGGACCGCCGGGGCAAGCGAGCACGGATGCCGGGACGACGCTTGGCCCGACGCCCGCGCCGGGGCCGAGCGCCGGGACCGGGATCGTGGATACCGTCATGGGCCTCTTGGACAGGGCGGGCCAGCAGATCCCCGGGGGGGTCCCGGTGCTTGCAGGGGGTCTGGCCGTCCTGCTCCTGGGGGGGGCTTTTATCGCGTTACGCGGACGCCGCGCGCCACCCGAAGCGGAGAAGGTTTTATCGCCCGCCGTATTCAAGCCGGATCCGGGGCGGGCTACCGTGCCGGCTGCGGCCGCCCCCCCGCCCCCTCCCTTAGCCAAGTCGGCGCTTGCCAGCCCCGCCACCTTCGCTCCCAGTACCGCAACGGCCGCCGTCGAGCGAGAAGAGGAAGACCTCCTGGCCGTTTATCTTGCCCACTCGCGCTTTGACGAGGCGGAACGCCTGGTGAAACATGCCGTAGACGTCGATCCCGATCAACACCTGCACAAGCTCCGTTTGCTGGAGGTCTACTATGCCTCCGGCAATCAGACCGCCTTCGAGGAATACGCCAGGGTCTTGCACGGTGCCGTCGGTGGCGGCGGCTCGCTATGGGACGTCGCGGTGTCCATGTGGCATGCGATGTCGCCCGGCCGGCCGCTGTTTTCGGACCTGGCGGGAGAGGCCGGTCTCCGTCCCGTGCCTAGCCAAGAGTTCCTCGACCTGGGTGGCGAATCCCGTCAGGAGACCGGCGAGCACGCGATATTCGATCTTAGCGCCGGGCCAGAGACCCCATCGAGGTTGGATATCGACCTCAGCGGGGGGTCGACCGAGCACCCGGCGAAGGGTTCCGCGGCGCGGAGTCCGACCGGGCGAGGGATCTTCGATGTTACCGGGGGTGAGGGGGCGAGGCTCGATCTGCCCCAGGTCGAGCAGGCGGTCAATCCCTTCGAAGACAAGTCCCAGGTGGTGGATATCGGGACCGGGTACGCGTACGACGCGAGCGACGTGTTCGATATCACCGGCGCGGTCCCTACGGGCGGCTACGCCAAGGCCTTGGGTATCGAGCCGGAAGCGGAGGGGGGTGCTCAGCCGGGACGGTCAAGCCCGGCGACGGCGCCGGGCGATGAACATCGCGGGCTTGGCCGAACGTTAACCATAGATCGTACCGCCGCGCTGGACGGGCGCGAGGTTGAAACCATGGAGGGCACCGAGCTCGACCTCGCCGGGAGGCTCGGCGAGCCGGCCCAGGACCTGCCTGTGATCGATTTCCCGGGCCTGGAGACCATGGCCGGCCGTTATGAAGCGGAGGACCAGAAAACTTCCCCCTTTGCTTCCACGGAGGCGGCCCTCAGCGAGTTGGAATTGCCGCCGTTGGGCGAAAAGGAGATAGTCACCAGCGAGTTCGATCTGTCGGACCTGGATTTCGAGGTCCTGGAGTCTGAACCCTCCGCGCCGGTGGAGCCATTCGCCTCGGCGACCGGTGAATCGGGTCTTGCGGCGCAGCGCGCAGGAACCGTACCCGGCAGTGACTCCTCCGACCTCGGGATTACCTTGGAGAGTGCGATACAGGACATCACAGGGATCAGGGCGGCCATGGACACCGCCGTGGACAATGAGTCGGAGCTCGATATACAGCTCAATCTCGCCAAGGCCTATATTGAGCTGGGTGACGGGGAGAGCGCGCGGTCCATCCTCGCCGAGATCGCGCAGCAGGGGACTGCCGAGCAACGCCGCGAGGCTGCCGATTTGCTAACGCAGTTGGGCTGAATTCCGCACCGCGTTTTTACTCCGCGCGCTGCGGCCGCGGTCAGGCGCAACTCGCCGTCGCGGGCGCGCCATTATTCAATCCCGGCGTCGAGATATGAAGATCGCCCTGGGTCTTGAGTACGATGGGCGGCGTTTTTGCGGCTGGCAATACCAGAAACACGCGGTGAGCATTCAACTCCACGTCGAGCGGGCGCTCGGGCGAGTGGCCGATCATCCGCTACGGGTGCACTGCGCAGGGCGTACCGATGCCGGCGTGCACGCCGTGGGACAGATCGTGCACTTCGAGTCCGACGCGGCGCGTGACGAGCGCGCCTGGGTATTCGGCGTCAACACCTACCTACCCGGTGACCTCAGCGTGCTCTGGGCACGCGGCGTGACCGATGACTTCCACGCCCGCTTTTCCGCTACGGCACGCGCTTATCGTTACCTGATCCTTAATCGCCCGGCCCGCCCCGGCCTGCTTGCCGCGCGCGCGACCTGGGAACGCCGGGCGCTGGATGAAGTACCGATGCAAGAGGCCGCGCGCCATCTCATCGGCGAGCACGACTTCTCGGCCTACCGTGCCCAGGGCTGTCAGGCCAGGAGTCCCATCCGCGAGGTACGCCGGCTCGACGTGGTACGCCACGGTGTATTTCTTTGCATCGACATCGAGGCCAATGCCTTTTTGCATCATATGGTGCGCAATATCGTCGGGGTGCTCATGGCCATCGGCCGCGGTGCCGCCAGCCCGATCTGGGCCAAGCAGGTCCTAGAGGGCCGGGCGCGCGCGCGCGGTGGCGTAACGGCCCCGCCCGAGGGCCTCTATCTCACCGCGGTACGTTATCCCGAGCGCTATGCCCTGCCCGACGCACCGGCGTGGACTTGGCCGGTATGAGCGCGCCCAGCGCGCATCACCGGCGCCCCCAGCGCGTGCGCATCAAGATCTGCGGGATTACACGCCAGGAGGACGCCATCGCAGCGGTCCATCTGGGTGCCGATGCCATCGGCTTGGTGTTTTACGCCGGGAGCCCACGCGCCGTCTCCCCGCAGCAGGCACGCGCGATCACCGCGCTGCTACCCCCCTTCGTGACCAAGGTCGGCCTGTTCGTCAACCCGAAACCCGCCGAGGTGCACTACGCGCTATCCGAAGTTCCGATCGATGTCTTGCAGTTTCACGGCGAGGAAGCCGATGTCGATTGCTATGGATACGGCAGACCGTATATCAAAGCCATTCGGGTCCGGGACGGGGTTGATCTCGAAACCGACGCGGGCGACTATCCCCATGCCTGCGGTCTGCTGTTCGATACTTTCGTCGAAGCCGTGGCAGGCGGCACGGGCCAGTGCTTCGACTGGTCCATGATCCCCGCGCAACGGCAGCGCCCGCTCATCTTGGCAGGCGGGTTGACTCCTGATAATGTCGCGGAGGCTATCCGTCGCGTGCGTCCCTATGCGGTGGACGTGAGCGGGGGCGTCGAGATCGGCAAGGGGATCAAGGATCCGGACCGGATGCGAAGATTTATTCAGAGGGTACGCGATGTCGAGTGTGATGTCGGACGCGGCGGCTAGCGCGGGCCGGGGATTCGGGCCGGCGCCGGCCGGTCTGCCGGATGCGCGCGGACATTTCGGTGTCTACGGCGGACGCTTCGTGGCCGAGACCTTGATGCGGCCGCTGGAGGAGCTGGAGCAGGCCTACGCGCGCTATCGCGCCGATCCGGTGTTCATCGCCGAACTGGATACGGACCTCGCCCATTACGTCGGCCGCCCCTCGCCGCTTTATTATGCCGAGCGCTGGTCGGAGCGGCTCGGCGGGGCGCGCATCTACCTCAAGCGCGAGGATCTCAACCACACCGGCGCGCATAAGATCAACAACACCGTCGGCCAGGGGCTGTTGGCGCGGCGCATGGGCAAGACCCGCATCATCGCCGAGACCGGCGCGGGGCAACACGGGGTGGCGACCGCGACCGTCGCCGCGCGCTTCGGCATGGAATGTGAGGTCTATATGGGCGCCGAGGATATCCAGCGCCAAGCCCTCAATGTCTATCGGATGAAGCTCTTGGGCGCGCGCGTCATACCCGTCACCTCGGGCTCCAGAACTCTCAAGGATGCCCTCAACGAAGCGCTGCGCGATTGGGTCACCCATGTAGACCATACCTTTTACATCATCGGAACCGTGGCCGGCCCCCACCCCTACCCGATGCTGGTGCGAGACTTTCAGGCCGTCATCGGGCGTGAGGCGCGCGAACAATGCCTGGCTCAAACCGCTCGCATGCCGGAGGCCCTGGTGGCCTGTGTCGGGGGCGGCTCGAACGCCATGGGGCTGTTCTACCCCTTCATGGCGGATCGCGGCGTTGCGTTCTATGGCGTCGAGGCGGCCGGCGATGGGCTCGAGACCGGCCGGCATGCGGCCTCGTTGAACGCGGGCCGTCCGGGGGTCTTGCACGGCAACCGCACCTATCTGCTGGAGGACGGTGACGGCCAGATCCTCGAGACCCATTCGGTCTCGGCCGGCCTGGACTATCCGGGAGTGGGCCCGGAGCACGCCTGGCTCAAGGACAGCGGCCGTGCCCGGTACGTGACCGTCACCGATACCGAGGCCCTCGCGGCGTTTCATGACCTCACCGTAACCGAAGGCATCATGCCGGCCCTGGAGTCTAGCCATGCCCTCGCCTACACCGCCAAGCTCGCCCCGCGCCTGGGTCGTGATCAGGTGATCATTACCTGTCTTTCCGGGCGCGGGGATAAAGATATTCATACCGTCGCGAAGCGCCAGGGTTTGGCGTTGTGAAGAAGGGCTAGGTTGCAGCGCCCGCCGTCCACCAACCCGTGGGGCGCCAGGAGACCGCAGGTGCCTATATCCCGTTCAGCCGAACGAGGCTCGTGCTCGTGAGTCACTCAGGCGTAGGGAATCGAGACCTGCGGCCCCGATGAGACTACCCGCCCTACCGCTGCGCCGCACGGCACTTCGGCGCCGGTAACGGACCTGCCATGAGCCGAATCGCAAGTTGCTTCGACTCGTTGCGTGCCGGCGGCCGCAAGGCGCTGGTACCCTTCGTGACGGCGGGCGATCCGGACCTTGATACCACCGTCCCGCTGCTGCACGCGCTGGTCGAGGGTGGCGCCGATGTTTTGGAATTAGGTGTGCCGTTCTCCGATCCCATGGCCGACGGCCCGGTCATACAGCGCGCCAGCGAGCGCGCCCTGCGCGGCGGCGCCACGTTGCGCCAAGTGCTAAACGCGGTGGCCGCGTTTCGGCGGCAAGACGACAGGACGCCGGTGGTATTGATGGGTTACCTGAACCCGGTCGAGGCGATGGGCTACGCGGCTTTTGCGCGCGCCGCGTGCGAGGCGGGCGTGGATGGCGTACTCACCGTCGACCTGCCGCCGGAAGAGGCCGCGGACCTGCTCGCCGAGCTGGCCAAACAAGCGATCGATGCGATCTTCCTGCTTGCGCCGACCACCACCGAGGCGCGCATCGGGCACATCTGCCAGGCGGCAAGCGGCTTTGTCTACTATGTCTCGCTCAAGGGCGTGACGGGAGCTGACACACTGGACGTTGCGGCGGTCGCCGAGCGGCTGGTGGCCATCCGCCGCCATACCCGCCTGCCGGTGGGTGTCGGCTTCGGTATCAAGGATGCGGACAGCGCGTCGCGCGTCGCTGGCATCGCCGATGCCGTGGTCGTGGGCAGTGCCCTGGTCTCGTGCATCGAGCAGATGGCGGGCGACCGCGCGGGCTTGGTTGGCGAGGCGCGGCGATTCGTCGCCGAGCTACGCGCGGCGATCGACAAGCTGCCGTCCGTATGACGTTTTATTCTGCAATGAGTGAGGTAAAGGTGCTATGAGTCGCTCGGATTGGGGCTCCGACTGGGGCATGGATTGGGTCAAGAAGCTGTTGCCGACGCGGATCCGCACCAATGGAACCGCCAAACGCGTCGTGCCGGAAGGGCTGTGGAGCAGTTGCCCGTCATGCAAGGCCGTACTGTATCGTGCCGAGCTCGAGCGCAACTTCAACGTCTGCATCAAATGCGGCCACCACATTCGCATCGGGGCGCGGCGGCGGCTCGACTGGTTCCTCGACCCCGAGCCGCGAGAGGAGATAGGCCAGCATGTCGAGCCGATCGATTTTCTCAAGTTCAAGGATACAAAACGCTACAAGGACCGCATCGCCCAAGCCCAGAAGTCTACCGCGGAAGGCGATGCCCTGGTGGTCATGAAGGGTCAGGTCCGCTCGCGGCCGTTGGTAGCCTGTGCCTTCGAATACGAGTTTATCGCCGGATCGATGGGATCGGTGGTGGGCGAGCGCTTCGTGCGCGGCGTGCAGTGCGCGATCGAGCAGGACCTGCCCGTGGTGTGTTTCTCGGCGAGCGGCGGTGCACGCATGCAAGAGGCCCTGGTCTCGCTCATGCAGATGGCCAAGACCAGCGCCGCCCTGGCGGCCTTGAGTGCGCGCGGCCTGCCGTATATCTCGGTGCTGGCCGATCCCACCATGGGTGGTGTCTCGGCCAGCCTGGCCATGCTAGGCGACATCAACATCGCCGAGCCCGGGGCTTTGATCGGATTTGCAGGTCCGCGGGTCATCGAGCAGACCGTGCGCCAGTCGCTCCCGGAGGGCTTTCAGCGCAGCGAGTTTCTGCTCGATCATGGGGCCCTCGACATGATCGTCGATCGGCGCGAGTTGCGCGATCGGATCGCCTCGCTGCTGTCCTTGATGACCCACCAATCGGTCGCCTAGGGCCAGCTCCGCCGCCCGGCGACTTGTCCCGCACCGCCCCCCATGCCTGATCATTCCGCCATCGAGGTCGTGGACCCCACGCCGCGCTGCGCGACCCTGCCCGAGTGGCTGGCCTGGCAGGAGGGCTTGCATCTGCGCGAGATCGACCTGGGTCTGGAACGCTGCCAAGGGGTGGCCAAGCGCCTCGGGCTGCGTGCGCCGAGCTACCGCGTCATCAGCGTAGGGGGCACCAACGGCAAGGGATCGAGCGTCGCACTCCTGGAGGCTATCCTGCGCGCCGCCGGGCTGCGCGTCGCTACCTACACCTCCCCGCATCTCCTCAGGTACAACGAGCGCATCCGGGTGAACGGCGTGGCGGCCGAGGATGAGGCGATCTGTGGCGCCTTCGAGCGCGTCGATGCGGCGCGTGCCGGTACTTCGCTGACCTATTTCGAGTTTGGCACGCTGGCGGCCCTCGACCTCTTTCAGCGCCAGGCGGTGGATGTTGCGGTCCTGGAAGTCGGGCTGGGCGGCCGGCTGGATGCGGTGAATATCGTCGATGCCGACGTCGCGCTGGTCGCCGCCATCGACATAGACCATACCGAATGGCTGGGGCCGGACCGCGCGAGTATCGCCCGCGAGAAGGCCGGCATATTTCGCCGCGGCCGCAGTGCCGTATGCTCGGACCCGCAACCGCCGCATACCCTGATCGAGCATGCCGAGGTGGTGGGCGCGCCGCTGTTCCTCTCGCAGCGCGATTACCGTTACGAGTCGCACGGTGCGCTCTGGTCATGGTGGTCGAATACCCGGCACTTAAGCGATCTGCCGAGGCCTGCGCTGCTCGGCGACTATCAGCTTCAGAACGCGGCGGGCGTGCTCATGGCGCTGGAGCAGCTCGCGCCCGGGCTGTCGGTCGGGGCCGACGCAATACGGCAAGGGCTGGCCTCGGTGCGTCTTTCCGGACGGTTTGAGATCCTGCCCGGCGCGGTTGAGCATATCCTGGACGTCGCGCATAATCCCCAGGCGGCGCGCGCGCTGGCCGCTAATCTCGCGGCACGAGCGGTTGCGGGTGAGACGCATGCGGTGCTGGGGATCTTGCGCGACAAGGACAGCCGTGGGGTATTCGCGGCCTTGCAGGGGGTGGTCGATCGTTGGTACCTGGCCAGCCTGGGTGGCACGCGCGGTACGGATAGCCGCCATCTGCTGGCGGTATTAGAGGCCGTAGGCGTTACCGGTGCCGCGAGTTTCCGTTCGCCTGGCGAGGCCTTGGCCGCCGCACAGGCGCGCGCGCGTGATGGGGCCCGGATCGTCGTGACCGGTTCCTTCCTCACGGTGGCTGCGGCACTGCATTATTTGGATAGGGGAGAGCGTTCGGAGCGGTTTTAAAGAATGCACCAAGGCCTCAAGCAAAGACTGATTGGCGCCGCCGTGCTCTTGGGGCTCGCGGCACTCGTGATGCCGGTATTATTCGATAACCCCGCGGTGCCGGAGCAAACCGAGATCCTGATACCGCCCCGACCGGAGCCCTGGCCCGGACCGGCGATCAGCGACGCCGAAGAGCAGACGCTCACGCGCGCGCCGGAGGGCCCCGCCGGCGAGGCACCGGAGGTCGCAGCGAGCGAGCAAGGTAAGACTGCCGCGCCGGAGCCGCCAGCCAGCGTACCTATCGCGCCGATTCAAGAGAAGCCCGTTCCCAAGCGGGAGAATGTAGAGACACCGCGGGACCCGCCGCCGGCAACGAAATCGGGCAAGGAACGCGTCGGTGTCTCCGCTTGGGCGGTGCAGTTGGGCAGCTTCTCCAGCGAGGCGAATGCCGAGTCCCTGGCAACCAAGCTGAGAAAAAACGGCTTCAACGCCTTCGTAGAAAAGATCTATGTCGGCGGGGGGACGGTATTTCGCGTCAGGGTCGGGCCTGAGCTCGATCAGGACAAGGCCAAGCAGGTGCTGGCGCGGCTTAAGGACCAGACCAGCCTGGACGGCATACTGGTGCGCCATCCCTGAGCACGCGCTCGCTGCGGACCATGGGCATCATCGATTACGCCATCCTCGCCCTCCTCGTGCTGTCGGCCCTCGTCAGCATCTGGCGCGGCTTGATACGCGAGGTGCTGTCGCTGGTCGTTTGGGTGGCGGCGTTGTGGGTGAGCCTGAAATACACGGAGCTGCTGGTGGGGCCCTTGAGCGGCGTGATTGAATTGCCTTCCATGCGCGTGCTGGCCTCGGGCGTGATCCTGTTCGTCGCTATCCTGTTATGCGGGGTGCTGGTGAGTTTTCTCGTCGGCAAGCTGATCGCCGGCACCGGCCTGTCCGGCACCGACCGCATGCTCGGCGTCCTGTTCGGCACGGCGCGCGGGGTGGTCATCGTGGGCGTCCTGCTGCTGCTGGCGGGGCTCACACCGTTTCCGCAGGACCCGTGGTGGCAGGAGTCGGCGCTCATCCCGCACTTCATACCCCTGGCGGAATGGATGCGGGGCCTGTTACCGGGGGATTTCGGTGCGCAGATCGCGTTCTAAGGATAGGCTGGCGTAGCGGAGGTCATTATGTGCGGTCTCATCGGCATCGTCGCGAAATCCAGGGTCAACCAGGCGCTCTACGATGGCCTCACGGTATTGCAGCACCGCGGCCAGGACGCGGCCGGAATCGTCACCTGCGAGGACGGCCGGCTGTATCTGCGTAAATCGAGGGGGCTGGTGCGTGACGTGTTCCAGATGCACCACATGCTGGAGCTGATCGGCACCATGGGTATCGGCCACGTGCGTTATCCCACCGCCGGGTGCTCGTCCTCGGCCGAGGCCCAGCCTTTCTATGTCAACTCGCCGTATGGGATCACGCTCGCCCACAACGGCAATCTGACCAACGCCGAGCAGTTGAAGAGCGAGCTGTTCCGGGATGACCTGCGGCACGTCAACACCGATTCGGACTCTGAGGTCTTGCTCAACGTGTTCGCCCACGAGCTGCAACGGTTGGGCAAGCTGCGCGTAGGGGCCGAGGAGGTTTTCCACGCCGTGCGGCGCGTGCACGAGCGCTGCCGCGGCGCCTATGCGGCGGTGGCGATGATCACCGGGGTCGGGATCGTCGGCTTTCGCGATCCCCACGGGATCCGGCCCATTGTGTTCGGCGCCCGCGATACCCCGCAAGGTAAGGACTACGTCATCGCCTCCGAGAGCGTGGCCATCGACGTGCTCGGTTATAAGCTCACCCGCGACGTGGCGCCGGGAGAGGCGGTATTTATCGGCAGCGACGGGGTGCTGGAGACCCGCCAGTGCGCGGCCCACCCGCAGCCCGCGCCTTGTATCTTCGAATACGTCTATCTTGCACGCCCGGATTCCATCATCGACGGGATCTCCGTGCACAAGGCGCGCATGCGCTTGGGCGAGGCGCTGGCGCAAAAGATCCGGCGCGAGTGGCCGGACCACGACATCGACGTGGTCATACCGGTCCCGGACACCAGCCGTTCCGCGGCCCAGCAACTCGCCCACGCGCTCGGCCTCAAGCTACGCGAGGGTCTGATCAAGAACCGCTACATCCCGCGCACCTTCCTCATGCCCGGCCAAGCCCTGCGCAAGCAATCGGTTCGGCAGAAGCTGAACGCCATCGATCTGGAATTCAGGGACCGCAACGTGCTTCTGGTGGACGACTCCATCGTACGTGGTACGACCTGCAAGCAGATCATCCAGATGGCCCGCGAGGCCGGTGCGCGCAAGGTCTATTTCGCCTCGGCGGCACCGCCGGTACGCTATCCGAACGTCTACGGCATCGACATGCCCTCGGCCGAGGAGTTGATCGCACACGGGCGTTCCGAGACCGAGGTCGCGGCGCTCATCGGTGCCGATCGGCTCATCTATCAGGACGTCGCCGATCTGATCCGCGCCGCGCAGCGCGGCAACCAGGACATCGATCGATTCGACGCCTCCTGTTTCACCGGCGAGTACGTCACCGGCGACGTCAACGAGCTGTACCTGGAGCGGCTCGCCGCGCAGCGCTGCGATGTAGCCAAGAGCGAGCGGGAGTTCAGGGTCAGCGAGCTGAATGACCTGCATTCCATTGCCTGATCATTGCGCCAGGTCTGGGCTTGCACGAGACAGGCGGTTGGACGGATAGTCCCCCATGACGGCACCCGACGATCCGGATTGGGCGCTCGACACCCTCGCGGTGCGCGCCGGCCAGGTCCGTACCTCCGAGGGCGAGCAGAGCGAGCCGCTGTTTCCGACCTCGAGCTTCGCATTCGCCAACGCCGCCCAAGCCGCGGCGCGCTTCGCCGGCCAGGAACCCGGCAACATCTACTCGCGCTTTACCAATCCCACCGTGCGGGTCTTCGAGACGCGCCTCGCGGCCCTGGAAGGCGGCGCGCGCTGTGTCGGAACCGCTTCCGGCATGGCGGCCATCCTGAGCACCTGCATGGCCTTGCTGAAGGCCGGCGATCACATCGTCTCCTCGGCGGCGATCTTCGGCACCACGGTCGGGTTGTTCAACAACTATCTCGGAAAATTCGGGGTCACGACCAGCTTCGTGCCGCTCACCGATTATGCCGCTTGGCAGGCGGCGATCCGGCCCGAGACGCGCCTGCTGTTCCTGGAGACGCCCTCCAATCCGCTCACCGAGATCGCCGACGTTGCGCGCCTCGCGCAGCTCGATCGGCCGCGCGAGTGCCTGCTGGTCGTGGACAATTGCTTCTGCACCCCGGCCTTACAAAGACCGCTCGCCCTGGGCGCGGACCTGGTCATCCATTCCGCGACCAAATACCTGGACGGCCAAGGCCGTTGCGTAGGTGGGGCGGTGGTGGGGGATCAGGCCTTAGTCGGCGACGCGGTATTCAATTTCCTGCGCAGCGCTGGTCCCAGCATGAGCCCCTTCAACGCCTGGGTATTCTTGAAAGGCCTGGAGACGCTGAGCCTGCGCATGGCCGCCCACAGCCGCAATGCCCTGACCGTGGCGCAGGCCTTGGAGACCCATCCCCGGGTCCGCCGCGTCTACTTTCCGGGCCTCGCCTCGCATCCGCAGCACGCGCTGGCGCGCCGTCAGCAAAGCGATTTCGGCGGGATCGTCTCCTTCGAGGTCCACGGGGGGCGCGAGCCGGCTTGGCGGGTCATCGACTCGACGCGGGTGTTCTCCATCACCGCCAACCTCGGCGATACCAAGAGCACCATCACCCATCCCGCGACCACTACGCACAGCCGCCTGAGCGCCGAGGAGCGCGAACGCGCCGGCGTGGGCGAGGGACTGGTACGCCTGTCAGTGGGCCTGGAGGACCCGCGCGACCTCATCCGTGACCTATGTCGTGGCCTCGACGGCGTATAGACGCGCGGTCACAGCCGTTGCCGATCGTTCTGCGTAAAGCCGCAAGCGGTACAGCCGCCAGGGCAGGGGCAATGCGGTGTGGGGGTAGATGGGTGGTTTCCCGCTTGCCGAAAAAGCAGCGACCGCCATCCGGCCGAAGGAAGCCGGTCAAGACATGGATCTTGCGTGTGCCAGCCGGGTCGTCGATGTCCGGGTTCCGCTGCGTTACATTCAGGCTACGATCTCTCCGTGAATGAAGTCTGAGATTCCCGTGCGGATCACGAGGACCGATAGTCCGAGATGACCACTCCAAAGGAAACGCTGTGGGAGCTCGACCCCCACACGAAGGCGAAGCATGAAATCCTCCGTCGGTATCTCGGGGCATGGTTTCCGATCCTCGCCACCAACCACGATCGGATCGTTTACATCGACGGGTTTTCGGGGCCGGGCCGGTACAAGCAGGGCGAGCCGGGCTCTCCGGTCATCGCTTTAAAGGTGGCGCTCAACTATCGCAATGCGATCGACGGCGAGATCGTGTTCTGGTTCATCGAAGAGCGTGAGGACCGCCTCGATCATCTGCGGCAAGAGCTCGTGAACATCGCCGTCCCCGTACATTTCAAGGTGATTCCTGAATCGGGGAAGTTTCACGAGAAGTTCGGCGCGGTGCTCGACTCGATCGAAGCAGGGAAAAACACCCTGGCGCCGACGTTTGCCTTCATGGACCCCTTCGGCTTCTCGGGGATCCCGCTCGCTCTGATCCACCGGCTTCTGAAGTTCAAGAAGTCCGAGGCCTTCATCACGTTCATGGTGGACGCCATCAACCGGTTCCTTGAGCACCCCGAGGATAAGGTCGTGCAGCATATTGTCGAGGCATAGGCTGTGCAGATCGCGAAGGGGTCCGGCGATCGGGTCGCAAAGCTCCGAGAGCTCTACCAATCGAAGCTCCAGCAGGCTGCCAAATACGTCCGCTATTTCGAGATGCGCGACCGGCAGGACCGAACGCAGTACTACCTGTTCTTCGCAACGAACAACGAGCTCGGCCACCTGAAGATGAAGGAAGCGATGTGGAAGGTAGATCCGGAAGGCGAGTTCCGGTTCTCGGACGCGACGAACCCCGACCAACTCGTTCTTTTCGAGTACGATCCCACGCTGAAGTTGGTCGAACTCCTGCGCAAGGAGTTCATCCCCAAAGGGACGGTGACCGGAGGCGCGGTGCGCAGGTTCGTCGAGAACAAGACGCCGTATCTGAAGAAGCACATGACCGCGGTCCTGAAGCAGGAGGAGGACACCACGAAGGTTCGGGTGGAGCCACTCAAGACGGACCGGAAGAAGCGCCTCGCCAACACCTATCCCGACGAAGCGAGGCTGACATGGGCCTGAAGTCCGCCATCGAGTGGACCGAGTCCACCTGGAACCCCGTGACCGGCTGCACGAAGGTGAGCCCCGGCTGCAAGCACTGCTACGCGGAGCGAATGGCCGAGCGGCTCCGGGCGATGGGGCAGGAGAACTACCGGAACGGGTTCGACCTTACGCTCCAGCCACACATGATCGAGCTGCCGCTACGCTGGAAGAAACCGCAGAACATCTTCGTGAACTCGATGAGCGACCTGTTCCACAAGGACGTGCCCCTCGAGTACATTGAGCGTGTCTTCGACGTCATGCGACATGCGCACTGGCATCGCTTCCAAGTACTCACGAAGCGCGCCGAGCGGCTCGCCGAGCTCAGCGCGGAGCTCGAATGGGCCCCGAACATCTGGATGGGTGTGAGCGTCGAAAGCGACGACTACAGGTCGCGCATCGACGCGCTCCGCTCGACGGGCGCGGCTATCAGATTTCTCTCGCTTGAGCCGCTGCTCGGCCCGCTTCACGACCTGGACCTGCGAGGCATCGACTGGGTCATCGTGGGAGGAGAATCAGGCCCGAAGGCGCGACCGATGGACCCCGCCTGGGCCACGGATCTGCGCGACCAGTGCAAGCGGGACAAAGTACCTTTCTTCTTCAAGCAATGGGGCGGGAACAACAAGAAGCAAGCGGGACGGCTGCTCGAAGGACGGACGTGGGACCAGATGCCCGCCGATCTGCCGGTGCCGACCGACCGCGAGGGATGTAGCCGGGTCTGCTCGCGGTGGTGAGTTCGTAGGGGGATAAATAGCTCGGCGGACGAATGGCACCGCGCTCGAAATATAGTGCCTGAAGACACCCGTCGCGGCTCGGTACGAGGTGCTCCGATGAGCCGATCATCTCCCGGGTCGCTCCGGCGCTCGTGCCCATTGAGGCCACGTTGGCAAGCTTGACAATCCTGACCCGGCGGGGGGCACATCGCGTAGAGGGTCCCGATAACCTCATGCAGCTGCTGCCGCGGTCGATCCGAGTGCTTTCGCGGAACTATTTACTTCGCGGCCAACTGCGCGGGCACCCTCTCGATGTACTCCGGCACCCCATCGAAGAACTCCACGGCACCGGTCTCCAGCGAATACTCGGCCCCGACCACCAGTAGCCCGTCGTCCCGGATGAGTTGCTCCAGGATCTCCGAGCCGTGTCGTAACTGGTTCGCCGAGGCGCGGACATTGGCTCGGATGGCGTGGTGCAGCAAGGCCTCGGGATCGCGTGCGACATCGGTGTTCAACAGGCCGGTTACGGCGGGCCGGACGCGCTCGACGATGGAGCGCAGGTTGGGCGATTGCCGTTCGCTGGGGCTGGACAGTTCCTCCAGGGTCGCCTGGATCGCACCACAGCTCGAATGGCCGAGGACCACCACTAGGCGGGTGCCGAAGCGCGAGGCGGCGAATTCCACGCTACCGACCAGCGATGGGGCCACGATGTTGCCCGCGACGCGGATGACGAACAATTCCCCGAGACCCTGATCGAAGACGATCTCCGCCGGGACGCGGGAGTCCGAGCAACCGAGGATGATCGCGAACGGTTTCTGTCCCGCTGCCAGCCTGCCCCGTTGCGTGTGGCTTAGCAGCACGTCGAGGCTCAAGAGATTGCCGACGAAGCGGCGATTGCCGTCGCGAAGCCGCTGTAGTCCTTCTAATGCGGTGCCCATTTCAGATCCATTCTCGCGTGATCAGAAATCGTTCGTAGAGCTCGGCCTCGGCGCTGCCGGCGGCGGGCTGCCAGTCGTAACGCCATTTCACCAGCGGCGGCAGCGACATCAGTATCGATTCGGTACGCCCGCCCGATTGCAGCCCGAACAAGGTGCCGCGATCATAGACCAGATTGAACTCCACGTAGCGGCCGCGCCGATAGAGCTGAAAATCGCGCTCGCGCTCGCCATACGGGGTGGTCTTGCGGCGCGCGACGATCGGCAGATAGGCGGGAAGATAGTGATCGCCGACGCTCTGCAGGAAGGCGAACGAGCGCTCGAATCCCCACTCGTTGAGGTCATCGAAGAACAGGCCGCCGATCCCGCGCGGCTCGCCGCGGTGTTTCAGGAAAAAATACTCATCGCAGCAGCGCTTGTAACGCGGATAGACCTCGGCGCCGAAGGGCCGGCAGGCGGCGAGCGCGGCGCGATGCCAGTGCCGCGCGTCCTCCTCGTAGCCGTAATAGGGCGTGAGGTCGAAACCGCCGCCGAACCACCACACCGGTGCCGACCCCGGCGCATCGGCGATGAAGAAGCGCAGGTTGGCGTGCGAGGTCGGGACATGGGGATTGTGCGGATGGATGACCAGCGAGACGCCCATGGCGCGGAATCCGCGGCCGGCCAGTTCCGGCCGTTGCGCGCTGGCCGAGGGGGGCAGCCGCACGCCCTGCACGTCGGAGTAGTTGATTCCGGCCTGCTCGAAGACCGTGCCTTGGCTCAACACCCGAGAGCGCCCGCCGCCGCCCTCGGCACGTTGCCACAGGTCCTCACGAAACTGGCCCGCACCGTCGGCCTGGGCAAGGGCCTCCGTGATCCGGTCCTGCAAGCCGCGCAGATATTCCTCGACCGCCTCGGTGGAGATACGTTCGCCATTGCTCATGGGTGTCGTGCCGTGCCTTTCGTGGGTTCGTCCGTATCCCGGGAACTCGGGGACCAAGCGCTGCAACGCATTCGGCGTCGATTGTCATCGCTGTCCACCCCTGCCTGGGAAAGCTCATCCAGATGCTTTAACACGCCAAGGACGAGCAGGCTGAGTGTGGTCAAGCGCTGCTGCCCATCGATGATATCAAACGAGCGGTTGTCGCGCGTTTGCAGCACCAGATAGCCCATGTAGTGGGCCGGGTCGCCGGAGGAGATCAGCACCTCTTGCGCGTCCTGCCAGAGATCGTCCCATTGATCCTGCTCCCAACTGTAGTCGCGCTGAAAGCGCGGTACCTGGTAGGTCAGTCCGTTGCCGAAGATCTGGCGGAGGGTCTGGTTCGAGGTGTTGAAGTTGAGCGCGGTCATAAGCGGCCTTTTTTTGGGTCCGGATAGTCAGTGAGCTTCCAATTGGCACTGAAAGATTATCAGATCCGGACCTTCGGTACGTCCCCGCGGGGAATCGGGCGCAATACCGTCTTGATGGAGGGTACGGGATCCGGCACAAGAACAAGGCCGTGCCGCGGGCCTCGCGTTACCAATGTTCCCGCCGATCTTCCGGTCGTACGGGTATAGCCCTTGCCGAAGGCTTGAGTCGGCGCCCGCCTTACCGCAGAATCCATCGACACGCGGCGGAAGCAGCCGCACCAGGACACGATACGTGACGGAACCCATCCACCGCAATTCGCTCAAGCCGGGGCATGAGTTGCACTGGTACCGCATCGAAAAGGTGCTGGGCCAGGGTAGCTTCGGCATCACCTATCTCGCTCAGGACTGCAACCTCGAGCGGGAAGTCGCGATTAAAGAATACATGCCCATGGGGAAAAGAGAGCGGCTATCCCGGAGGGAGAGGGGGAAAAGCGGCTCGCTCTCCGGGAGGGAGAGAGAGAAAAAGAAGCGCGAGATTCGCTTACGGAAAGCTCGACAGGAGGCGCACTATGAAACGGTGTTCGACAATGCAGCTCTCGGGGGTGCTGGCGGTTCTATTGATGATGCCTGTGTCCCACGCGCCGGCGCAGGCGCCGACGGAAGAGGAACTGAAGGAATTCGAGCGCCAGGCAGAGCAACTGGAGAAGAAGCAGGCTCAAGCCAAGCGGCAAGCCGAGGCGGCGAGAAGGGCGGCAGCCGAGGCCAAACGAAAAGTGGAGGCGGCGAAGAAAGCAGCCGCCGCTGAGGAACTCCGGTCCGCGGCCTCGAAGGTGTCCGCCCTAACCGGTGAGTTCGTGGACATCCCCGGCGGCACCTTCCAGATGGGCTGCTCGCCGGGCGACGGCGATTGTGACGATGAGCGCCCGGTGTATACCGTATCGGAGCGCCCGGTGCATACTGTATCGATCAACCCCTTTCGCATGGGCAAATACGAGGTGACGTTGGGGCAGTTCCGCCGTTTCGTCGAGGCCGCCGGCTACCGCACCGATGCAGGGCGTGGAGGCGGCTGCGACTGGAAGGATCCCGGATTCCCGCAGACCGAGCGGCACCCGGTGGTGTGCGTGAGCTGGAACGACGCACAGGCCTATGTTCATTGGTTGTCACGGCAGGGTGGCGGGCGCTACCGTCTGCCCTCGGAGAGCGAATGGGAATACGCGGCGCGGGCCGGTGGAAGTGGGCGCTATAGCTTCGGGGACAACGAAGGGATGCTCTGCGATTACGGCAATGTCGCCGACCGTACCTTTCAGCTGAGATTAATCAACCAATCACTTGCACCTTGCGATGACGGGGTGCTCTACTCCGCCCCGGTAGGCGGATACCGGCCCAATCGGTTCGGTCTATACGACATGCACGGGAACGTTTCGGAATGGACGGAAGACTGCTATCACAAGAGCTACGCCGGCGCCCCGTCCGATGAGGCGGCATGGACTGCTGGCGACTGCGTCGGGCGCGTGGTCCGCGGCGGTTCCTGGGACCTCCTACCGTGGTTCGTGCGTTCGGCCTCCCGTATGTGGTTCGCGCCCGACTCCCGGTACAACTACCTGGGGTTTCGCCTTGCCCAGGACCGCTAACCCTGTGAGCTTTATCTTTTTACCCTTCGGCTCGGCACTATGCGCGGTAGGTTGTACCAATCCCGCCCGCCATCGGACAATAGCGGTACCGCAAGACGCCCATCCGGTAAGCTCGCATGAGCAATGCAGAGGCTCTTAAAACGTCCAGCTTGTACACCCGGCTATTGAATTTGCCCGGGCATGTTACGGGCGAAATCCTCAACGGTGCCTTGCATACCCAACCCCGGCCGTCGGGGCGGCATGGGTTGGCGGAGAGAGGTCTAAGCATTGACATCGGCGGGCCGTTTGACTTCGGGCGCGGTGGCCCGGGCGGGTGGTGGATCATCCCCGGGCCGGAAGTCCACTTCGTCCGCGATGTGGAAGTGGCGGTCCCGGAC
>JBOIDW010000041.1:0-1848 GCA_050740655.1 Gammaproteobacteria bacterium | reverse complement strand
GCGCTGAATATCAGGCCGACAATTTCGCGAAGGCGATGGCTGGGTCCGGGCCGATGATCAGCGCCTTGACGAAGCTCGCGCGGGACAATCTTTCAACCCTAACGCCGGACGCGCTGTACGCCTTGTTTTATGAATCTCACCCCCCGGTTCCGGCGCGAATCGCCCGGCTGAGAGCGGAGCCTGCTCTGCTTGACCGGATAAGGATCTAATGGCCACCGCTCGGCTATGCGGCCGGCGGCCTCGACACCTCGACATCTTGCGGCCCTCGAACCCGGTAATCGATGCCGGCCCAGCGAATATGGCGGGACCAGGGTGCCGAAAACACGCACAACGCATGGAAGCTCCACCAGATGGGACGCAGCCACCGTTCGACCCGCCAGTACATTCGAGGTTGGGCGGCGGTTGCCTCCCCCCAGAGCGCGATGACGATTCTGCGCCGGCAACGGTAACGAACCTCGCCCAAACAAAGAGACATCGCAATGACGACGGTGGCAAGGACGCTCCCCTGTACGGCCATGCTCAGAGCAACGCTCGCGGCGATAATCGGGAAAATCGTTCCAACCGCCGCCAGTGCCCAAATTCCGCGATCATGCAGCAACAGGATACGGTACTGGCGCCGGCCAAACGAAAGAGCTTCGCTCCAACTCATCGCCACGGGGGAAAGAAGGAGGCTCTGGCGCGGTGAAAAGATCGGGAATCCCGCCTCATTAAACGCGCGGGTCATCTGGGCGTCGTCGCTGATTGCCCCGGCCCAATAGCGACGGATATCGATGCGCTCTAGCGTCTTGCGCCGCATTGCCATAGTACCGCCCCAGCAATGGTTAAATATCGAAGGCAGTCTCGGCGCCGTGACAACGGAAGCGTTCGCCGCCGCGACGACGGCGGAACTTATCCGGTTGTCGGCCGGGACGATCCAGCGGTAACCCGTGACCGCGTCACGCCCCGTATTGACCAGAGCGGCAACGAGCCGGGAAAGCCACTCGGGCGCGGGCAGCGTGTCTGCGTCGATGAAAGCCACGATCTCATCGCGGTCCTCAATTGCGTCGAGGGCGGCGAGCAAATTCCAGACCTTCTGGCCGGTTCGTTCGGATTGGCCGGCGACTACCGTGCGAAAGGGCGCTCCCGGCCGTTTCGATTCCTCCGTTACCATGGCGAACGCGGGATCTTCCTCGGACTCGACCGCGGCGATGATCCGATAATCCGGATAGGCTTGATGGCGTAGCCGGGCGAAGAAGGCACGTGACACGTCCGAAGCGTTCTTTACGGCCACAATGACGGCGACGGGAGGCGTGGTTCCGGGAACCTCGGTAAGCGGAAGGCCCCATGTGTACCGCCATGTCGACACCGTGTTTAAGATCGCGATTGCGATCCACGCGATCACCAGAATGCCGGCGATGGTATTCATTGCTGGGTTGTTTCCTGGCCGGCTCGTCGCGCCGTCAATAGCAGTCCCGCGCCCTCGTCCGTGGTTGCCGGTGTGCCGAGTAATCGGTGAGCAAGACGGCCACCGAGCAGGCCGAACGCGGCGGCGGCGTGCCAGGACCACGCACCACGAAAATGCGCCCCGGTGCATTTGACCGGAGAGCAACGCTCGATCCAAAATATGAGCGAATCATGGCCACCCCAGGGAACGTGCTCGATGACATCTACAACGGCATTGGCGCCTTTTGCCAGTTCGGTGAGAGCGGACCTTGTCCACCACGTCAAGTGGTGGGGCGGCGCATTGAGCAGGAAATTCGGGATGCGGGTCAACGCGGACGGGACGTGCGGAACGCCAACGAAGATAAGGCCGCCAGGTTTCGCCGCTTGCACCATCTGGGCGAACAGGGTCGCGGGCGCCCCGACATG
>JBOIDW010000040.1:0-5284 GCA_050740655.1 Gammaproteobacteria bacterium | reverse complement strand
TTCATCGCCCCCCAGGATGAGGCCCGCAAGGGCCGCAGTCGCCGGTGCTACCAGGATCGGCATGGCGATGCCGATGCCCGCGACAGGGCGGCTCATCGCAAAGCTCACCGCCGCAACGACGGTGCTCGCAACCAGGACCTGAGCCAAGGTCACTGGGTTATGCAGATAGACATAGAGCGAGAAGCATAGCGGGACCAAGCAGCCGCCCACATTGACTACAATTAGCGTTCGCCCGGTAAAAGGTAAGCTCGGCATTCGGAGCAAGCCGGGAAGCCTGGTCAATGCGACCGCCGTCGGCGGCTCGGCGTTGACGCTGAATAAGGGCAGGTTGATGGCGCTGCCGAACAGAGAGGTAAACAATAATAGAAATGCCGAGTGCGATGACAACCCGAGCTTTTCAAACGTAAAGGTGACCAGGCCCAGCTGTACCAATCCCATCAACAACCCCAGGGCCAAGATGAACAGGGCAAGATAAAAGGATGAGAAGGGCATAGGGTTGTGCAGTGACACAAGCATGCTGCCGGAAAGGATCGCCCCCGTAAAGCCGCGGAGTCCTCGTCAGCGCAGCGCGGCCAGCGCGTAGAAAGCCCCTGCGTCGTCCGCTCAAGCGCCAAGCTAGCCTGGGCGCTCCTGCGCAGCGGGCACGAGGTGTAGCGCAGCGGCATCACGCCGAGCGCAAGGCCTCGACGATCTGGAGACGGGAGGCCCGGAACGCGGGCAGCAAGCCGCCCAGGGATCCCATGCCGAGGGCGAAGCACAATGACGAGACGGCTATCTCGGTGCTCAAGGTAAAGCGGAAGGCCAGCTCGGAGAAGGTCTGCCAATTCATCGTGGAGACGGGACGGACGCCAGCGTATGGTTCGTAACGGTCATCTGCCTGGCGGCGGTTCCCCGATTCGGGACAAGATGGCGCGTGATTGACAGCTAACGGATCCAGTCGTATCTTTCCTCTAAGGGCTTTTGAAATCCTTATTCCCGGAATACGTCCGGCCTGCTGACTTTGCGAATGATTTTCGCCGTCTCTATACACTTTTCGGTCAAGTTGTGCGATGGGATGCGAGGCATTGCTACGGTCTCACGAAGGCTTTCCTGGATCGCGGGACCGTATAGGCGGGGACTTTCTCGCCGACCTGCTGCTCACGCGCGATCATGCCGATAGACGGCGGAAGAATCGCAACAAACGCAGGCAAATCGCGAACCGTACGAAGGCCACCAAGGGGAAACCCAACTTGACATCCCAAATCGCCCCTAGCGATTCTGTCCCCATGTCCTCGTTTTCTTCGCTCAACCTGCCAAGCATTCGCAGCACGGTCACGAATCCGGACGGAAGCCAGACCGCCTACTACTACGGTTTCGAACTCACCCTCTCCCAGGCCGATGTTCCCTGGGATCAGAGCGCTCCCGCATCCGGCGCACATTTCGTGGTCTGCGCCGACGCCGTAACGGTGAACAGCCCTTTGGTGAATCCGGGCATGGACATCCGCATCTTCGCGCGGCAGATCCTCCTTCTGCCCGGAGCGGTGATCGACACGAGCGGACCGCCGCCGGCTGTCACCTTCACCCCCGGCGCGCTTCCCGATCAAACCGATGCGGCAAACGGCGCAACGGGTGCGTCCGGAGCTCCGGCGTCAAACGGATCCCCGGCGGGGGACGTCGTTCTGATCGCCGAATCTCTGATTGGAGCGGCCGGGGCGGCCCAGGGCGCGATCAACATCGGTCCGCTCGTTCCGTCCGGCCTTTCCGCGGCCGGCTTCACGCTGCCGTTGAATTGGACCGGCAACGGCGGGTATTCGCTGGAAGGCACATTGTCGTTCTCGCAGGTGCAGGTCGCGGGATGGCTCGGCGGCGCACTGCGCGCCTCCGGGGTTTCCGTAATGGCGAACGGCTCCGGTCAAACCGCGGAGATTGCGTTCGCGTTGGCGGGAACGTCCGTCTCGGCGCAGGTTTCGTTCAGCGGAACGTTAACGATGTTTGGAAAACAGCAACCGTACAGCGATACGCTCACGATGAGCGCGGACGGTGTTACCGCCACGGTGACTGCGATGCTTGCAACCCCAGGCTCCGACTCTCCGCAGGTTACCGTGACCCTGACGGATTTTCAGCCTGCCTACACCGATTCGGCCTCGCCAAGCCTTCTTGCGGACTTTTTGCCGAGCGTTGCGAGCGCAGTCGAGCAGCAAATTGGCAGCTCCCTGCAGACCGCGCTCGGCAGCGTCCTCGGTGGCCCGATTCCGGATGCGGTACTTGTCGCCACGGGAGGCGTGGGCGGTCGCGGACAGGACGGCCATCCAGGAGTCCAGGGAGCGCAAGGAGCACCCGGCGCGAACACCAATGTGGTGGTCATAGCGCCCGAGCCCGCCCCGCCCGCCGCCAGCGGCGGTACCGGCCAACCGGGTGGTCAGGGCGGAAATCCCGGCGCCTCAGGGAGCGGCGGACCCGGCGGAAGTATTCAAATCAGCGTGGTAGATTTCGCGCCTGCCGTTCTATCCGTGCAGGACGCAGGCGGAAACGGCGGACCGGCGCCCGCCGCCGGCGCGGGAGGCCCCGGAGGCCTGGGCGGTCCGCCGGGATCCTACTATGTGTCCGGCGGCGGCCCCTCGGTGAAGACCCCGGGCGAACCCGGCCATCAGGGACCGCAGGGGCCTCCCGCGGCGCTGCAAGGCGCTCCCGGCTTGGCCGGTCCTACAGGCGCGGATACTTTGAACGGCACGGCCGTCGCCGTGGGCGCGACCTATCCGCCTGCGAGCTACACGGCGATCGCTCCCTATTTTCCAACCGAGCAACTCGTGCTGACACAGCAAGCGGCGGGCCTCGCATTCCTGGGAGCGCAGACGCAGCAGGTTTATCAGGACGTGCTGTCGCTGCTCCTGTGGCTCAGGAACATCACCGGACCTTTTCTCAGTTCCAGCTTCAGCCCGCCAGGCTGGCAGCCCGCGGACATCCAGCTCGCCCAGCAGATCAACGCATTCGCCGCGGCGCAGATATCGAACTTCCAATCCGGATTCGATTTCTACGGACATCCGTTCGATTGGGTTCCGATTCTGACGCTCAGCGAGTACCAGACGAATATCTCCGAGTGGCTGGCGATCGGAGAAGACATCGAGGATCAATACACCATCTATACGGCGGAGCAACAGACGGCGGCCGCGCAACTGGCGGCCGTCCAGAGCGCCGTCCATCAGCTGCAATCGACCATCCAAAGCCTGCAGCAGCAAATCGCCGGAATCGGCCTGCAAATCCAGGATGCGGATACGGCGATTGCAGCCATGCGGACCCAACTGCAACAGCAGCAGTCCGCCATAAACGCCGACACACAGACGTTTACCGCGGCCTTTCAGTCGTATACGAAAAAGCAGACGGGCTGCAGTTTCACGGAAGTCGTCACGGCGGTGAGCTCGATTGTGCAGATCGGCGCGGGGCTGGTGGATGGCATCGGCGTACTGACGGGGGCTTTTACCGCCGAGAATGCCGCGCAAGGCGCCATGGGCGCCATCAAGAATGGGATCGCGGTCATCGAGAAGGTTGCTCTCGGGATGGATGACATTCAGAAGGGGCTGAACGCCATCGAAGGATTCATTCCGAAGCCAAATCCGGACAACGTCACCGCGATGCTCGCGGCGGATCAACAGGACTTCGACAATTTCATCAGCCAATACCTCAACGACTTTCAAGCGGCCCAAACGCTGAAGGATGCCGTGGATGACTATTTCAGCATGGTCAATGCGCTCAACCAGGCGATCCTTTCCTACAACGGTTTATATGTCACCCAAGCGGGGCTGCAAGCACAGCTCAACCAATTCGATCAGCAGTTGGCGCAAGTGGGACCGGTGTTGGCGCAGTCGCAGCCGGATCCGTCGTTAGCGGTGTGTGCGTCCTTCATGGGGTCGGCCTACAGCGCGATCAAGTCCATTCTCATTCAGCAACTCTATGAAGAGAACCGCGCCTACTACTTCTGGTCGCTCGAGAGCCAGCCGTTTTCGACCACCGGTCTAACCATCGCGAGCTTGGCGCAAACCCACGCAGTGCTGATGCAACAGATCGAAAGCGCCCAACAACAGTCGGCGGCGCCTTATCAGCCGTTCACGCAGGCCGTGACGATATCGGCGGCCGATCTGCCGCTGGCGTTCTCACGATTGAAGACTTCGCAAACGCTGAGCTTCTCCATCAGCCCCAGTGATCCTGCGTTCGACAACATGTACCAGGTGATCGCGTCCTCCTACCAGCTCGAGTTCCCGGATATCAAGGTTGCTTCGGGCGTTCTCTTCGTGGAGCTGCTGCATCCCGGGACGTCGGTGCAGGTGAGCGTCAGCAACTCGACGATACAGTTTACCCATGCGCAGCGTAGCGTGCCCTACAAGATCGACTATGGAAATCCTGCGAATACCGGGGGAGGAGTGCTGGGAGCCGCTGACCAGGGATTCGTCGGTCTCAGTCCGTTTACGCTTTGGACGCTCAATTTTAGTGAGAGCGGGAACAGCTGGCTGGATCTATCGACGATTCAGAGCCTCGTCATCACGTTCACCGGAACGTTTGTAGGACCGCCATCCGAGCGCAGCCCCGCATAGAGCGCCGTGGCTATCCTCTCGTGTCGGGACGGTTTGCAAGCTCAGCACTTTTTGGCCCGCCCGGGGCCCCAGCGCAATGCGGTAGGTGCAGGCTGCCGCCCGCAGGGGCCCGAGTGCGCGATCCGGATCGGTGTCGGCGAGATAGCTCATGCCCTGCTCTTCGATGAGGAAGCCCTTGCGCGTCAAGAACTTCATGAGCCGTCTTATGATCCGGCTGAGCAGGGCTTGTAGCTCTCCACCGGTGGGGGCGCGACCGGCGTGGAACACCGGCACGCCCTCGGTGGTGCGATAGACCCCATCGAGCACGAGGCAATGTAGATGGATGTTGAGCAACAACCACTCTAAGTACCATGCCGTCCAGGGTGACGGTTTATTATCCGTTCCACCCACTGGTTAATCGTTCTCTTGCGGTCCTCACCTGGCCGCGACATCCTGCGAATGCGGCGACGGTTCAGCATCCCGATGGGAACGCGGTGAAGATCCCGCTGTGGATGCTGCAACCGGAAGCGACGCACTTGCATCTCTCCGAACAGGCTGCACTCTCGGCCAGTGCATTGAACGCTCTGGTTGATTTACTGGCGCCGCATTCGTCGTCTCATAGGTAGGATCTTTAAACTTATTGAAAAATAAGGGGAACTTAAAGTGCTCCACCCGATCTGATCGGTTAATGAGTAGTACAACCAAGCGATCAGGAGGTTTCGGATGGAGCGCGAACACAT
>JBOIDW010000039.1:0-2715 GCA_050740655.1 Gammaproteobacteria bacterium | reverse complement strand
TCCTCTCGGAAACAGGAGCTGTCATTCACGCCATGCCCTATCGAGCTGGCTCCTATCAGGAGCGCACCCCCCTGATGCACGAGCTTAGGCGGGAAGGACTCGACCTGTGACGCCGGAGGCCGCCCGCCGTACGGTCCTACGGTCGTGACACCATTACCCGGCGGTTAATTCCAACCGACGCTCGATACGCGCCAATCGTTCATCGTGATGGTCAAGGCGCTTGTGCGTAACGGCAATGTCCGAATGCAGAAGGGCTAAATCCCGGCGCATACCCGCCATATGCTCCTCAAGCGAACCAATCCTGAGCTTCAGATCCGTGATGTCGTTGCGAATTACACCAACGTCGGCACGGATAACGCGTAAGTGTTCAATAATGAGGTTATCAATATTGTCGGTCATATCCGAGAGCTAAGCGGTTTCGTGAGATTGAGTATACCACGTCCGAAAAGTCAACCTTCGCTAACCGGATGAAACTTCTCGGCCAATGTTCCGCCAAATGCAGCAGAACCGTAGCCAATCCCAACGCCGAACCACAATCCGACGCCCAAACCATCTCACCAATCGTTGAGAAAACAACCGGCGTCGTGGGTCGTTTCGCATCCGGCGGAATCTGTCCATGGTTCCCCATGCGGTAGAAACCGTCCATGGTTCCACCGCTACGGAGATTCCGCCGTACGCCGTACGCAGTACGCGGGCTATGATTCCCATTGGCGTTCGCCATACTTGGATTTCCCCTCGGAGATGCCACCGGCCCAATCGGATGATAACAAGCCCGGGCGGACAAAACGATGGAACGAGGAATACGGCCAGTCCGCCACACGTTCCACAAGACCGTGTTTCATGGGATTCCAGTGAACGTAATCGATGTGGCGCATAGTCGACATCATTGCGTATGGAATGTTCCCAAAATCGCCGTTGCCACACGCCCCGCTCGCCCCGGGCGACACGAACCTTCGAGCGCCGTTCCGATGACGGGATCGCCTGGACAAATCGGATCTTGATCGCCTTCCACCGATTCGAGAAATCGTCGTCGCCCTGCGCTCACGCTGTCGCTCATCGCACGCCTTTCTTAGGCGGTCCTCGACCGCTGTCGCGAGGTCAAGAACGTATCTGTCTTGGGCGCACTGCAAGTTCCCTTGCAGTAGCGGCGGCACAAGGGTCGCGAGCCCCAGATCCTGCAGTTGCCGGGATATCAGGTCTCGGGGTCCGCCGGAGGCTGCGGCGACCACCGGGCAACCACATGCCATTGCCTCGAGCAGCACTAAGCCAAACGGCTCATCGATTGAAGGAAGCAGGAACACGCGGGCTCTGCGCATCCAATCGGCCACGCAGGCTTGAGGCACATGTCCCGGAAAGATCACGCGCTCACCCAAACCCAACCGCTCGACCTCCTTCTTCAGTACATCGCGATCGGTCTGCGGTCCGGTTCCGAGAATTACGAGTCGATGTGATAAGCGCACTCGCGCCGATGCGTGGATCGCATATACGAATCCCTTCCAGTTCACGAACTTTCCAGCGCACAACACCACCGGCGGGGAATCCCGCGCAAGTCCCGCAATTGGGGAAAACAAACGAGGGTTGAATCCATTGCCAATTACCAGCGTCTTTGCGGCAGGTGTGCCCATCGCCGAAACTGCATCGCGCGCGATATCCTTGCTAACACAGAAGAATCGGCGGATGTGCGGCAGTGCGCGCTTGGGCAGATGCCCATGTTGCGGCGCCAGCGCCAGCTGTTTCAATTCTGTGCCGTGCAGAGTCACTACCCATGGAACTGCCGCGAACCGCTCCGCCAGGCTGGCCAGGACCCACAGGAGATGCAGGTGAATCAGGTCGGGATCGAATCTGGCAAACAGCCGCGACAGTCGCTCGGCAAACTTCTCGCAATACTGCCCGATAGCCGCTTGATCAAGTTCTGAGTAACGATCGTACGAAACCTCGGCATGTAGTTTGAAAGGTACACCTCCATCTTCGCCGGCCCATTGCAGCTTTCGAAAAGTTGACCGAGCCACGCCAGCGAAGCGTTGATTTCTTCGCGCGCGTCCGTGCGGCTCTCCATGAAGTGAAAGGGAGCATGCGCCTCGGCATAGGGGATTCAACAGGATCAGCGCCGAGGTGATTTACGGGTCGTCACGAGCTTGCTCGCCAAGATCCGGTCTGCTTCCGACTCGGCTTCCTTCATGGCCTCGACCAGATCGAAGCCCGGTGGAACCGATGGGCCGCCTCGAAAGGCGGGCAGTGCCCCCGGTGACTGCAGCGTGGGCGTTTGGCGCAAGCGCAGCGCCAACGCCTCCTCGATGAAACGGGTCAGCGTGATGCCTTCCCGCGCGGCTTCGGCCTTCGCCAGGCGATATACCTCATCCGCGATGCGCAAGGTGGTTTGCATGACAGAAGCATAGCATAGCTGTCATAGCTGTCGTATGGATTGATGGGTGAGCGCCGCGCCTCCGCTTTGAACACTGCGGGGCGATCCCGTACGAGCGTAGCGCGCGGCTCGATCAGGACAGGCCGGGTGATATAGCCCGTGACCTCGATCCCATCGTGGTAGAGGTGCTTGAAGGTGAGCCGGTGACGCAAGCGTGCGTCGGCGAGCGTCTGTCCGATGGCCTCGCGGCAGCGCCAAACGGTCTCGAGCCGGCGTTTCATGGGTAGCTTGAGGTTGAAGATACATTGCCGGCACCAGCCTTCCAGGAGCCACCGGGCGACGAGGTCCGTCAC
>JBOIDW010000038.1:0-9532 GCA_050740655.1 Gammaproteobacteria bacterium | reverse complement strand
GCCACGGCCAAGGTGTATGACCTTACCCTGGTCACGCGGAACCTGGCGGATGTAAAGCATGCCGGGATCAAGCTCTTGAATCCGTTTGCCGGCGACTAAGGCCGCCCTCAAAACTCCATCCGAAGCGACCCCAGAAACGTCCGCGGGGCGCCAGGAAACAGCACGCCTCCTCCGTTAAATTGCGTTGAGTAAAAGAACTCTTTGTCGAGGATGTTATTAACGTTGAGTTGAGCGGTCAGACGGGCTCGACGGGCGAGGACAGCGCCGATGCGCACCTGAAGCGCCAAGTCATGGCGCGCGAGTGTTGGTGGCCGTGCGAGGGGCGGCTCGATTTCGGCCCCTGGGAGCGGATCTTCTACGGGGAGTTCGACGGGCGGCGGCGCAAGCGGGTGCTCGTGAAGATTATCGGGGAGTAATGCCGGTCATCAGCCGCGCTCGCGGGCCGGCTGTCGTGCGTGCAGATCCCTTCCCGTATGTGCTCGGTTTTGAAGCTATCACCCCTTACTCATGGCAGCCACGCCACGATCCGTAACGGCCCGCCGCTGCCGCGGGCGATCTTCATCGGTAGCGCAAATACGAGCGCGCCCGTGGCGGGCAGCCGGTCGAGGCCGGTGACGTTCTCGAAGATGGGGATGTTGTGGCGGGCCAGCACCCGGTGGCTTTCAAACAAGCCGGACTGGCCGTAATCGATGCTGGCGGTGTCCAGGCCAACGGCGCGGACGCGGCGCTCGCTCGCCAGCCACTCCGCGGCCTCGGGATGGAGGCCTGGAAAGTGCAGCTTGGCCACCGCCGCTTGGCCCCGTTCCGCAGTGCCCAGGTATTGCTCCGCGTTCGGCCAGAAACGGGCGTAGCCGGTGTGGAACAGCACGATGCTACCTTGCGGCAGGCGGCCGCGCTGTGCTTCCCAGGCGGTGAGTTCCGCGACGCCGATTCGATAATCCCGATCGGCCAACGCCTTGAGCGAGACATCGATCACCACCGCCGGGCCGATGAGCTGGTCGAGGGGGACCTCGTCCAGGAACTGGCCCCGCGCGGCAAAGTGTATGGGGGCGTCGATGTGAGTGCCGCCGTGCTCCGCCGCGCAAAAGTTATTGGCCGCGTAGAAAAAGCCCTTGTCCGTGACGCCCGCGTGGGTCGTTGTCAGCCGGAAAGGTTTCGAGGTCGGCCAGTAGAGGGTCTTGTCGGAAAAGTCGTGGGTCAGGTCCAGCCACTGCCCGCCCTGTGGGAAAAGGGGCGCGTGGGCGCAGGCCGAGAGCAGCAGGAAGGCGGGAAGGATGCCCGGCCAGCCCCTCAAGAAGAACCTTAACAAGCGATGACGCCATTTCGTATGCATAGTTTAACCTCTCGCTACGCCCCCACGCTCACGCGGCCGCTGATGCTTGGCATTAGAAATATGAAAAGGGTAACGCAGTGCTAACCTTGCAAGCGAGCATGCAATTAGGGGCGACCTTGGCTTGCGGCATCTTTGCTGGAGCGGCGATCTACGTCAATGCCGTCGAGCATCCGGCGAGAATGTCGTGCGGCACCCTCGTGGCGGCTACCGAATGGGTACCTAGCTACAGACGAGCCACATTGATGCAAGCCCCGCTCGCTGTATTCGGTTTTCTATTTGCGCTCATCGCTTGGTTCGCCGGAGCTGGGGCGTGGTGGCTGATCGGCGGTGTTCTGTTGGGCCTGGTCGTACCCTTCACCTTTCTTGTGATTATGCCCGTTAACCAGCGCCTCTTGTCATCCGATCTCGATAAAGGCTCCGAGGAGGCGCGCCAACTGTTGGAAAGGTGGAATAGGCTTCACGCTGTGCGGAGCGTTCTAAGTGCTTTGGCTTTGGTAATTTTTTTGTTGAACTTCTAACTCGGCGCTCTATATTCGAAATCCACGGATGCACGTCCCGCTTTCGCTGGCAGCTACCTAGCAGCCGTGTTCAGATCACTGAAAGCGGTACGGAGTACCTATAAGACGCTCCACCGGACGCCCCCATCAGGCGCGCGGCCGGGGCACTCAACGCTACCCCGATCAGGATGGGTACGGGCGCTTATCGTATCCGCTGTCTCGGCGCACTTCGATCGCGCGAGTGGCCCCGAATCCGAGTGCTTAAAGGCGCCAGTGGACGATGCCCTCGGGGACCGGCGCTCGCGGCAAGGCCGATTTCACGTCCAGCACCACGCCGCCGCGTTGTTCCTTGAGTAGAGGCGTTATGCCGCGCCACCCCTGATTCAAATAGGCACGGTGCGGAACCGCCAGGATCACCGCATCTGCGGTTTGCAAGCGATCTGCGGCGAGCAACTCGATGGCGTACTCCTTGTGGGCCTCGCCGGGATCGGCGAGCGGGTCGGTCACCTGGACATTGATGCAGAAATCGCGCAGCTCGGTAACGATGTCGATGACACGAGTATTCCTCAAGTCCGGCACGTTCTCCTTGAAGGTGAACCCGAGCACCGTCACGGTGCTGCCCTTGACGTTCTTGCCGGCATGGATGAGCTGTTTGATGGTCTGGTGCGCGACATAAGTCCCCATGCCGTCGTTGATGCTGCGCCCGGCCAGGATGACCTGCGGAATGTAGCCCAGGACCTGGGCCTTGTAGGTCAAATAATAGGGGTCCACACCGATACAGTGGCCGCCCACCAGGCCCGGCTCGAACTTGAGAAAATTCCATTTGCTGCCCGCGGCCTGCAACACGTCATGGGTATCGATCCCCATCTTGTGGAAGATGAGCGCGAGCTCGTTCATCAGGGAGATATTCAGGTCGCGCTGGGTGTTTTCGATGACCTTGGCGGCCTCCGCCACCCGGATCGAGGAGGCACGATGCACGCCGGCGGTCACCACCGATGCGTAGACCCGGGCTACGATGTTGAGGACCTCGGGCGTCTGGCCGGCGACCACTTTGGTGATGGTCTTGAAGGTATGCTGCTTATCGCCCGGATTGATGCGTTCCGGGGAATAACCCACGAAGAAGTCCACGCCCGACCTCAATCCGGAGCACTGCTCCAGGACCGGCACACAATCCTCCTCCGTGGCACCGGGGTAGACGGTCGATTCGTAGACCACGATATCGCCGCGCTCGAGTTGCTCGCCCACGGTCTTGGAGGCACTCAGCAAGGGCCGCATGTCGGGCTGCTTGGCGTCATCCACCGGGGTCGGCACGGCGACGATATGGAAGTCGGCCTGGCGCAATTCCTCGGCATTCGAGGTGAACAGGATATCGGCGGCGATGAGGTTGTTGCGTTCCACCTCGTCGGTGCGATCCAGACCTTGTTTCAACTCGGCAATGCGCTGCGGATTGATATCGAAGCCGATCACGCGCCCTTGCCTGCCAAGCTCCACCGCCACCGGCAGGCCCACGTAACCGAGGCCCACCACCGAGATCTTTCTAGCGTGCGTCATGCCCTTGCCTCGTACCGGTAATAGTCTTTATACCAAGCGACGAAACGGCCGATGCCGACCTCAATCGGCGTCGCCGGCCGATAGCCGGCATCCGCCACCAGATCGCTCACGTCCGCATAGGTGTCCGGGATGTCCCCCGGCTGCAACGGTAACAGATTACGCTCGGCCTTCTTTCCCAGGCATTGTTCCAGGACCTCGATGTAGCGCAGCAGTTCGACCGGCTGATGGTTGCCGATGTTATACAAGCGGTAAGGCGAGCGGCTGGAGGCCGGATCGGGCTGGTCCGCCGACCAGGCGGGGTTGGGCGAGGCAACCCGATCCGTGACCCGCACTACGCCCTCGACGACGTCATCGATATAGGTAAAATCACGCCGGTGGCGGCCGTGGTTGAAGACGTCGATCGGCCGGCCTTCCAGGATGTTGCGCGTAAACAGGAACAGGGACATGTCCGGCCGCCCCCAAGGCCCGTACACCGTGAAGAACCGCAGCCCGGTGACCGGTATGCCGTACAGATGGCTGTAGGTGTGCGCCATCAGCTCATTGGCCTTCTTGGTCGCGGCGTACAGCGAGACCGGGTGATCGACGTTGTCGTGTACCGAGAACGGCATGTGCGTATTGGCGCCATACACGGAGCTGGATGACGCGTAGACCAGATGCTCGACCGGGTAACGGCGGCAGCCTTCGAGGACGTTGATGAACCCGGCGATATTGGAATCGATATAGGCATAGGGGTTCTCCATGGCGTAACGCACGCCGGCCTGCGCCGCGAAGTGTACCACCCGGACCGGCCGCTCGCGGGCGAAGAGGGCGTGCAGCGCATCACGGTCGACGAGGTCCTGCCGCGCCGGCTTGAAATGTGGGTGCGTCTGGAGGCGTGCCAGGCGCGCCTCCTTCAAACGTACGTCATAATAGGCATTGAGATTGTCGAGGCCGATGACCTGATCGCCGCGCCCGAGCAAGCGTTCGGCCACCGCCGCGCCGATGAACCCGGCGGCGCCCGTAACTAAGATCTTCATGGATGCAATGATTGAATGGAACGGTGACCGGGTAACGCCGGAGATTTTTACCGGAGAGTATACAAGCCCCTATTCTGCATGAAAAACCCGTTCGACCGGCTAGACGTCGCCGGACTTGGCCCCGGCCACGATTCGGCACCCGCTGTGTACGCGCACCGGCGCCTGTGGCTGCTCCTCGGCTGGGGGTTGCTCGTGTCCGTCGTGGTCTTATCGCTGATACCCGGCGTACCGGTCCAGCCGGGGCTCGGGCTCGACAAACTGGCGCACTGCTCGGCCTATGCCCTGCTCATGCTGTGGTTCTCCCAGCTTTTGCAGCGCCGCGGCTGGCCTGCCCTCGCCGTGTGGCTATTGGTGCTGGGCATGGGTCTGGAGTGGATCCAGGGCTTGACCGGATACCGCTCCAGCAGCTACGGCGACATAGTTGCAAACGGCCTGGGTATCGCAATCGCCTGGGCCCTGGCCGTTTCCGGCCGCGCCACCTTCCTGGCCGGTATCGAGAGACGCCTGTCGGCGCACGGCTCGCCCGGTCCGTGAGGTGTAGCACAGCGACCGACCGCAGACCTCGCCCGCCCAATGCATGGGCGGGCCCGCATTTTTCCGCGCTCCTAGCCTATCGAGTAGCGACCCACTCTTTCGATGCATAGGCTAGCGAACCAGACCCCCCTGAAAAAGCGGACATTCAGCGGAAATTCGGCTGCTCGGACCGCGCGCCGCCCCGGCTGCTATAATCGCCAGCTTGAAAATCTTGGACCCGTCACCTTGAATTCCTCCGCCACTGTAAGCCCCTGGCAACCCGAAGCGTTGGGCGATTTTTTGCGCACGATGCCTTTATATGCCTTGCCGCATCATCTCCTGTCGCGGCTCATGTTCCTCGCCACGCGCGCCCGCCTGCGGATCTGGAAGGACTGGCAGATCGCTTGGTTTATTCGCCGCTATGGGGTCGATATGAGCGTCGCCGCCGAGACCGAAGCGGCCCGATATCCGAGCTTCAATAGTTTTTTTACCCGCGCGCTCCGGCCCGCCGCCCGTCCGGTGGCACCCGGGTCCGACGCCGTCGCAAGCCCGGTGGACGGAGAGGTCTACGCGGCTGGTGCCATCGAGGCCGGGCGCTTGTTTCAGGCTAAGGGCCGGCATTTCCCCCTGGCCGATCTCCTGGCCTCGGGCAAGGAGTGGACGGATCGGTTCCATGGCGGGAGCTACGCTATCCTCTACCTTGCGCCGCGCGACTATCATCGCGTGCACATGCCGGTAGCCGGCCGTTTGCGGCGCAGCATCTACGTGCCGGGACGCTTGTTTCCGGTCAAACCCAGGACCACCCGCATCGTGTCCGGACTGTTTGCCCGTAACGAACGCATCGTGGCGCTGTTCGAGACCGAGGGGGGTCCCATGGCGCTGATCATGGTCGGGGCGCTGTTTGTCGGCAGCATGGAGGTGGTCTGGGGCGCTCGGTTCGGCGCGAGCGGCGCGGGCGGGCTACGCACCTGGCTGGCCCCGGAGGACGGGCTGGTGCTGGAGAAGGGCAGCGAGATCGGTCGCTTCAATATGGGCTCGACGGTCATGCTGCTGTTTGGTCCCAGGGGCGTCTCCCTGGGGCCGGTACTCACCGGCGGCCAGGGGGTCTTGATGGGCCAGCACATCGCCACGATCGCAGCTTGATCGGGTATCCCGCAGTTCCTAAAGTGGGGAGCATGCGTTACCGTAGGGATCCAATGAGGTCAAGTCATGAATAAGAACAAGATCAGGGTAGCGGTGGTGGGGGTGGGCAACTGCGCCAGTGCGCTCATCCAAGGCGTGCATTATTACGGCGCCGAGGGGCCCGCCGCGACCATCGGCCTCATGCACTGGTCGATTGGCGACTATACCCCGGCCGACGTAGAGGTGGTGGCGGCCTTCGACGTGGATGCGCGCAAGGTCGGTCGTGACGTGTCCGAGGCCATTTTCGCAGCCCCCAATTGCACGCAGGTGTTCCAGCAGGACGTGCCGGCGAGCGGGATCAAGGTCGGCATGGGCCGGATCCTGGACGGCGTCGCGGCGCACATGCGCGATTACCCGCCGTCGATGAGCTTTGTACCGTCCGAGGCCCCCGAGCCTTCGCATAACGAGGTCGTTGCCGCCCTGCGCGCCGCACGGACACGGATCCTGGTCAATTACCTGCCGGTGGGATCGGAACAGGCCACGCGCTTCTATGCCGAGTGCGCGCTCGACGCCGGTTTAGCCTTCGTCAACAATATCCCGGTGTTCATCGCCAGCGATCCGCACTGGTCGCGGCGCTTCGAGGAGGCCGGCCTGCCGATCATCGGCGACGACATCAAGTCACAGCTCGGCGCGACCATAACCCACCGCGTGCTGACCGATCTCTTCAAGAAACGCGGCGTCAAGCTCGATCGCACCTACCAACTGAACACCGGCGGGAACACCGATTTTCTCAACATGCTGAACCGCAACCGCCTGGTCTCCAAGAAGCGCTCCAAGACCGAGGCGGTGCAGTCGGTGGCGGCGGAACGATTGGCGGATGAGAACATCCACGTCGGGCCGAGCGACTACGTGCCCTGGCAAAAGGACAACAAGGTGTGTTTCATCCGCATGGAGGGGCGGATCTTTGGCGACGTACCGATCAACCTGGAGCTCAGGCTCTCGGTCGAAGACTCGCCGAACTCGGCCGGCGTCGCCATCGATGCCATCCGCTGCGCGCAATTGGCGCTGGAGCGGGGGCAGCGTGGGGCCTTGCTGCCGCCCTGCGCGTATTTCTGCAAGCATCCGCCGACCCAGTACGACGACGAAGAGGCACATCGCATGCTGGAGGCATTTATACTCGGCGGCCCGCGCGAGACCCACGAGCGGGCCGAGCCGCGCGGCATCGAGCTCGTCACGCAACGCGCTCAGCGATGAATGGGGTCGCCGCCTACGCGTTTATTCAAGACGCAGTGGCCGGCACCCGTGCGGCGATCTTGCAGTTGGCCGAGGCCCTCGCGCGTCTCCTGGCCCGCTTCGGGGTCACGCCCGATCAGGTCACCATCGCCGGCTGTTGCGTCTCGCTGGCCGCCGCGCTCGCCTTGCTGGCCGGGCACCCGGTAACGGCCGGGTTGCTGTACTGGGCCGGCGGATCGCTGGACATGGTGGACGGCGCCCTGGCCCGACATTCAGGCCGGGACAACGCCTTTGGCGCCTTTTTCGACTCGCTGCTCGATCGGGTCGGCGAGGCCGGCATGCTGGCGGCGCTCGCCTACCGATTCGCGGCTCAAGACCAGCCGCTGGCGGTGGTTGCGGTCATGCTCGCCTTATTCGGGGGGATGCTGACGAGCTATATACGGGCGCGCGCCGAGGGCCTCGGGATCGCCTGCCACGAGGGCCTCGTGCAGCGGCCGGGGCGCGTGCTCTCGATCGTCTTCGGTCTGCTGAGCGGACTGTTGGCCCCGCTCGTATATGGGCTCGCCGCGGCGACGCTGTGGACCGCCTGGCAGCGCGCCGAGCAGGTCGGCCTGGCGTTGCGCGGACGCGCGGCCAGTGGTGCCTAGCGGGCAGCCCGCCCCACCCGGGCCGGGGCTGCGCCTGCGGGTCCGCTGCCTCACGCTCTTCGATTGGCTATGTCGTCTGCCGCGCTGGCGCACCCTGGAACGGGTATTCACCCGCTGCGGCGCGGATGGCGAGGACCTGTTTCTCCTTCAGATCGGCGCCAATGACGGCCGCATCTACGATTTCCTCCATCCCTACCTATGCCGTTACCGCTGGCGCGGGCTGTTGGTGGAGCCGCTCGGCTATTATTTCGAGCGCTTGCGGCACACCTACCGGGATTATCCTCAGTTGACGCTCGAGCAGGCCGCGATCTCGGACCGGGACGGTCTGCGCGAGATGTACCGCATCGACGAGCGGATCGACTATCTGCCCCGCTGGTGCCATGGCCTCGGCAGCTTTCACCGGGAGGTGCTGTTGAGCCACCGCTGGGCCTTGCCGCGCATCGAGGACTACATCGTCACGGAGACGGTGCGCTGCCTGCGCCTACAAAGCCTCATCGAGCGCCACGGCGTCCAGCGCATAGACGTCCTGGCTATCGATACCGAGGGCCATGACCTGGCGGTGTTGCGGCAATTCGACCTCGCCAGATACCGGCCGCGTGCCGTGTTGTTCGAGCACGAGTACATCCCGGCCGGCGATAGACGCGACACCGAGGCGCGGTTCCGGGCCGAGGGCTATGCCCTGAGCCGGCACCTCGGCAACACGCTCGCCTACCGTGGTGCGCTTTGATGCCTTGGCCGGAAACTTGCTGATATTATGTGGCCGGCCGCAAGAACGGTTAAGCGCCGGTCCCATAACAACGCTGGTAGGACGCGCCATGTTAAAACTGGTATTCCCGAAGACCGCTTCCGACACCCTCGCGCGCGGCGAGAGCGCAAGCGGCCAAGGATTCCCGCCGGACCGCGCCGCGACTGGGGAAGAGCTTGCCGCCTGGCTCGCCGGCCGCGTCACGATGACCTATCTGCGGCAGCGCCTGGGGATCGAAACCGACCGCGAGGCCTGGGTGTTCGGCCAAGGCCTGAAGCCGCTCCACATCGAGAATTGGTATTCGGTACACAGCGTGATCCGCAACAGCCTGCGACTCGCCTTGCTGCTGGGCCGGGCACGGCGCAATGCCAGGTCGATACAGTTGACACACAACGAGGTGGGCATCGCCGGCCTACCTCGGCCGTTTGACGGACTGCGCATCTTGCACGTCAGCGACCCGCATGTGGACGTGGACGATGCGTTTCCGCACGTCTTAGCGGAGCGGGTTCGCGACCTCGACTATGACCTTTGTATCCTCACCGGCGATTACCGCTATAAGACCTTCGGCCCCTGCGAGCCCGCGCTGGCCGGTCTGCAACGGGTACGGGCGCAGCTCAAAGGCCCGGTCTATGCCGTGCTGGGTAATCATGACTCCATTCGCATGGTCCCGGCCATGGAGGCGATGGGGATCCGGGTGCTGTTGAATGAGGCCGTGAGCCTGCGGCGCGGGGACGCGCTCCTGCACCTCGTGGGTGTCGATGACCCGCATTATTACCGCACCGACAATATCGAGGCCGCTTGCCGCGGCATCGATCACCGGGCGCCGGCCATACTCGCCGTGCACTCCCCGGAGGTCTATCGGCACGCCGCGCACG